>NZ_JBJEIH010000019.1:0-22151 GCF_051876855.1 Bifidobacterium sp.
GACGCACTGCTACAGCCACAAGCAAGAAACCATGCGCAAGCCCGCGTTGCGCACGGTTTTACTATAATCGATGGCCCTGTCAGCGATGCTTGATTGTCCGAACAGCTGACACCTCGATGCGGCGACAAACCGCCGGAAAACAGCAGGACTTTGCAAGACACGCAGACCGCCGGGAAGACACGCCGGAAAGACACGCCGGATACACATTTCCCCGTGTCGCGGCTGGCGCGTTGGCACCTGCGACACGGGGAATGATGTGGGCGATACGCGGGACTGCCGGCGATCGGCTTGGGATCGCGCATGTCGCAACCCCGACCGACGCTAACCGGCGTCAACTGGCGCAGCGGTCGACCACCGACCCAGCCGGCGCTCGACCGAAGTCCAACCGAAGCCAGCCGATGCGGCCGAGCAACCGACAAAGTCAACAGACGCCAGCCAGCCGACCCAACCGGCGCCCAACCGAAGCCAGCCTGTCCAACCGAAGCCAGCCGACCCGGCCGACCTCAGTTGTCCGAGCGGTTGAACCCGTTCTTCATCTTCATGCTGGTGATGTACAGCACGGTGTCGAGCAGCTTGTCGGTCTCTTCCTTGATCTGGTCGGCCATGGTCTGGTTCGCGGCGGCGAGCACGTCGCGCACCTCCTGATCACGCACGACCTCGATAATCTGGTCGGGCTCAAGCGGCTCCACATCGCCATCGAGATTGTCCGCCTCGAACTCGTCCTCCAGCTGCTTGGCCTTCGCCTCGTTCTCGCCGCCGAGACGGGACACCTGCTCGTCGGTCGCGGCGATCAGACGGTGGGCCATACCGCCGGTCTTCTCCTGATAGCGTTCCACTGCGTTCGCGGTGTCGGAGAACGCGGCATCGCACAGCGCCGCGATGATGCGATTCTCCCAGTAGAAGTTCTCGGAAGTCACGCGGGTAGTTGTGTCCTCGAAGTACTTCGGGGTTGTGTCCACGTTCGGGAAGAACGGGACCAGCGTGTTGAACGGGTTGGAACCGTAGGCAATCCACTGAATCGCGCGGTTGGACTGCGGACGGTACGGACGGATTTGCATGACCGACAGCTGACTCTGACGGTTGATGCCGATTGTGCGGTACATGTGCCGGGTGTGTTCGTCGCCCAGATGCCCGTACGGGTCGAACGGCGTGCCCTGATAATGCGAGCTGAGCACGTATTTCACGTCCTCGATGGTGATCTTGCGCTCCGGCTGGCGGGCCCACGGGATGTCGTTGCTTTCCGGCGTATGGTCCGCATCCTTGCCGTCCCACACCTCGTCATACGGGTTGAGGAAACGCTGCATGTACCATGCACGCGGTGTGTTGTACACGTGGTCAGAATCCGAATGGGAGCCGAACGCATCACGCGGGTTGAACGGCGACGTCGATTCGACGGCAAGGTCGAGATGGTTGTGCTCGATGAACTCGGCAAGATCGGCGGAGCACATATGGCTCTCCTGATCTTCCAAGGCGTCGTCCAGATCGAATTCGTCGATGCCCAGCTGGTTCGGCATGGTCACATACGCCTCATCGGGCACGCGCTTGGCGATCCAGTGATGCCCGCCAACCGTTTCCAGCCACCAGATCTCATGCGAATCGGAGAAGGCGACGCCGTTCATCTCGTACGTGCCAAACTGCTCAAGCAGCGAGCCGAGACGCTTGACGCCTTCGCGGGCGGTTTTGATGTACGGCAGCACGAGGGTCAGGAAATCTTCCTCGCCGATGCCGCCGGGGGTTTCGGGCTCGTAGCCGTCCTCGCCGGGCTTGCCTTTGGCCGGGGTGAGTTCGACAAACGGGTCGGCGCCGAGCACGCGTTCGTTCGTGGTCAGCGTTTCGGTGGCGCTCATCGCCACGTTCGCCTCATTGACGCCCGCTTCGCCCCAGATGCCTTCTTTGGTGTCGGCGTTCGGCACGGCAGTGTATTGCAACGGATTGTCCGGCAGATCGACTTCGACGTGGCTGAGCACGCTGCGGTAATGCCGCGGCTGTTCGCTCGGGCGAACGACGATGAAACGCTTCGGATTGAATTCGCCGTTGGCGGAATCCTCATTGCGGGCGATGATGGTCGAGCCGTCATAGCTCGCGTCCTTACCTACCAAAATCGTGGTGCAGGCCATGGTGTTCCTTTCAGTTTTGCCGAATTTCCAAGCCTTCGCGCATATCCGACGGCCAAGTCACGCATGGATTCGTGGCATCCGACGCGGGGAATCACGCGATTGAACCGGATTGAACCAGATTGAACCGGTTGCATCGATTGCATCTGTCAAGCGCATTGTGTCACGCGGGCCATACGACAGTCGATGGCGTCGAAAGCGACACGTCCGCTGGGACGCAAGACAGGCCGCTCAGGCGCGGCCGGTGAAGAAGGTGGCCCCCTGATCGACCAGGCTGTCCGCCTTGCGCAGGTCGTGCAGCATCTCGTTGAACCAGAATCCCTGATTCAACCCGGGCAGCTCCTCGCGAGAGGCCCACACCTGCAGCAGGTAATCATGGTCCTTGTCCGGCGGCTGCGGGCCGTTGTAACGCATGGTCACCGCGGGGTTCGTCGCGCCGACGAACTTGCTGGCCGCCGACGTACGCCCCTGCACTGCCTCGGGAATCATCGAAGGCAGGGAGCGGGAGAAATCGGCCGGAATCTGCAAGGCATGCGAATCGTTGAAATCAAACATGAGCGCGTCAACCGGCACATTGGCGACCGCCCAGTGGATCCACTCGAAACCGCACACCGGAATGGAGTCCGGATCGGACAATTCCCAATGCAGGAACATCGCGTCCGGGGCGAGGTCGTCGATATAGAAGGGGAACGAGACGACAGGCGTGCCGTCCACGCGGTTCTCGGCGGGTGCACGCTTGGCGAACTCATCGGGCACAACGGTAAAGTCAGCGGAAATTCTCATATCATCAGTATCGCGCATCGTGATGACGTGCGCGCAACCGCAACATACCGAATACGGCGTCGGGCCGGCCCCGTTCAGAAACCGACCAAAACCGACCTGGAACCGACCCGAAACCGACCCGTCGACGGCATGCCCTATTGCCGGGTATGCCAAGCCCGATGCGCCACGCTCGATGCCATCACGCCCGGCGCATCGGGCTGAAGCGTCACTCCGCCGGCTTGTAGAAATCGCCGTCGAGCGCCGCGGCGGCCTTTTCTTTGGCTTCCTCGAAGGTGACGGAGGCGAGCTGCGCGCGCACATCGTCCAAGGCGACCGGGGTCATGGACAGCGAGTTGACGCCGATGCCGGCGAGAACGACCGCCAGATCCGGGTCAGCCGCCGCCTCGCCGCACACGCCGACCGGCATGCCGTTGGCGTTGCCCGCGTCGGCGATCAACTTGATGGCACGCAGCACCGCCGGATGCCACGCGGTCTGGTAGTGGGCCACGGAACCGAGCGTACGGTCGGCAGCCAGCGTGTACTGGGTCAGGTCGTTCGTGCCGATAGACACGAAATCGGCGACCTTGGCGACTTTGTCGGCCATCAGCGCGATCGACGGGACTTCGGCCATGACACCGACCTTCTTCAAGCCCTTGGACTTGCCAAGCTTGACGAAGTAGTCGGCCTCCCACTGGTCGGCGACCATCGGGACCATCACCCACAAATCGGCGTTGGTCTGGGCGTCGGCGCGCGCAATCGCTTCGAGCTGATCGTCAAGCACCTTCTTGTGCACACGAAGCGTGCGCAAGCCACGCAGACCGAGCGCAGGATTCGGTTCGTCCTCAGGGGTCAGGAACGGCAGCGGTTTGTCCGCGCCGGCGTCCAGCATGCGGATAACGACCTTCTTGCCCGGGAAGCGGCTGAGCAGCTTGGCGTACGCCTCGGTTTGCTCTTCGACGCTCGGCGGCTCCTCGTTGCCAAGGAACAGGAATTCAGTGCGGAACAGGCCGACGCCTTCGGCACCGTACTCGAGTGCCGGGTCGGCGTCCTCCGGCTTGCCAACATTGGCGAGCAGCGGGATAAGATGGCCGTCCTTGGTCTGCCCGGGCTTGCCGCGCAGCTCCTTGGCCTTGGCGGCGTTCGCCTTCGCCTTGTGCGCTTCGGCAATCTCCTCGTCGCTCGGGTCGATGATTACGGTGTTCTTCGCGGCGTTGACCACGACGGTCTGCCCATCCTTGATGTCATCGGCGCCTTGGGCGGACACCACGGCCACGATGCCGCGGGCGCGCGCCAGAATGGCGGTGTGGCTGGTCGGACCGCCCTGACTGGTGACGATGGCGAGGGTCTTGCCCAGGTCAAGCGCGGCGGTGTCCGCCGGGGACAGGTCCTCGGCCACAAGTACGAACGGCGTGTCGCTCTGGGGCACACCCGGAGCCGGCAGCCCCATGAGATCCGCAATCACACGCTGGCCGACATCATGCAGGTCGGCCGCGCGTTCCGCCTGGTAACCGCCAATGGCCTTGAACATCTCCTCGACCTGGCCGAAACCTTCCAATACCGCGCGTTCGGCGGTCTTGCCACCGTTGATGAGATTCTTGATTGATTCGGCCAGCGACGGGTCGGAGGCGAACATGGCAATCGCTTGCAGAATCGGCGCGGCTTTCTTGGTGGCCTCATCGCCGTTCGCGGCTTCTTCGGCACGGCGGTTGAGATCGGCGTTGACGGTATTGAGCGCCTTCATCGCGCGATTGATTTCGTCTTCGGCGCTCACGCCCTCATTCCTCGGGGTATCCGCGGGTTCGGGAAGCGGGGCTGCCATACGGATAACAGGACCGACAGCGACGCCGCGACCAATTCCAACACCAGTGATGACCATGGGGACTCCTTCTGTATCGCCGGTTTCCGCCGGCGGAAATCGTATGGGAGACGCTCACACCATCGCAGGCGTCTCTTTTCTGCAATGCATAACTATATACCAGAAATCCGCGACGCAACGCCGGTAAACGTTTTCTCTTTTTCAGAAAAACATGATACGATTATTGCTGGAACGCTACAGCCAAGGTTGTGGCGTGGAGCGGGTGCGACGAGCATCCGCGTGACATACCGCATGACGCAAAGGAGTGTCTCATATGGCAACCGCAACCCGTACCGCAACAGTCAACGATCCAGTCGGCATCCACGCCCGTCCGGCAGCTGAATTCGCACAGGCAGCCACCGCTTCCGGCTGCGCAGTCACCATCGCCAAGCAGGGCGGCAACGCCGTCAACGCCGGCAGCATCCTGTCCGTGATGGGACTGGGCATCAAGCAGGGCGACACCATCGAAATCACCGTGGACGGAGACAACGCGGAAGCCGTCGCCGACAACCTCGTCGCAACCCTGATCAAAGACTGACCAAGAAAAGCTAGGGCTGAGCAAGGGCTGAAGTCCGGCGAATCCGGCGAATCGGACCATGCCCCGCCCCACACCCACGAACCAAGTAAGCCGTCCCGTTGACAACCGGGGCGGCTTACTGCTATCAGCGCGGCGCGGAGCGCGGGCACACCGGGTATACCGCTGATACTGCCGATACTGCCTCCGCCGGAGCACGGGCGGGACACAGCCGGCGAACACGGTTGCACGGCCGACGCCTCGAACCGCTATAATCCACACGGCGGAAGGCATGTTTACGAAAACAAACGCTTTCCCGGAACCACTGACTGGGAGCACACATGGCATCATCACACGGCAAACCGAACGGCGCCTCGATCACGAACGTCGCCGCCCTGGCCGACGTCTCGATTGCCACCGTCTCACGCGTCCTGTCAGGCAGAAGAACCAAAGACGACGACATTGCGCGGCGAGTGCGCAAAGCCGCCCACGAACTCAACTATTCGGTCAACAGCGCCGCCAGCGCGTTACGCAGCGATGTGAGCAACACCATCGCCCTGTCCATGCCGGCGACCTCGACGCTGATGGCCGCAAGCGTGGTCACCGCCGTGAGCGAGGCGGCCAGCGCCGCGCACATGCAGCTGCTGCTTGGCATTGACAGCACCCCGGCGGCGCAACATCGACGCATCAAAGCGTTCTGCGGGCACCCCACCGACGGCATCATCGTTCTGCCGTGCCCGCACGCCGGCGTATCCCTCACCCGGGGCATCGCGGCGGACACGCCAATCATCCAGCTGCTAGGGTCGACGAATCTGCTGCGGCACGATTGGGTCAGCATCGACAATGGCGCTTCCGTCGAATTGGCGGTCACCCATGTCGTCGAACGCGGGGCGGCGTCCGTCGCGTACCTGAGCGATGAAGTCGGTTCAAGCGACGGCGCGGAAACCCTGCTCGCGTTCCAATCCTCGCTCAATTTGCTGCACGTGCGCGCCGACAGCGAGTGGATCACCATCGCCGACGGAACCGTGCAACGCGGGTTCTCCGACACCATGCGAATATTCGCCGGCCGTGGGACGGACCAGACCCCCGAAGCGGTGATTTGCTCATCATCGGACACGGCGATCGGCGTGCTCATCGCGCTTGAGCAGTTGCCCATCAACGTGCCCGGGCAGGTTCAAGTCGTCAGTTTGCAGGACAACGAGGCCGCGGCGTCCAGCACGCCCGCATTGACTTCGATGCGTGCGCCTTTGCAGCAGATGGCGGCGGAGAGCTTGCGGCTCATCGCCAACGCCCAGGCGAACGCGTCCGACACCGAGGCGGGGGCACGGCTCGGGCGTCATGTGATGTTCCCCCGCCGCGTCATCGCCAGACAATCCACCCGCGAATCCAACGACGATTGACGTTGTTTGGATTGACAGTGTTTGGATTGACGCTGTTTGGGTCGTGTCAACCCGGGCTGACACGGCCCGGGTTGACACGGCCCTAGCGTACTTTCGCGTTCGGAAGCGGAAACCCTAAACGGGACAACACGGGACAACACGCCGAGTCGGCTCAAACGAGCAAAGCGCAGAACAACGCCTCGAACACCAGCAGCGGATTGCCGTTGCCCGCAAGTCTGCGGCGAGCCGTCGCAATGTCCTCCAGCCTCCGCACGGCATCCCGGCGCGTCAATCTGACCGAAAGCTCAGTGATGGCTGTGCGATTCTCGAGATTAATCAGTCCGACGGCATCATCAGCGTTGTTCTGGATGACGGCGACATCGCGGTACACACTCGCCACGGTGGTCAACGCACGGTCGAGCACATCGCGCGTACGTCTGGTGGCACGGCGTTTCAAATCATCTTTCTTGCTGATCGCATGGTAGGCGGAACGCAGCTTGGGCGGAATCCGGTCCTTCTCCCCCAGCCCGTTGACCCGCCGGAACTCGCGTTCGTCCTGCTGCGCCTGACGGTCAACATCGCCCTGCGCTTGTGCCTTGGCGCTGTCGGTCAGACGACCGGCGAGCAACACCGCATCAGACGCCCGATGCATGCCCAGCACCCCGACCACCAGCTCATCGCGGTCAGCAAGCACCTGGTCGTCGCCGGCATACAGCCGAGCGATGCCGATATGCCCTTCGGCGAGCCGCGCCGCGCGGGACGCCAAAGCTGAATCGACGCCGTCATGTTGTTCCAGGAAGCGTGCCACCGCAGCGTTCGAGGGCACCGCCAGATTCACAATACGTGTACGCGAGCGAATCGTCGGCAACACGTCTTGCGCGCTCGGGGCGCACAACAGCCAAATCGTATGTTCTGCAGGTTCCTCGATTTCCTTGAGCAGCACGTTGGTCGTGCGTTCGAGCATCCGGTCGACGTCTTCAATGATGATGATACGCCACGGCGAAATGCTCGGCATCTGCTCCGACATGCCGATTAGCTCGCGGACTTCGTCAATGCCGATGGTCACTTTGTCGGTTGACAGGACCGTGACATCCGGATGCGTTCCGGCCAGCACCAGATGCGCGGCACGCGTCGGTTCGTCGCCGAGCCCATGGTCCGGGCTTTCCAAAGCCGCAGCGAAGGCCTTGGCGACATTCGAGCGCCCTGATCCGGGAGGCCCGCAAATCAGCCATGATTGGGCGATGGCCGCGGGATCGCCGGCCGCAATCGCACTCAGCTGACTGACCACGGGCTGCTGCCCGACAATCGAATCCCATACACTCATGAGCTGTGTTCCCCCGTCTGCCGCGCGTCGCCTGATACTCCCGGAATTCCCGATGTTTCCGTGGATGCCGCCGCTCCCCCGAGCAGCTGTTCGGCATCGTTACGAATAGTATTCCAGACGGCCTCGATTCCTTGTGAGGCATCCACCACCAGGAATCGCGCAGAATCCGCACGGGCGAGATTCAGGAATTCCTGACGGGTGCGCCGCTGGAAATCATAGCCGGCAGATTCCATCCGATCCTCGCCGTGGGTGAGCCGCCTATGCGAAACCTGCGGATCAACATCGAGCAGGTACGTGCGCCGCGGCAGCAATCCGCCGGTCGCCCACATGCTCAAGCCCCGTACATCATCGACGGTCAGTTCCCGTCCCCCCGCCTGATACGCGAGCGAAGAGTCGAGATACCGGTCGGTGATGACGATATCGCCGCGTTCCAACGCCGGGACGATGACCTCTGCCACATGCTGGGCGCGGTCGGCGGCAAACAGGAGCGCTTCCGTCCTGGGGGCGATATCGCCCCCGTGCAGCAACATAGTGCGCAATTGCACGCCCAAATCGGTTCCACCGGGTTCGCGCGTCACCACGACGTTTCTGCCCAATCCCGCGAAATAGTCGCGCAGACGTTCGACCTGCGTGGTTTTGCCCGCCCCGTCAACGCCTTCGAAGGATATGAACAGGCCTGCTGGGGCGTGTGTGGTCATTACTGCTCCTTTGTGGCGGCTGCGCTCTTCGTACTGCGCTTCGTTCCGGATGCCGACGAGCTGGCGCCTGCGGTTTTCTTCGTGGTCGTTTTCTTGGTTGTGGTTTTCTTGGTTGCGGTCTTCGCCGCGGACTTTCTGGTCGTGGTCTTCTTGGCCGTCGTTTTGGAGCCGGACTTCGAAGCGCCGCGCCGGGTGCGCCGCTTGGACGGGCCCGCAGCACGCTTCTCGGCGAGCAGTCGGAACGCTTCCTGCGGATCGATTGATTCGGGCGTGTACTGCTTGGGCAGCGTGCGATTCGTCTCACCGTCAGTGATATACGCCCCGTAGAAGCCGTCCTTGATGGTCACGGGCTTGCCGGTCTCCGGGTCGTTGCCGAGGGTACGCAGCGGCGGTTTGGCGGCACCACGGCCGCGGCCACGCCCATACTTCGGCTGGGCGAACAGTTCCTGAGCCTTCGCCAAATCCACAGTGAAGATCTCGTCCTCACTGCCCAGCGACCGCGTCTCGGAACCGCCATCGGCCGTGGTCTTGGTCAGATACGGGCCGTAGCGACCGTTGCTTGCAGAAATGGTCGCCTGCTTGATCTCGCCGGTCTTCGCGTCCGTCTCCTCGACCGTGCCAACGACACGCGGCAGACTCAACAGCTGCAACGCCTGCTCCAAGGTCACAGTCTCAGGCTTCATCGACTTGAACAACGACGCCATCTTCGGTTTCGGAGCACTGCTCTTCTTGCTGCTTTTGGCCCCTGCCGCCTTGCCCTGCGCATCCTGCGCCTGCGGGATGGTCAGGGAGACATACGGGCCGAATCGGCCGTTGCGCACTTCGACGATTCCGCCTGTCGCGGGGTCGGTGCCCAGTTCGCGCGGACCGCCGGCGTTGCTTTCGATCAGCTCATGGCCTTTCTCGACGGTCAGTTCGTCAGGGGCGAGCGTCGGCGGCAGGGATGCCCGCTTGGGATTGCCTTCGGCATCCAGATGATTCATATCCTCGAGATACGGGCCGTAACGTCCGACGCGCACATGCAGGCCGTCGCCGATTTCAATGGTGTTGATCGCACGGGCGTCAATCTCGCCCAGCTGCGCGACCTGCTGTTGCAAGCCTTCATGCGCTTCATCGGCGTTCGCTGCCGCACCGTCGCCGGACCCGAAATAGAAGCGGGTCAGCCACTCCTTGCCGGTCTCCTTGCCACGGGCGATGCGGTCGAGGCCGTTTTCCATATCCGCCGTGAACTGGTAATCCACGTACTTGGGGAAATTCGTCTCCAGCAGCTTGACCACAGCGAACGCAAGCCATGAGGGAATCAGCGCCCGGCCGCGTTCATACACGTAACCGCGGTCGATAATCGTGGAGATGATGCTCGCGTAGGTGGACGGGCGGCCAATCTCCTTGGCTTCCAAAGTCTTGACCAGCGAAGCCTCCGTGTATCGTGCCGGCGGCTGCGTCTCATGGCCATCCGCCTGGACATCGTCGGCGGCGAGCACGTCACCCGGGTGCATCGGAGGCAAGGAGACGTTTTCGCTCTCTTTACCCGACTTGCCGCGTGTCGCGAGCTGCGCCCCGCTTGCCGAGGCTTCGCTCGCAGAGGTGGACGCCGATTGCGCGGGGCGCTTGCCTTCACCGGTCGCCCGCATGAATCCGGGGAATTCGATAACCGTGCCGGACGCTTGGAACACCGCCTCGCCGCGGGATCCGGCGGTCGCGTTCAGGCGAACGGTCGCCGTCGAACCGGTGGCGTCGGCCATCTGCGACGCCAAGGTGCGCTGCCAGATCAGCCGGTAGAGTTTCGCCTGGTCCGCAGGCACTTTGCGCGCCACATCGTCCGGATCGCGGAATCTGGAACCTGCCGGACGGATGCATTCGTGCGCCTCCTGCGCCCCAGCGGTCTTGGTCGCGTACTGTTTCGGGGCGTCGGAGAGGAATTTCTTGCCGAAGTGGAATTCGACGGCATTGCGCGCCGCGGCAATCGCCTCTTGCGACAAAGTGACGGAATCGGTACGCATATACGTGATGAAACCGTTCTCGTACAGCCCCTGCGCGGCCCGCATCGTCTGGCGGGAGCTCATGCCGAGCCGGTTGCCGGCAGTCTGCTGCAAGGTAGATGTCGTGAACGGCGGCAGCGGACGCCTGCGATACGGGCGGGATTCCATCGATTCCACGGTGAACGGCGCTTCGCGCAACGTCTGCGCGACCTCAGCGGCACCTTCGGCGTCCAGCTGGCAGACATTGTCCGCAAAGCCCGCCGGCGTGAGCTTGCCGTCCGCACCGAAATCCTTGGACGTGGCGAGTCGTTTGCCGCCGAGCTGCACCATACGCGCGTCGAAGCGCACCGGTTCGCCTTCCGCACCCGGCGCCGACAGCGTCGCCACGACATCCCAGTAGGGGGCCTTGACGAAGGCCATACGCTCGCGTTCCCGCTCGACGATCAGGCGCGTGGCCACCGACTGCACACGGCCGGCCGACAATCCCGGGCCGACCTTGCGCCACAACACCGGCGAAAGTTCATAGCCGTAGAGGCGATCGAGTACACGCCGAGTCTCCTGCGCGTCCACCATATGGTCGTCAACATCTCGCGTCTTGGTCAACGATGCCTTGATCGCCTCAGGCGTGATTTCATGGAACACCATGCGCTTGATGGGAACCTTCGGCTTGAGGGTCTGCACGAGATGCCATGCAATCGCTTCGCCTTCGCGATCCTCATCAGTTGCCAGATAGAGCTCGTCGGCGTTTTTCAACGCGTCCTTGAGCTGCGACACGGTTTTCTTCTTGTCAGGGCCGACGATGTAATACGGCTCGAATCCGTCGTTCACATCAACGCCGAACTTGCCGAATTTGTCCTTCTTCGATGCGGGCACCTGGCTTGGCTGGGCAAGGTCGCGGATATGACCGACCGATGCGAGCACGGTATATCCATCCCCAAGGTATCCCGCGATTTTCTTCGCTTTCGTCGGAGACTCCACGATAACGAGCTTTGTGCCGGCTGTCATTGCCCCTCCTTACGTACTGCTTACGGAACGCCATAATACTCACGGCGTATGGTCAACGTCGTATCTGGTGTGCCGTGCTACTTTGACGGCGGGGCCGGCGGGGCGCCGACCAGACCGAGTTTTGTCAACGGTGAAGCGGTGAGTTGGCGCATCGCCAGCACGAGCCCGAATACCAGCATCGACACGCCACACACCAGCATGGTCGTCGCCGCGCAGGCACCGGATTGTGTCCAGCTCGCGCCCAGCGAAAGCCCCGGTTCAATCTGCCACACGAGATACGCCCCGTACAAGCAGACCATAATGCCGCCGGTAATCATCACACTGCCGACGATCTGGATACTCGCCGAAGCCGAACGAGTGCCGATTTCATCCATGCCGGATGTGCGTGTGCAGGCGAGCACCAGCAACGCCCATCCGCCAACAATCAGCAGGCTCATCACCACATCCGTAGGGCGATGCCACTTTCCGGCGACCAGGGACAACGCGACGAGCATCGTATAAACCGAACCGACTGCGGCACACGCGGCACGCCAAGCGCGAGGCACCGCGCACACCAGAACCACGACAGCCGCCGCGGCGAGCAACGTATGCCCCGACGGCGCGGTATTGCTGGCTGAAGAATTGATATTCTGCAGGTACGGGCGTGGCAGGACGCCTTTCAACAGCGAAGACCCGTAGCACAGGCCGGCGAATACGACCAGCTGGCCAAGCAACCACCACCGCTTGCGGACCGCCGCGACAACGATTCCGGCGAGTGCGAAGACGACGCTGATGGCAATCACCGTGCTCGACACCGCGAGCAGATGCACCAGCGATCGCAGCCACGACGGCAGCGAGGTGTTGAGTCGAAGCCACACTTCGTCATCGAAATTCTGCCCGTTTGCCGTGCGCACGCCAAGCCACCACACGCCAGCGGCCGCGGCGAGCAGCAACAGGCCGAACACGATGCACAGAATCCTGCTGGACAGACGCGGGTGGACGGCGAGCGGGTCAAGTCTGGCAAGGCCTGAATCCATGCCTTCGACCGTGAGATTGCTATCCGACGAGGCTGCTGCGTTTGCTGAGGCCGCCGGCGATCCTGCTGACAATCCGGAATCGGGGCTATTGCCGGCACCGGCTAGCGCACCGGCATTGCGGCCACGTTTGGACGACGTAGATGCTTCAAGCGGGTCGGACGGCCAAAGATTGCGCATCCGTGCATCGGCGAGGTCGCCGGCGTCGGCATCGTCCGGAATCGGCGCGAACATTGGCTTTGCTGGCGGCCTGGGTGTTGTCTGGCCCTGAGTGTCATCAGTCTGCGGGAAAAGCATGGACGGCTTGGGGTGCTGCTGCAGCTGCTGGGGTTGTTGTGGTTGCTGCTGTGATTGCTGTGGGGCGGTCTGCGATGGGCCAGTCGGGCTGGACGGGGGTTCTGACGACCCCGACCGGGACGGCGAGCGTTCCGTGGACTGTCCTGCGGTATCCGCGGTATCCGTGGTATCCGTGGGGGTGGCATCTGCGCGACCGGAGGCGGCATCGTGCGCGGGTTGCGATGAAGCGATCCCGGAAGTTGGATGCAACTGTGCGGACTGGTCTGAAGGCGCGGTATGCACTGCTGGCATCGGAGGCATCGGAGGAACGCGGGGAGCCGGCGGTACCGACGACGTTGCAGGCGTCGACGGCGATGGCTCAGACGCTGAGGCAGCAGATTCCGAAGGCACGGAGGCGGTCGGAGGTGCGGGCACAGGTACGGCTGGAGACACGGTCGAAGCCGGCGGAACCGTGGATTGCGCGGATGCAGCGGGCAGCTCAGTCCCGCCTTGTGCGGCGGCATTCTGTTCGGGAGCATGAGCCGGTTGCGTCATGTCCTGTTCCTCAGATCGCGGGTCTTGTGCATTCTCGTCCATAGTCTCTGACTATACCTTCAGCGCTTCTGCAGGCTTGCGCAATTCCCAGTGATTGTTCACAACCGCGGCACATCAAGCCAATCGGGACCGGTGAAAGGCCACAGCAGACATCATGTAACCCGACCGCCGAATCATGTGGAAAGCGTCATCGACGACCACCGCCGTCCCCACCCTCCTGCTTCTGCCGACGTTGAGAACCCCGTCAGTGTCGGTAGAAGGTTGAAAAGCGGACACAGTGTCGGGCACCCAGCTTCTGCCGACGCTCAGAGGCCAGTCAACGTCGGTAGAAGGTTACGAAGCAGAAGGTTACGAAGCATACACACTGTTGGGTGTTGCCATCGCCGGACAGGCGGCTAGAAGGGCACCGGGACCATCAGCCAACCCCTCCACAAACTAGCTACGCTGACGACCATCCCCACGTCAACAGTTTGTGACGATACTCAAACTAGCTACGCTGACGGCCCCCGCGTCACCAGTTTGCAGAGGAGGGTGGCGATCTGCGGCGTGTGCCGCTCGGGTTCTGCCGACGAGGAAATAGAAAAACCTCCGCACACCCGTCAGAGGCCACTTACCCTTGCTGCATTCCTGCCCTGGGGGAGTTGGGTGACGTAACGCCATGCGGAGGCGTATGCAAGTATACGCCATGGTCAGGGACAACACGAATCCATGACGGATGTCCGGATCAGCAAACGCCGTCACAAGCCGCAGCGACAGGCGGCTCGCATGCGCTGAAACCGGAAAAGCGCTGATTGCGAGCGTCACCAGGGAACGATGTTGTCGCGCGAATAATAGACATATCCCGGTCGCGGGTACTGCCCGGTCAGTTCGTCGATGGTGACCGTCCGGAAACCTTTGGCGTGCAGTGCGTCAAGGATATGCGGCAGAGCCGTTGCGGTGTGTTCATGGATATCATGCATGAGGATGATCGAGCCCGGCCTCGTCTGCGCGGTGACCTTCCACTGAACGGACCGGGCGGACGCACCCGCCGCCCAATCGTAGGAATCGACATCATACAAAGCGATGCCCACGCCAAGATGATCGGCCAGATACCGGCGGCTCTCCTCGTCCGCGGCACCGTGCGGCGGGCGAAGCAGATTGACCGGTCGACCCGTCGCTTCGCTGATTCGTGCCGAAGCTTCATCGAATTCCTGGCGTTCGGTTCCCGCCTGCATAATCGTCGGCAGATCCATATGCGACATGGTGTGGCTTCCCACCGGCATGCCGTAGCGCGTGTCATCGCGCAGAACCGGGATTGTGGCATCATCGATCGCCCCGCCTACCGCGAAAAACGTCGCCCGGTCGCCCTTGTCGCGCAGCGATTGCACAACGCGACGGGTGATATCGGCTCGTGGGCCATCGTCGAATGTCAGCGCGACACATGCCATACGGCCGCAGTCGATGCCACGCTGCGTATTCCTCGCACGGGTGAACTCGTCCGCCTTCGCGAACAATGTATGCTCGGCATCGGCGAGGGTACGATACGTGGAATCGGGATTATCCGCCGCAGATGCCGCCTGGGTCAACGCGTCACGCAATTCGCGCCCGGTACCGGCATCGCGCAGGCCAGGGGTATCCCGGTACAACGCACGCATACCCGGCATGACCGCGCGTATACGATTGACGGCCGCCGCCTTGGCTTGCAGATCATGTTCGAGCACGCGCGCCGCGACTGGCTCGAGCGCTCCGAGAATCCGCCCGATCTCAGGCCGCAGCCGGTTCGACGCATCGCGGAACGCTTCGACATGCTCATGCAAGGCGACCGGCGACTGCTTGGCTGCACAAGACACCCGAATATCAGTGATCGCGTGCACGGCCGCGTCGGCTTGACGCCGTTGTTTCGAGGCTTCTGCGACAACCGTTCGCAGACGTTGTGTCTCACGTGTCTCGCTGTTGGCAGTGCGCGATTCGGCGGCATCCCGTGCGGCGAGCTCATCCGCCTGATCGGCCAGCGCCTCGACATGCGCGTCAATGAGCCGATACGTGGTCCCCCACTCCACGCAATCCGCCAAAGCACGGCGATACCAGGCGTACGCGGACAAGCACCCCAACAGAACAGCGCTGCCGGCGAGCATTACGATGACGAGTGCCGCGACCACGCGCCGGACGAGCGTTCGGGACGTGGGATGGGACCGAGAGTAAAGTATGGGCGATTGCGCCGGTTGGGGTTGAGACTGGGACCGGGGCTGGAACTTCGATTGCACGTGACCGGCTGATACGCAACTGTGCGTCGGCAGGTCGTCATAGTCTTCATGGTCGGTCATCATGCCATGTTCCTTTCCCATGTTCCTTTCGGGATCGCCACCGCCTCGATGTATCCCCTTCATGCGGCCACGCACACCTCACGTTCGATACACCATGTCCGTTCCATGCGACGCAGCACACTGCGCTGTGTCAAATAGATGCGCCGTGTCAAGTAAATCCACGATGTCGTGACGGGTTCGTGCAGACCTTACGATTGTCCCATACTCTGATGATTGCTGCAAGGATGCCAGATTGATGATTGACGAAGGTCCGCAGGCCTAAATCCAAGATCACACCCCGAAAACAGAATCAGGCCCGGTCACGGCCGACCCCACCCCATCACCACGACCGGCAGCACACCGAAAACCGCAGAACACCAACAATCTCACGCACCACTCACTCGCACCCCACCCCGCCGGTCCGCACCAAATCCGACATCACACCCCGAAAACCGATTCGGACCACCGCACCGACCGCCCACAACCCCACACCCAAACAAGCCATATACTCAAACCCGCGGAATACCGCCAAAACCCAAGCCACACACACCCACAGCCCACACCACAACAACCACCATCACGGGCCTAAATCCAAGATCACACCCCGAAAACAGAATCAGGCCCGGTCACGGCCGACCCCACCCCATCACCACGACCGGCAGCACACCGAAAACCGCAGAACACCAACAATCTCACGCACCACTCACTCGCACCCCACCCCGCCGGTCCGCACCAAATCCGACATCACACCCCGAAAACCGATTCGGACCACCGCACCGACCGCCCACAACCCCACACCCAAACAAGCCATATACTCAAACCCGCGGAATACCGCCAAAACCCAAGCCACACACACCCACAGCCCACACCACAACAACCACCATCACGGGCCTAAATCCAAGATCACACCCCGAAAACAGAATCAGGACACCGACCCAACCGCCCACAACCCAGGCACCCCGGCCTTCCGCCAACCCAGCCCAGCGACCTTCGCCACGCAACAACACAAAAGCCCCCGGATTCGGGGGCTTTCGCATGCTTAAGCTCAGACTGTTATGACCATGTCATAAGCCGAAATCGGCGGCATGGCCGGAGTCTGGAATCGGTTACTCCGCGACGACCTTGACGGTGAAGGAAGCGGAGATCTCCGGGTGCAGGGCCACGGTGGCGGGGAATTCGCCAGTGGTCTTGATGGTCTCGACCTTGATGGACTTCGGGCTGATCGGAGCCTTGTCGGCAAGGGCGGAGGCGATCGCGTCAGCGGACACAGCGCCGAAGAGCTTGCCGGACTCGGACACCTTGGCGGCGATCTCGACGACCGTGCCCTCGATGGCGGCCTTGGCGGCGACGGCATCCTCGCGGGTGGCGAGGGCCTTGGCCTGACGTGCACGCTTCATCGCTTCGATCTGAGCAGCGGCACCCTTGGTCCACTTGAACGCGAGACCCTGCGGGAAGAGGTAGTTGCGGGCGTAACCCGGACGCACCTCGACAACGTCACCGGCGTGGCCCAGGTTGGCCACGGTCTGGGTGAGAATGATCTTGGTTTCAGCCATGTCGATATCCTCCTGTTCAGCGACCGGTGGTGGCGTACGGCAGCAGAGCCATCTCGCGGGCGTTCTTCACGGCCTTCGCGATCTCGCGCTGTTCCTGGACGGTCACGCCGGTGATACGGCGGGAACGAATCTTGCCGCGATCGGACACGAACTTGCGCAGCAGCGCGACGTCCTTGTAATCGATCTCGGTGATCTTGGCGGCCTTGAGTGGATTCGGCTTCTTCTTGAACGGCTTGACCGGCGGTTGCGGCCTCTTGCGTGACATCTGATGTTCTCCTTAGTGCAAACTTGATTTACTGCTGGAAGCAAAGTCCGGCGTCAGAACTCGGGTTCTTCCGAATCTCCGCCGAAATCGTCGCTGGATCCGAACGACCCGAAGCTCGATCCCGACTGGCTGGAGCTCGACGTGCCCCACGGATCCGCTGCCGGAGCGGCGGGTGCCTGCTGGACAGCCGGGGCGACGGAAGCGCCGCCGGTGTAGCCGCCCGAGTAGCCTGCGCCACCCTGGTAGCCACCGTTGCCGGCGAACCCGCCATTACCGGCGTTCCCCGAGTTTCCTGCGAATCCGCCACGATTGCCGCCGGCGAACCCGGAGCCGGAGCTCTGACGGGTCACCTGCGCGGTGGCGTACCGCAGGGAAGGACCGATCTCATCGACCTGCATTTCGACGACAGTACGGTTTGACCCGTCCTGCGCCTGATAAGAACGCTGCTGTAGACGGCCTTGCGCAATGACGCGCATGCCCTTGGTCAGAGACTGGGCGACATGGTTCGCCAAATCACGCCATGCAGAGCAACGCATGAACAGCGCCTGTCCGTCTTCCCACTGACCGCTGTTGCGGTTGTAGGAGCGCGGTGTGGATGCAATGGTGAAACTTGCGACCGTCGCCCCGCTGCCAATGGTGCGCAGCTCAGGGTCGCCGGTGAGATTACCGATGATGGTGATTGTTGTCTCGCCTGCCATGACGCTACCTTCTTACCTGTTGCAGACTCATCTGTTGCAAATCGGATGTGACCGGACTTGTGAATCGGATGGCTCGTTGAGCCTTGCTTCAGCAGTGCTGAACGACTTACTTGTCCTTGCGAAGAATCTTCGTGCGGATAACGGACTCGCTGAGGTTAAGCAGACGGTCGAGCTCGTCGCTCGTGGCCGGCTCAGCGGTGTAGTTGACGACAACGTAGTTGCCCTCGGTGTTGCCCTGGATCTCATAGGCGAGCTTGCGGCGACCCCAGTAATCGGTGCCGTCGACAGAACCGCCCTCCTTGGTGACGATCTCCAGATACTGCTCGGTCAGCTTCTTCAGACCGCGCTCATCCAGCTCAGGATCGGCAATGAACATCAGTTCGTACTTATGCGCAGACATCACCCACCTCCTTCGGACTAAAGGCCGCGGACCTTCCACGGCAGGAGTGTGTATGCGACTGCCCGCAGGTGCTGCGGACAACCATGCCAGCATACTCCCGATGCCTGACTTTCGACATGCGTCACGCGGCACGCCTGATTTGTCGCGCTCCGCCAGATTTGACGCACATCCCGCCTCCGCCCGTGCCGTCTTATGCCCCTGCCTTGTTATATTAGGTGATGTTCCAATCCCATCAATCGACCAAAGGGTCGGGAAGGCGCAAGATGTCGGCAATTCTCGAAGGCAAACCGGACAAGCGATTAGCAGTGGTCACGGGACGCGCCTACCCGCAGCTCGCTCAGGAAACCGCCGAATACCTGGGCACGCATCTGCTGGAGACCACCGCATATGATTTCGCGAACGGCGAGATGTACGTGCGGTTCACCGAACCGGTTCGCGGCGCCGATGTGTTCGTCATCCAATCGCATACCGACCCGATCAACAAGTGGCTGATGGAGCAGCTCATCATGGTCGACGCGCTCAAACGCGCCTCCGCGCGCTCCATCACCGTGGTCGCGCCGTTCATGGGCTATTCGCGCCAGGACAAGAAGCACCAGGGCCGCGAGCCCATCACCGCGCGTCTGATGTTCGATCTGTTCCGCACGGCGGGCGCCGACCGCATCATGACCGTGGACCTGCACGCTTCCCAAGAGCAGGGCTTCTTCAACGGTCCGGTCGATCACCTCACCGCCATGCCGGTGCTGCTTGACTACGTGCGCAGCTCCATGCCGATGGAGAACGCGACCGTCGTCTCCCCCGACGCCGGGCGCATCAAGGTTTCCGAACAGTGGGCCGCGAAACTCGGCGGCCTGCCGCTCGCGTTCATCCACAAGACCCGCGACACCACGCGCCCGAACCATGCGGTCGCGCACGGCATCATCGGCGAGGTCGAAGGACGCGATTGCATCGTCGTCGACGACATGATCGACACCGCGGGCACGATTTGCGAAGCTGTGCGCACGCTGCGCGACGCCGGCGCGAAAAGCGTCACGCTGGTTGCCACGCATGGCCTGCTGTCCGGCCCTGCCATCGACCGGCTCAAGGACTGCGGGGCGCGCGAAATCGTGCTTATGGACACCGTCCCCGTGCCGCAGAGCAAGCGACTGCCCAATATGACCGTCCTGTCGGTCGCGCCACTGCTGGCCGCCGGCATCCGTTCCGTGTTCGAGTCCGGGTCGGTGACCACACTGCTCAACGGGCTGCCGGACGACATGCGCCCGCGCAATATCTACGCGTGAACTACGCAATATGCCCGTGTGAACGAATCTGCGCGATGCGTCCACGCGGGCATATCCTGCGTGGACAGACACGCATGAACGGACGCTTGTAAACGGATGTCTGAGGCAACCGGTTCGCGCCACCGCAACGACGCGATGGTACGAACCGTGCAAAGCCTTACTGCTAGGCCGAAACCCACCGACCACGATATGAAAACCGAGCGCTTGCTGAGTATGCGTTCTGCTAGCATGGCTCGCACACGTACACGACCGAAGGTTCGGGCATTGTACTGCGCAGTTACCCTTGCAATCGAAAGGCCATAATGTCACAGAAAATCAAGGTCGGCATTCTCGGCGCAACCGGCATGGTCGGGCAACGCTTCGTCACCCTGCTCGAAAACCACCCGTGGTTCGAGCTGGTCACGCTCGCTGCATCGGCACACAGCGCCGGCAAGACCTACGAAGAGGCTGTCGGCGGGCGTTGGAAGATGGAAACCCCGATGCCTCAGTTCGTCAAGTCCATGGTCGTCAAGGATGTGGCGGACGTCGAAGACGTCTCCGCGGATGTGGATTTCCTGTTCTCCGCAGTCAACATGCCGAAGGACGAGATTCGCGCAATCGAGGAACAGTACGCGAAGACCGAGACCCCGGTTGTGTCCAACAACAGCGCGCACCGCTGGACGCCGGACGTGCCGATGGTCGTTCCGGAAATCAACCCGCAGCATTTCGACGTGATCAAGTACCAGCGCAAGCGTCTGGGCACCACGCGGGGCTTCATCGCCGTCAAGCCGAACTGCTCAATCCAAGCGTATACGCCGGCCCTCGCCGCGTGGAAGGAATTCGAGCCGCACGAGGTCATCGTCAGCACATATCAGGCGATTTCCGGCGCCGGCAAAACCTTCAAGGACTGGCCGGAAATGGTCGGCAACATCATCCCATACATCGCGGGCGAAGAAGCGAAATCCGAGAAGGAGCCGCTCAAGGTCTTCGGCCACGTCGATGACGCGACCGGCCAGATTGTGCCGTTCGAAGGCCCGCTGCGCATCACCTCGCAGTGCATCCGCGTGCCTGTGCTCAACGGTCACACGTCCACCGTGTTCATCAACTTCGGCAAGGACCCGTCCAAGGAGGAGCTCGTCGACCGTCTCGTGAACTACACGAGCGAAGCCGCCAAACTCGGTCTGCCGCACGCGCCGAAGCAGTTCATTCAGTACCTCACCGAAGACGACCGTCCGCAGGTGAAGCTGGACGTCGATTACGAGGGCGGCATGGGCATCTCCATCGGCCGCTTGCGCCCGGATTCGATTTTCGACTGGAAGTTCGTCGGACTCGCGCACAACACACTGCGCGGTGCGGCCGGCGGCGCGCTTGAATGCGCTGAAATGCTGCACGCGCTCGGCTATATCGAAGCGAAGTAAGACAGCGTCGGCGAGCGTTGAGTGCGGGTGGCTGTCTGTCGTCTGTCGGCAGCCGCGGCTGCAATGACGGTTGCCGACAGCAGCGACGATTGCTGACAGCAGTAACGGCGGTATTCGTCTTCTCACGTATGTCATGGCATGCGTGGGCGGGCGGATACTGCCGTTTGTTGTTGCTACAGCCTGTCCGTTCGATCAGTTGCGTATGCGGCGGCATACACAACGCAACATATGTGGCAACATTCCGCTGTTCAGCGACCCGTTCGTCTGAATCACGCGTGTCACGACATACGCCATACGCCAAATGCGGCAACGCACGCCGCATTGGTACGTCAAACCGCCCGGTCACGCATGCCACGACATACACAACGCAACACATACGGCAGCATTCCGCCACCCAGTGACCTGTTCCGCCTTATCACGCATGCCACGGCATACGCCTTGTGCCAAATGCGGCAACGCCCGCCGCCTCAGCACGTCAAACCACCCAATCACGCATGCCGAAACATACGCAACACCACACATACGGCAGCATTCCGCCGTTCAACGACCTGTTCCATCTCATCACGCATCCCGAGACATACGCCATGTGCCGAATACCGTATCGTCGGCCGCATCGGTACGTTAAACCACCCAATCACGCATGCCACGACATACACAACGTGCAGAACACACCTGACGCCCAGACACACCAGACAATCCCCAACGCCCACCCCAACAACCACCCACAAACCCAGACAACAACAGGAAAGGCCCGCCGCCGGCATACAACCGACGACGGGCCTTCGCCCCATCAACGTCCTGCCGC
>NZ_JBJEIH010000019.1:22251-34990 GCF_051876855.1 Bifidobacterium sp.
TCAGCGACCGGTGCCACCGTAGACCACGGCCTCCACCTGATCGGCGTCGAGGCCATAGGCGGTGTGCAGCGCGCGCACCGCGTCATCGAGCTGATCGAGCGGGACCAGAGCCGCGATGCGGATTTCGGACGTGGAAATCATCAGCACGTTAATGCCCGCGTCGCTCAGCGCGTTGAAGAACTTTGCGGCCAGCCCGGCGTGCGTCTTCATGCCCACGCCGACCACCGCGACCTTGCCGACGCTCGTGTTGACGTCGAAGGACTGGTAGCCCAGCTCGTCATGCTTGTTCTGCAGCAGATCCTGCACCTGCTTGACGGCGGTTTCCGGGACGGTGAAGGAGATATCGGCGGTGCCGGTGGAGGCGCTGGCCTGCACGATCATGTCCACGTTCACGCCGACTTCAGCGAGCTTGGTGAACACCTTCGCGGCCATGCCGGGCTCGTTCGGCACGCGGCGCACGGTGACCAGCGCCTCGCTGCGGTCGTGCGCTACACCGGAGATGACCGGGGTCTCGGGGCCGAGGTCGGGGAACAGGTCGCCCATGGATTTGTTATCGTTCTCGTTCATTGTTTCCTCGAATCAGTGCAACTTGCGGTTGTGTTGCGGACGGTTGTGTTGATATGGATATGTCGTGTTTCGTTCGCCTTGCGCCGGCGCTCCGGAATCCTCCGGATGCTATTTGCTCGTAAGGTTCGGTACCGATGCGGGGCTGACACCCTCGGGCAGGATCAGCGTGCCGTTGCGGTGGGAGAAGGAGCTGCGCACATGCAACGGCATGCCGAAGCGCTGCGCGTATTCGACGCAACGCAGTGCGAGCACCTTGGAACCGCAGGATGACATTTCAAGCATGGATTCATAATCGATGACCGGGATGCGACGGGCGGTCGGGACGATACGCGGGTCGGCGGTGAACACGCCGTCAACGTCGGTGTAGATCTCGCACACGTCGGCGCCGAGCGCAACAGCCAGCGCGACAGCGGACGTGTCGGAACCGCCGCGGCCGAGCGTGGTGGCGTCGCCGTCCTCATTGATGCCCTGGAAGCCTGCGACGATGGCGACGCTTCCCTTTGCGAGTGCATGGCGGACACGGTCAGGCTTGACGGCGCGAATATGCGCCGCACCGAACCGCGCATCCGTCATGAAACCGGCCTGGGACCCGGTGAACGAGTACGCATGCGAACCGGCGGAGTGAATCGCCATGGACAGCAGGCTCATGGAGATACGCTCGCCTGCGGTCATAAGCATGTCCATTTCACGGGCCGGCGGGGTCGAATCGATGCTCATCGCCTGGTCGATGAGGTCATCGGTGGTGTCTCCCATAGCCGAAACTACTACAGCGACGTCGTTGCCAGCGTTTTTCGTTTCGATGATGCGCTTGGCAACACGCTTGATCGAGTCAGTATCGGCGACCGAGGAGCCGCCGTACTTCTGCACGATAAGAGCCACGATTGTCCTATCTTCTCTAAAGGAATGTCCTGCGCCCGTATTGTACGCAAGTGAGACGATTATACGAGTCGTGCAATCCGCAGGATACCCGGTGACCAGCATGCGGAACGGCATGATGGCAAGGTTTTTGTGCGTTACGCCTCGCGTCTGCCGGCGAGTGCCCTGCCGAGGGTGATTTCGTCCGCGTATTCGAGGTCGCTGCCGACGGGCAAGCCGCTGGCGAGCCGGGTGACTTTGATGCCGAGCGGTGACAGCAGGCGGCTGAGATAGCTGGTGGTCGCCTCCCCTTCGATATTTGGGTCGAGAGCAAGGATGATCTCCTTGATCTCCGGGTTTTGCAGGCGTTCGAGCAGTTTGGGGATGTTGAGGTCAGCCGGGCCGACGTTGGCCATCGGGTTGATGGCGCCGCCGAGCACGTGGTACAGGCCGTGATATTCGCGGGTGCGTTCGATGCTCATCACATCCTTGGGCTCTTCGACCACGCAAATCATGGATTGGTCGCGCCTTGGGTCGGAGCAGATCGGACAGGGGCTGGTCTCGCACACGTTGCCGCACACGTCGCAGAACCGTACTTTTTCTTTGACGTCCGTAATCGCCTCAACCAGGTTGCGCACCTCGTCGTCGTTGGCGGATAGCAGATAGAAGGCGATGCGCTGTGCGCCTTTGGGGCCGATGCCGGGAAGTTTGGCGAATGCGTCGATCAGACGTTGGATCGCGCCATCGTATGCCAATGCCATTGTTGGGCTCCTTTTGCGATAGGTCCGCCGATTGGGCGGGTGCCCCGCCGTTCCCCGGCGATATGCGCCCTGTCAGGGGATTGCGGGGTTCCGTATGTTATCCGCGCGTTATTTTTGGGACGAAGCATCCATGTCGTTGTGACGGTTCGGTGGCTGAAGGTTCTTCGGATTCTTCGGGTCGTCGGGGGCGAACTGCTCGACCGTTTTCACTTCGAAGAGTTCTTTGAGTTCTTCGACGCTAAGTGCCGTGGCGGTTCCAAGCGATTCGTCGTTGAGCGAGTACTCGTCTTCCTCCGGGGGAACTTGCGGGCCGTCCGGCGCACCGGAGTACGGCTGCGGGTTGTGTGCACCGAGGTCGCCCGGCTGCTGGGCCCAAGGGTCGTCCTGCAGCTCCACCGGTTCCGGATAATCCTGTGGTTCCGGGGTCTGTGCTCCGCCGGCAGGCACGGAACCCCATACATCGCCTTCACCCTGGCGCGCCGGCGTCTGAGGATTACCTTGGGTTGCCGGGCCTGATTGCGTGGCGGACGGCACCGTCGACGCAGCTGGCCCGGCGGACGTCACGGACGCATTCGACGCGTCCGGTACGGCTGAAACGGCCGAAGCAGCCGAAGCTGTCGGCGTGGCAGACGTGGCCGGTGTCGCCCATGGATCGATGCCATCGCTGATGTCCGGCACTGCCACATGCTTGCCGTGATGCGGCTGCGCGGCGCTCTGGTCGTCCTTACCGCTCTGGACGCCCCGGTTCGACGGGGATCCACCGCCCACAGACGGCACCGAACCGTTGCCTCCTGTCGGTTTATGCACCGGCAATGGCTGCATCCAAGGGTCATCCTCGGCGAACGCCGCATCGACGGACGCGATGGACCCGGATCTAGCCGGAATTGCGGAGGGGGCAGTCGAGACAGACGTCATCGTGGGCGGCGTCATCGTAGCCGTCGGTGCTGCGACGGCCGCCGCCTGAACACTCCTCCGCCCTCGGTGACCGGGGTCGTCGGCGTCCTGTGCGTCATCGCCGGACTGCCCCGGAGTCTTCGCCTCCTTGCCCGTCGGACCGGCATGGATGCCGACCGTCACCGCGGCAAGGGTAGCCGCGCTCTGTTTCGCCTTTGCGAGCGCGATTTCACGTTTGACCTGGCTGACCTGCTCAGGCGACATGCGTCTGATGGATTCGACGGTTTCCCCGTTCGCCGCGGTCGGCGTAGGTGAAATGCGCGCGCCATCGCCGAAGACTTCCTTGACGATGTCCTGCACCACGACGGCCGCTTTCTTGCCGTCATACGCTTCATCCGACGACACCGCAAGCGCGAAAGCGTGCTGGTCGATGGGCTTGGCGAAAGTCATGAGGAGCTTGGATTTCCCTGCGGGACCGTTGATGAGCCGGATGGACGGTACCCGCTGCTGATCGACGTATTCGCGGATATCCGACGGCAACTTGGCCAAGACAGCCTGCCAACGTTCTTCGACACTGCGGGCATCTTGCGGTTCAGGCCCGGCAGGTGCGGGGGCGCTGTCAGCGTGCGGGGTCTGATTGATTCCAGCGGCAGTCGGTATGGCGGGGGCACCGGTCTGCTGTGTGGCGGCGGCGTTTGGCATCTGCATGCCACCGGCCTGCGTACCGGATGTACCGGACGCCTGTGCTTCCGGCGTCCGCACGCCTGTCGCGGCATGATCCGGTGACGGCATGGCGGGTGCCTGTTGGCGTGCCGCCTCCTGAGTGTCCGCGTTGCCTGCCGGTCGCGCGGCTGTGTTGCCTGACGCGGCAGTCTGGGCTTGCCCCTTGCGCTTGTTGCGGGTCGAGTCGATGAAGCCACTGCGCATCGGGGGATTGCCGGCGCGCTGCTGTACAGGGGCGCCGGCTTGGGCCGGCATATTCGCCGAAGACGTGGTTGACGGGCCGAATACGCTTTCCTCGCGGCCTGCCAGCAGGCGTGCGACCAACAGCTCCAGACGCATACGGGGCGATGTGGCACCGCTCATCGTGCCGAGCGTGTCGTTGATCGTATCGGCAATGGATGTCAGCGAGCGCAATCCCAGGGCAGACGCCTGCCGGTGCAGATCCGCGATGTCCTCGACCGCTGCATCGTCGCTGAGCACGCTTTCGGCGCGGTCTCCGCCCAAAGTGAGCACCAGAAGATCGCGCACACGCGCCAACAAATCTTCCACGAAACGTCGTGGCTCGAATCCGCCGACCACAACCTTCTGCACGACCCCATACAGCTGTTCGCCGTTGCGGTCGATAATCGCGTCGATTGCCTCTCCAATCAAAGAATCCGGGGTAAATCCGAGCAGCGCAACCGCCGAATCATGGGAAATGACGCCATGCTCGGAACCCACCATCAGCTGGTCGAGCACCGACAGGGTGTCACGTACGGAGCCGCCGCCCGCGCGCATGGCGAGCTTGAGCACACCCGGCTCCGGCTTGATCTGTTCTTTCTCGCAGATTCCTTCGAGGTACGGACCCATGATTTCAGGCGGAACCAAGCGGAACGGGTAATGGTGGGTACGGGAGCGGATTGTGCCTATCACCTTGTCCGGTTCCGTCGTGGCGAAGATGAACATAACATGTTCCGGCGGCTCCTCAACGATTTTGAGCAGCGCGTTGAACCCCTGCTGGGTGACCATATGCGCTTCGTCGAGGATAAAGATCTTGTACCGGTCGCGGGCGGGTGCGAAACCTGCGCGTTCACGCAGTTCGCGGGCGTCATCGACACCGTTGTGGCTTGCGGCGTCGATTTCCACGACGTCGATGGATCCCGGGCCTCCTGTGGCGAGATCCTTGCAGCTCGGGCATTCACCGCACGGATGAGACGTGGGGCCTTTCGCGCAGTTGACGCATCGCGCGAGAATACGCGCGGAACTGGTTTTGCCGCATCCGCGCGGCCCGGAGAACAGGTACGCATGGGTGAGCCTGTTCTGGTCAAGCGCCCGGCTGAGCGGTACGGTCACCTGATCCTGTCCGATGACCCCGTCGAACGTATCGGGACGATACCGTCGATACAATGCCAACGCCATGTCCAACTCCTTCATAGGCCGCAAACGTGCCCTACAAGCATACGCGGCGCAGGCTACCGCACCGCGACCACCAGTGTCCCTTCCACCAATCTAGCGTTGCGGCAGAACACGCCACACCGCCTCATCCGCAGGCCACAGGTCCGGCGCGGGAGGTTTTCACAATCACCATGCCGAAACCCTGCCGGTATTCGTAGCGCACGCTCACCGTGACGTCCTCGCCATCGACTGTGCAAGCCGTGACATCAGCCCCGTCGGCGCGAACGACACGCCCCGCCACCGCGCATGGGTCGCGATGGCCTTCACTCAGCGCAACCGCAGCGGACACCGCAGCAGCATCAGCCCACGATCTGACACGATTTCCGGTGATTCTCGCATGGCCGACGCCGGCGGCCACAAGCGCCGCGACACATGCGACGGATATGATCATCACCATGAGCACCACCGCCGACCCCTGTTCGCGGGATGTGGAGGATTCGTGGGGCTCGTGGGATTCGTGGGACTCATGGGGCTCATGGCGGCGAATACCGGTCACGAGGACGCTCCGCTCGCAGACCCATGCACCGATGCCGGCAAGACGCTGCTCATCCCGGACACAACCGGGCACTGCGTGTGTACAGTGACCAGTCCCCCATCCTCCGAGACCGTGGCAGTAGCGCCTTCCCCTGCGACCGCGGCAACAGCCGTCGATGCGATGTTCCGCGCCTGCTCGCCGCGCGCAGGCGCCCGGGCGACCACCACTTCGCGAACAGCTGAAGATGCCGCGTCCTGGCACGCCATCGACGTGGTCACCACATGCGTCAGCGAGAGCAACATCGCCATGAGCACCGCCGCGACGGGAAGCACCATCGCGAATTCCGCGGTGATGGCACCCCGTTGTCCGTTTTGTTCAGGGGCATGAGAACGGCCTCGCGCGGCACCGGATTCCCCCGGCCACTGTTCCCCCGACAACCGAGTGGGCCATAACGCCGACATGCCGAATCCCCCATCGACACCCCGGCGAGCGCCCGATGCGCCGTCCATCCCCCGCACGACGCTGTGGCTTCCGGTTCCCCTCATGCGGGGCCGTTCACATGCGTATCCCATTTCAGCCCTTCTTCAACTCCATAGCACCCTTGATCAAGGCGAGCACGAGATTCTTCACGATATCCGATTTGATGACCGCGAACAGCACTGCGGCGAAACCGCAGGCCGCGACCAGAACCATCGCGTATTCCGCGGTCGCCGCGCCTTTCTGCGGCTCGACGGCCATCAGGCGGATTTTCGCGTCAATCATGTACGCGTGTTCCTTGGCTTTGCGCGCCGCCGCTATCGGAGCGCTTCGCATGGCTGTGATAAATCCCGTTTTCCCTTGCATCAGGGGTTGGTGAATGCCGGTCATGGTTGTTCCTTTCCGATACAGCCCGGGGCTCCGGGCACCGCCTGCCTTGGCGGTATCCCCAGTGTGCCTGACCAGGACCTCGTGAGGGAAGCCCGATCGGGCAATGTGGTCGAAAGATGACTGTTATCCACATTGACTTATCCACATTGGCTTATCCACATCTCCGTCCATGCCATCCGCACTGATTCCGCACTGATTCTGGTCGGTTTCGAGCGGGTTCCGTCAAGCCGTCAAGCGAAACGCGTCATCGAAGCAATCAGGAAGCCCAATCAGCCTCCTATCAGCGACATCGCCGTCGGCACCACGCCGATGACGACGAACGCCGGCAAAAAACACAACGCCATCGGCAACAAAATCCGCACCGACAACGCCGCCGCCCCCTGCTCAATTGCATGACGGGCGTCACGGTCGGCGCATTGCACCGCCAACTCCAATCCGCGCACCGGGGAAGACCCATGCTCCCACGAATCACGCAAGCCCTCACGAATCAGTCGGCACACCGAAATGCCGTCATCATCCCCGACCTGCCACGCATCATCCCACGACACACCCCGGCACAACCGCTGCGAGACCGCACACAGAGCGTCCCCGGTCAATCCTCCAGTTACCTCGCCCACCGCGTCCAACGCGCACGGAACCGATGCGCCCTTGCGCAACGCGACCGCAAGCATCTGCACCACAAGCGCATCGCTCGGGCGCAGTCCATCATCCGCAAACCAGCGAGCCGCTTCAATCCGGCCAATCGCGCACGGCCCCGCCCAACGCAGCATCAACCACAATGACACACAGCACGAGGCCAACACCGCAAACGCCACAGCAGCTTGCACACCCATCCGTTCCCCTTCCGCCCCGGCAGCAGCCGGTCACGATTCCTGCAAAGCCGAACGCACCATGGAACGCACCCACGCAGCACCGGCCGCATACCCGGACAAACCCAGACACAGGCACACCACACCGGCAGGCGAACCGAGCAGGGTCTGCAACGGATGTGCGCCAAGCAGTGCGCCAAACGCCCAAGTGCCGAACGGCAGGACAAGCAACAGCTTCGCTGTCGCCTTCGGCATCGCACTCGCTTGGGCGACCAACTGGTCACGGCCCACCGAGCGGCGGAACGAAGCGCTTACCGCCTCCAGGCAGGATCCCAGTTCACAGCCCAAGCGACTGCTCAGCTGCGCGGCGGCGCACACTTCCGCTGCGATTCGTTCAAGATACGCCGACTCGCTGTCCCGAGCGTGGACGGCGAGCGCCCGAATCACCGCGAACCGGTCCACAGCGTGCCCCGATAGGCCAGAGAATCGGCCTGACTGGCTTGTTTGATCTGACTGAGCTGATGACTGACATGTCTGACCTGGCCGACCTGGCTGACCTGATAATTGGCCCGATTGACTCGATTGCTGCCCCGAAAGCCCGGAAAGTCTGGAAAGCGAATCCTCCAACGTTCCTCCCGCACGCACACCGGCAGTCAACATCGCCAGCGCCGCGTCCAATCCCGCGGCAGCAGGAGGCTCCACCGCCCGACCATCAGTGGCATCACGCAACCGCCATCGGCACGACACACCATCCCACACCGGCAACATCAGCAACGCCGCACAGCAAATTGCGGCGATCAACGGCCACGGCACCATCACGCTTCCACCACCTTCAGCGAATGGCCATGCCACGATGTAGTCGCCGACGCGAGCCAGCGCGCCGCGAAATCCTGCCACCCCTCAATCGCGAGCGGCCGGCCGACGCCATCCCACGCCAACAACGGCACCCCGACCAAAGCGCCACGAACCACCGCAAGGGTGCCCACCTGCGCGATATGCCGCCCGGCCGGCGTACGTTCCACATGAATCACCGCATCAAACGCGTCCTGTGCGAGCATGCCCAAAGCCCGAGCGTCAAGCCCCGCCAGCAACCCCAACGATATCAACCGTGCAGGCACACGCTCCACGCCATCGGCATGCAAGGTCGTGGCACCGCCACGATGCCCGGAGTTGAACGCACGCAACAAATCAGCAATCTCCTCGCCACGGCATTCACCCAACACCACACGGTCGGGGCGCATCCGGAGCGTCGCCTTCACCAGCTCAGGCAAGCCCACCGCCCCAGCGCCCTCGACATTCGCCTCCCGCGCGACCAGCGACACATGATTGCCGCCGGAAACCGCCGCCAATTCGCCAAGCTCGCGGACTTCCTCGACACTGACAATGCGCTCACCAATCTCGCAACGGCCGAGCAACGCCTTGAGCAGCGTGGTTTTCCCGGCGCCCGTGCCGCCAGTAATGAGTATCGTGGCACGGCCGCGGACCAGGCCGTCCAGCAGGGCCAGCCATGCCGGTGGGAACATGCCGGAAGCACATAACGATTCCAACGTCGGCGGCAGACCTCCCGGCAGACGAATCGAGATCGAGGCGCCTTGCGGCACGATCGGCGCAATGACCGCGTGGACGCGGATGCCGTCAGCCGTTGACGCATCAGCAATCGGGCAGGCGTCATCAAGGCGACGACCCATCTGTGCGCACAGCCGCACGGCGTAATCGCGAACGACCTGCGGCGAACGGAACGGCACGGCGATGCGGCACGGAAGCATGCCCGCCCCGCGATCGGCCCAGACTCCGCCGTCGCAGGTCACCGCGATATCAGTGACCTGGGTGTCCTGAGCCAGCCATTGCAACGGGCCGAACGCGATGGACAACGCCCTGCGCGGCGCGGCGGGTGCGGGGTTTGTCGGGTTTGCTGGGCTGGTCGGACTGGCCGGGTTTGCCGGGTTTGCCGGGCCTGCCGGGTTTGCCGTGCCTGCAACTTTGGTGCTTGCGTTGTTCTGGGGACGATCACGATTCATGCGATGTCCTCGTTGCGGCGACTAGTGCCAACGCGCCTGCTGGCGACGGGGTTAGCGGGGTGGTCGCTGGTGTGGCAGGCGGTGTCGTTGCTGTCGGCGGGGCTGATGTTGGCACTGGCACTGACACTGGCTGTGAAACTGGCGCTTGCACTGACACAGGCGGCGAAATTGACTCTGACGCCAGCGGCGCTGTTGCAGTCATCGCCAGTGTCGTAGTCACCACCGATGTCGCAGTCATCACCAGTGTCGCTGTTGTCGCCGGTACGCTCAATGCCGGTGTTCTTATCGCAGTTCTTGTCGGCATTGTCCCCGCTGTCATCCCAAATACAGTCATCGTAGGTACAACCGTCTCAAGCGCAATCATCTCCATTGCAACCATCACAGTCGTTGCAATCGTTGCAGTCATCACCGTCATCGCAGTCATCGCCGCTCCCAATTCCCCATCGTCCTTGCCGACCCCGCCCTCCTGGCATCAAGCCACGATGCCACAGTGCGCAATGCTTTCGCGTTCGTCCGGTTCGGCTTGAGCAAGCCGGTCCCCTCAAGTATTGCCGCGCACAACCGCGCATCGGACTGGATACTGCACAGCACGTCGATGCCCAGGTATTCCGCCGCCTCATCAACGCCGATCACACCACGGGCGGATGCACGGGCGGTCGGCGGCAGAACCCCGACCAGCGCGATATCGTCCTCTGTGACCGTTCCTGAAGCGGTACGATTGGCGAGCGTGGCGCGGTAATCGGACAATCGTCGACCGCCCCGGCCGGTCAACGCCTCGATACACGCCTGCGCGCGGGCCGTGCCGAGAACGGACAATTCAATCAGCAGAATCATCGCGGAACCTTTGAGCGGCAACGGAATCGCCTCACCGGGCGAATATCCGGCACGCCCCGCATCGACAACCACCATGTCGTACATCTCGGCCAGCGCACAGACCGTCACGGCAATCTCCCAATCCTGCGGCATCGGGGAAATCCACGGGCGGCTGGACAGCACGTCAACGCCATCCCATGCAGTAAGCCGACGACGCAAGGCAACGCCATCCACCTCGCCCAGTGGAGCCGTGACGGCATTGAGCAGAACGCCAAGCTCGCTTTCCATGCCAAGCAGGACATCCAGTCCGCCGCCGGACAGGTCAGCGTCTACCAAGGCGCAATCCCTGTCGTCGTGCAAGCCGTGCAACGTTTGCGCGAGCAACGCCGCGAAGGTGCTCGTACCCAGTCCGCCGCTCGCCGACAGTACGATCGCCGCATTCGGCGCGCGGTACACCGGCGACGGGCATGGGACGCCGAGCGAATCGGCCCCGGCACGGTAGGGTACGTTGACCGCCGCGTTAGGGCGGGCGACCTGCTCAGATTGGTGCGTATTCATGTGTGTTGTATGTGTCAGATGTGATGTATGTGATGTCATACCATCCAATCGAACACGGTATGGACGCTTGAGCGCCACTTCGAATCGGGAATGTGGTCGAAAGATGATGCCCGCGGTGTGGCTTGGTTTCTGGATGGCGTCCGGGCGATCGCCCCTCACATGATGCCTATGGTTTCGCGCGTCTCGGCGTCACTCGGCATCGCGAATCGGGACGGGCGCGAAAGCGATGATGTCCCGCACGTGTTGACGGATGGCAGGGTTCATCACCAGTGACGCGTATGAAACGGCGCGATGATGTCCCACATTGGCGAATGGCGGAGTCAGGCTGTGGACGGGAGCGCTTGCAATCATCTGTGGCCCGCACTGGTGGTTTGACATCAGTATCTTGCGTATCTGCGGTACTTGATGGTGCTTGGCAACGTGCATCTCGCCTTGCTGTAGTACCTCGCGGATTGTATCTGCGTTATCTGTGTGCGGATAGGTCCGATACCGCGAGTACGACCCGCGGAATTTCAACGACGCTACTTCGGGTATCGGGCGCCGATGAACACAGATACGCAAGATACGGTCGGGCAAGTACTACAGATACCGCAGATACCAGTCCCAGGCGCATGATACCGCAGTGTACCAAGACTGCCCCCGAGGGCTATGGCAACAATGTGTGCCAGTGGTGAGTCAGTCGGGGTGCCGTGGCATTGGGGCATCGTGGAGTGTCCGTTCCACCAATCTGGCACATTCGAACCGCCCGCATACCTTGCGCCGCAACGGGTCCGCGCTGATTTCGGACACACATTCTGGCCGGGCGAAAGTGGCGGCATGAGGATTCGAAACCGCGACACGCCCGGCAGGACAACCCCTCACACCCGATTCCGTCCAACCACCCAAACTAGTTACGCCAACGACCCTCCCAGCGTAACAAGTTTGTGGAAAGGATGGCGAGAAACACACACCACCAAACCACCAGGCATACACGCCGGTGCCGGTCAACCACCCCACCACCCAAACTAGTTACACCAACGACCGCCCCAGCGTAACCAGTTTGCGGGAAGGACTGCGGCAGACGCACGCACCGCCGAGCCACCGGACCACTGGACGCAGACAGGCGTATTGCTCGGGGATACGATTGAACAGGGCCCCGGACAAACGAGAAGGCCCGCCGAAGCGGGCCTTCCGTACAAGGCTTAACGAGCAGAATCTCTTCACAACACCATCGTTGTAACGGTAAGTCTTTCCAATGCCCGTCCAACGTAACAACCTTTCGTGGCTATACACTACTGTGGGCTTCTGCTCTCTTAAGTTTTCCTTGTACTTGTTATTATGCCCCGATTCTTGCAGCCCGCAACCCGATATCGCGCCTGCGGCGGAATTGTTCGTTTATTTGCGCAAGTGTTCGAGGGCACATCCGAACGCGGCAATCTTGCGGATTCATGTGCATATCGAACCGGTTCGCATGTGCGATTGTGTGCGCACCGAAAGACACGCCGGTCGCACCGGTCCGGCAGCCTTTCCCCCAACCAACCATATCCGCACAAACCAGTACCAGAACGCACATTCTGCTCCGCCATTGACATCATCGGATCACCGCAGCAATCAGCGCCGCGCGGGACGGCATGCCCTGCCAACCGCGGAGCTATCCGTCACTCGACGCCTTGCCAACAGATCGGGGGCTATCGGCAATCTCACGTATGCGAAGACATACATCATGCGCCGAAACCAAGCGCACCGACGCTCAAACGCACCGAAACCACCAAGTCATGCATGCCATGACATACGCAGACCGACAGATATGACCACACAGCACATTCAAGTCGCCAGGTGCCACTTAGTCCTGCAATCAATCTGTCGCGCCACACGCCGATACCAGCCAATCGTCCCAACCAGCCAGCACCATCCCAGCGCTATGCGACCCACCAGTCGCACAACAGCCTGATACCAGCAGATTGCCCCGGGGCATCACCCCTAATC
>NZ_JBJEIH010000019.1:35090-49256 GCF_051876855.1 Bifidobacterium sp.
CCAGTCGCACAACAGCCTGATACCAGCAGATTGCCCCGGGGCATCACCCCTAATCCACTGCCGTGCGACTTCGCTATCACACCACACGCAGATACCAGCCACCAAGCCGCAGAACACCACACGCAACGACACGCCATGCGACCAGCAAGTCGCACCGCAGACAGGTACCCCCACCAAACCAGACAACGCACCACAGCATCACCCCGCTGTGAGACCAGCCAGTCGCACCACAGACAGATATCCGCCAGCCGCCACCGAAAACCAACCCAATCCCACCGCCGTGCGACTTCGCTATCACACCACACGCAGATACCAGCCGCCAAGCCGCAGAACACCACACACAGCTCCCCGCCATGCGACCCACCAGTCGCACCGCAGACAGATACCAACCAGCTGCTCCAAGACATCAGCCCAATCCCGGCACCATGCAACCCACCGTGCGACCCGTCAATCGCACCACAGCTAGTTACTAACCAACCAGCCAGCCAACCACACCCGCAACCCATCGCACCACAGCGACCCATCGCAACCCAACAACCCAGCACACCCCCAGTACCCGCAACCAACCCCACCCGCAACACGCCGAAATGTAAACACCGGCTAAATTTTCCCGACTTTGTCGCGACAACTCCCAGCCAAGTGCCTAGAGTAGTGGTATGGCACAAATTTTTGACGCACCCTCGAAGGCGATTCTGCGCAGCCAGATAGCTGAGCACATCGCCGAGACAGACAAGAACGACAAGCGGGAGACCCAGGAAGGCGAGCAGCCGCTGCCGCCAGACCGGTTCTTCGACCGCGAACTCAGCTGGCTGAAGTTCAACAAGCGCGTCCTCGAGCTCGCTGAGAACGAAGACGTTCCGCTGCTCGAACGCGCCAATTTCGGCGCGATCTTCGCCTCCAACCTCGACGAGTTCTTCATGGTCCGCGTGGCCGGCCTCAAGCGCCGCATCGACACCGGCATCGCCGTCACCTCGCCGAGCGGTCTGAGCCCGCGCCAGCAGTTCCGCGCCATCAGCGAACAGGCCCACCGCCTGCAAGACGAGCACGCGCACTACATCATCGACCATATCCTGCCGGCGCTCGCCGAGCAGCATATCGTCCTGCTGAGCTGGGACAAGCTCACCACCGCCGAGCAGGAGCGCCTGTCACGCTACTACCGCCAGCAGGTGTTCCCCGTGCTCACCCCGCTCGCCGTGGACCCCGCGCACCCGTTCCCCTACATTTCCGGCAACTCGCTGAACCTCGCGGTGCTCGTCGAGAACCCGACCAGCGGCAAGACGCATTTCGCCCGCGTGAAGATCCCTGGCAACCTCAACCGTCTGGTCCCGGTCGATGACCTGACCGATGAGGAGAGCCGCGAGGAACGTTACGGCTTCATCACGATGGAGAACCTGATCATCGCGCACCTGGAATCCCTGTTCCCCGGCATGATCATCAAGGAGGCGCGATCCTTCCGCGTCACCCGAAACGAGGATATCGACGTCGAGGAAGATGACGCCGAAAACCTGCTCAACGCGATGGAGAAAGAACTGCTGCGCCGCCGTTTCGGACCTCCGATCCGCCTCGAGATCTCCGATGCGACCAGCCCGTTCCTCTCCCAGTTGCTCGCCGACCAGCTGCGCGTCAGCGCCGACGAGGTGTACCGTCTGCCCACCCCGCTGGATATGACGGTTCTGTTCGAGCTGCAGGCCATCGACCGCCCCGATCTCAAGTACCGCCCGTTCATCCCGATCACCAACCGGCAGATCGCGGAAGTCGAATCCAGCCATGCGCAGGACATTTTCGCCGCCATCCGCGAGCGCGACATCCTGCTGCATCACCCCTACGATTCCTTCTCGACTTCCGTGCAGGCGTTCCTCGCGCAGGCGGCCGCCGACCCGAAGGTGCTCGCCATCAAGCAGACGCTGTACCGTACGTCCAGCAATTCGCCGATCATCGACGCGCTGATTGACGCGGCGCACGCCGGCAAGCAGGTCCTCGCGCTCGTTGAAATCAAGGCGCGGTTCGATGAGGATGCGAACATCATGTGGGCGCGCAAGCTCGAACGCGCGGGCGTGCACGTGGTCTACGGCATCGTCGGGCTCAAGACGCACTGCAAGCTCTCGCTCGTGGTCCGCCAGGAAGCCGATGGCCTGCGCCGCTACTGCCACGTAGGCACCGGTAATTACAACCCGAAGACCGCCCGCCTGTACACCGACCTCGGCCTGCTGACCTGCGACCCGGTGGTCGGCCAGGATTTGACCCGCCTGTTCAATCAGCTGTCCGGTTACGCGCCGAAGTCCAGCTTCCACCGTCTTCTGGTCGCCCCGCGTACCGTGCGCACCGGTCTGATCCAACGTATCCGCCGCGAGGAGGACGCTGCCCGCGCCGGCAAGGAAGCATGGATCAAGATCAAGGTCAACTCAATCGTCGATGAGAAAACTATCGACGCGCTGTACCGCGCGAGCCAGGCGGGCGTGAAGATTGACATCGTCGAGCGCGGCATTTGCGCGCTCAAGCCCGGCGTTCCCGGCCTGAGCGAGAACATCCGCGTGCGTTCGATCCTTGGCCGCTTCCTCGAGCACAGCCGCATCTACGCCTTCGCAAACTCCGACGGCCCGCAGATCGGCGAAGGCCCGATTTCCGGCCCTGAGGTGTGGATCGGCTCCGCCGACCTCATGCACCGCAACCTCGACCGTCGTGTGGAGGCGCTTGTGCGCATCACCGCGCCGGAGCAAGTGGAGGAGCTCATCCATTACGTCGATTTGCAGATGGCTGATTCCACCATTTCGTGGCATATGCAGCCGGACGGCACGTATGTGCTGCATTCGCGCGATGAGGAAGGCCGGCCACTGGTCGATTGCCAGGAGTACCTGATTCACAAGCATCAGCGCAAGCCGGGGACCAATACGCTCGCGCACTGAGCCCATCCGGCGTAAACCCGCAGGAAATCAGGAAAAGGAATGCGAGGGGCTTGCCGCGTACGACGTCCCTTGCGATTGCCACGACGATGATGGCGGCCGACTGCAACCGGTCGGCCGCCATCATTCATGTCCGGGTCCTGTTCGCGCGGGATTCGCCGCTATGGCCGCATCCGCGTATGTTTCCGGTTTCGCCGACACGGCCACATCAGCAGCCGTATTAGCAGCTGCTTCCACAGTCGTGTCCGCGCTCACATACGCGCACATCCACGCGCACATCCAAGCCGCATCCGCAATCGCATCCGCGTCGCACGCAAACATCGCCCATGCGAATCCAAACACCCGCGGACGGTATCGTTGATAGTCAAGGGGAAAGGAATCAGTATGCCAAGAATCGTCGAAGCCGCGGGAGGTGTCATCTACCGCCTGCAACAAGCCGCATCGGGCGTGATGAAGTTCTCCGATGACGGGAGGCTGCCCGTCGGGTCGAATCCCGCATCGGCGCTCGACGCCATCGAAGTATGCGTCGTGCATCGGCCAAAATACGATGACTGGAGCTGGCCGAAAGGCAAACTGGAGAACAACGAGACCCACCGGCACGCGGCGGTACGCGAAATGGGCGAGGAATCCGGCGTCGCCGTGGAATTGGGGGCGCTGATCGGGGATATCGAGTACCCGCTGGCCGATGAGGGCCGACGCAAGCGTCGCGTGAAAAACAAGACCATTGATCAGAAACATGTGGTGTATTGGATGGCGACGCCGATCACCGAAGAAGCCGAAACCCGCCGCCGCACAGCGCTGGGTCCGGTCCTGCCTGCGGACAAGGACGAAATCGACACGGTGGTGTGGGTTCCGGTATCCCGTGCGCGCAAACTGCTGACCCATATCCTCGACCGCACAATCCTCGACAAGTTCGTGGCTCTGGTCAAAGCAGGCGCAGCGCAAAGCCGCACGCTGCTGATCGTCAGGCACGGCAAAGCCGAGGCGCGCAAACAGTGGAAGGGGCTGGATGGCGACCGCCCGATCACCCCGCGTGGAGCCGCGGCGGCATTCGCGTTGAACCGCGAGCTGGCGTGCTACAGCCCTGACCGTCTGGTCAGCTCCCCGTGGCTGAGATGTATGCAGACCATCGAGATTTTCTCCTGGCAGACCGGCCTGCCCATTGACACGGCTGACGAGCTGACCGAGGATGCATTCGCCGACAACCCTGATGCGGCATGGCAGCGGTTCCGTATGGAAATCGACCGAATGCTGGACACCGGCATGGACACAGCCATTTGCATGCACCGCCCGGTCATCGGCGGCATGTTCACTCATCTGCGCGGGATGTGCGCATCCGAGGCTTTGGCGAAACGGCTCATCGCGAAATCACCGTATATGCCCACCGGTAACGCGATCGCCTTGACTATCATCGAAACGGGCGACGGCCCGAAAATCATCGATATTCAGAAAGTGAGCCCACTTGTCTACTGACTCCTCCAGTTCCGGATCAATCCAATCCAGCAGATCGGGGTTCCTGGCCTCACCGTCAGGCTCGGCGCGGCCAGCCCGTCCGGCGCAACTCGACCCGGCTATTTTGGACCATCTGGGAGGCGGTCTCGACCCGGAGGTCATCAGCGAGATGAGCCACGCTTCGGCGGCGGCGTTGCTGGACCGTGTGCACCATACCGAAGATCCGCAGATTGTGCGGCGTGTCATCACGCTTGTGGATACGGAGGGCGTGGATATCATCGCGCAGCTGTGGAGCAATGCGGAGCCCGATTCCCTGCCGGGTATTCTATGGCGCCTGTATCTGCTGCGCACATGGATGCAACGCAATCGTGAGCAGATAGCGCGATTGTGGCGGCTCGGCGAACCGGTGGCGACCACGGCTTCCGCCATTGTGGGGGTCGATGAGACGCCGGATGCCGAGGATATCGCCCGGACCGCGGATTCCATTCTGTCAGGCGCGTTCACCGGTGATTTCGCCGTGGCGTTGGACCGTGCAAGCGCGTTCACCGATGTCATCGCCAACGGGCTGCGTGTCCAAGCGCACCGAATTACCGCGGCACAGAAGGGTGCAGTGGCGCAAGGCGGGGCACAAGAGGGACAAGAGGCACAAGAGACGCAGGGAGCACCGCACGATGCGCAAACCCGCGCCGCACGGTTGATGCACACCGCGGCGAATCTGCTGACCACGTCGCGTGACTTCCATGAGGGCGCACACCTGTGGCGTCGAGGGCGGCTGGAGTAGCACAACGATTCAGCCCACGCAGCGCAATCTGCATCTGCACGGAATAGGCACGAATGGGCATGAATGGGCGCGATTGGGCACGAACTCCGCGCCACGCCGAGACAGAAAACCTCCGTATGCCGCTATACTGGGCTGTGCGTCGAGCCGTGCTTAAGCCCCGGGCTCCATTTGTTGCCGCTGCGAGCGGCGTTTGCGCCGACAGGCGCTTTCACGGTCCGGCGCATTTCTTTCGATTTCCCTTCTTTGCGGCGGCGCCGAATCGCGCATCAACACAGGTCCTGCATCGTCGTCATTCGCCACGCCGTCGAACCGGCTCGCCCAATCACGCGGATGGCGGTAATCTGGGAAGCATGGAATTGCATGTACTCAACCACCCGCTGGTGGAACACAAGCTCACTGTGCTGCGTGACAAAAACACGCCGTCCAGCACCTTCCGCGAACTCATCTCCGAACTCGTCATGCTCGAAGCCTACGAAGCGACGCGCAACCTTGACGTAGTCGACAAGCCCATCGAAACCCCGGTCGCCCCGATGATCGGCAAGCACATCGCCGAACCTCGGCCAATCATCGTGCCGGTGCTGCGCGCAGGCCTCGGCATGCTCGACGGCATGACCAAGATGATCCCGTCCGCCGAAGTCGGCTTCCTCGGCATGAAGCGCGACGAAGACAATCCGACCAAGCAGATCACCTACGCGAACCGCCTGCCGGAAGATCTCACCGGACGCCAGTGCTTCCTGATCGACCCGATGCTCGCCACCGGCGGCACGCTGGTCGCTGCGACCCACTACCTGGCCGAACGCGGAGCCAAGGACATCACCGCAATCAACATCATCGCGGCGCCGGAGGGCCTGAAGTTCGTGCAGGAGCAGATCGACCCGAGCATCGCGTTCAAGGTCGTCGTCTGCGCTGTCGACGAGAAGCTCAACGACAAGGCGTATATCGTGCCGGGTCTCGGCGATGCCGGCGACCGTCTGTACGGCGTCATCGACTAGGCAACGTAGCGGCATAACCGCTCACGAAACCAAGAAAGCCGGGAATCCTCGCTGTTGCAAGGGTTCCCGGCTTCTCGTTTCCTGCGGTTCATTCCGGCCGGTGGTCATTCCAGCCGGAGGTTCATTCCGGCCGGGGGCTCATTCCGGCCAGCAGTGATGATGAATCGGCGATTATGCCTTGTCGGACGCACGGTCGGGGACGAAGGCCTCAAAGATGTGGCGGTCGAACCACCGGTCGCTGATTTCCAGCTCCGCACGGCTGCGAACCGTCCACGACACGGCGGTCGCGCCCATCGCACGGGTGGCGCGCATCTGCGGAAGGTCGCCGCCTTGCCAGTCATAGGCCACGAAATCAGGGCGGCTCATCCAATCGAAACCGAGCAGGCCAGCGAACCAGCCCTTCCAGTCGGACTGACCCGGCTGCGGCGGCTCGGCAAGCTGGCCGCGGCACACCTCCGGGCGGTGCTTTCGATACCATTGCACCGCCGCCGGGTTGAAGGACTCGATCACATACTGGCCGTCATAGCGGCGCAGCAGCTCGTCGCCGCGCTGCATCAAGGCTTCATCGCGCTCGCCCCACAGGGAGTTGTCGTCGAACTTGTACTCCACAATCAGCGGTACGCGGCCGTTGACCACGCGCAGAACATCCGCAAACAGCGGGACATGCTGGTAGTAGCCGTCCGGCGCGGTTTGCGGGGTGGACGGCTGCCCGCCGGCGAAATCAATCCGCTCTGCGACGGCGTCACCGGGGGCCGCAGGGTCTGGGAACAGCGGGATCCTCGTTAATTCGTCATAGGTGAGGTCTTCGATTCTGCGCGGGTCGCCAGCCACACGCAGCAGGTCGCTGTCATGCACGACCACAACCTGGCCATCACGCGTCAGCTGCAAATCAAGCTCGATACCATACCCGGCCTCGCAAGCCGCCGCGAACGAAGCCAAGGAATTCTCGGGCGCAATCGGACCTTCGACCACCGGCGAGCCGTACCCCGCCTGCATGGCCATGCGGCGCGCCAACGCCACGTATTCGCCGCTTTCCGCAGCGTACTGCTCGGTCAAGCCGGAACCGGCATCGTGCAGACCGCGATGCGCGTACCATACGTGTGGCACGACGGGTACGAAATTGTTGCGTTTGTCGTTGAATGAACGAGGCGCGATGGCCCATGCCGCAGCTCCGGCCGCGGCGGCGGCGCCGAATAGCAGATGCGTCAGTTGCTTATTACCGGACATGTTTCCTCCTCGTGGACATGCTTATTCGAGCCTACCGTACCGGCCGAACCAATATCGGGGAATCCGGTGAACGCAGCGTAACCATCCGACAAACCGCAGGAAACCCCGCCACCAGGCGCCCGTCCAGCGTAACCAGGCTGGCCCCCACAGACTGTCTACGCAAACCGCCCTCCCAGCGTAACCAGTTTGAGAAGACACACAAACCAGCTACGCTAACACACCCGCCAGCGTAACCAGTTTGGGAACGCCGCGGAGTGACGAGGCCGGGCGAGCGGTTCGATTCAGTGCTTCTTTTTGCGGCCTTTGAAATAGATGTCGAACACGATCCACACCGACAAGATGAACGCGATGACATACCCCATGAACCCAACCACGGGGATACCGAAAATAATCGGCTTCATGCCGGCGTAATACACAATCGATGAACCGATGAACAGCCCGACCACAATCAACGCCATTGTCAAGCGATTGACCATATCGCTCAGCAGCTTGAACGGCTCATCGAATCCGACGAGCTGCATATTGGCACGCAGTTGGCCGCGAGTGAGCATCCGCGAGGCGGTTTTCATCTCGGCGAGCGCTTGCAACGCGCCGTGCAAGGCCTTATGCCCCTCGATACCGAGCGTCTGGACCTCATTCTCGATTTCGGCGAGGTTCGTCTTGCTGTTGGCGATGTGCTGGGAGATGATTTCGATCATATTGACGTCCGGAATGAACTCGTCCAGCAGCCCTTCCAGCGTCACCAACGCCCGGCCGACCGTGGTCACCGAACTTGGCACCTCGATGCCATGCCGTTGGGCGAGCTGGGTGAGCGACGTGATGAAACTGGCGATATCCAGCTCATCGAGGTCAACCGTGCCGTATTCTTCGACGATCAAATCAAGATCCGCAAGCAATTCCGGGTAGTTATCCACCACGGCGCCCGTCGTCGCGAACCGCAGCAACCCGTCGGCCAGCGCCGGCGAATCCTGCTTGGCGACGGCGAAAATCATATCCTTCATCACCGTGCGGGTCTTTTTATTGAGCCTGCCGGTCATACCCAAGTCGATCAGGATGATTTTGCCGCCGGAGATGATGATATTGCCCGGATGCGGGTCGGCGTGGAAGAACCCCTCGTCCAGCACCTGGGTCGCATAATTATCGACGAGTTTGGTGCCGATTTCTTTCAGATCGTAGCCTTTGGCGACAAGCTCACCCGGATGCGACAGCGAAATGCCGTCGATATAATCCATGACGACCACGTGTTCAGTGCACAGGTCCATATATGGTTTCGGGCAGTCCATATAGGCGAATCGCGAGCAGTATCGCTTGAATTCCTGCAAATTGCGGGCTTCGACCAGAAAGTCCGTCTCCGATTCGAAGGTGTCCCACAGTTCTTCGACGACACCTTGGAAGTCGACGACCTGCGCGTTGTGCATGATCTTCGCAGCTCCCTTGGCGATAGTGCGCATGATGGACACGTCTTGCGCCATGGTTTCGCGCACGCCCGGACGCTGGACTTTGACGGCCACGTCCTGCCCGGTCACGAGGGTCGCGCGATGCACTTGCGCGAGCGAAGCCGAGCCGAGCGGAGTCGAGTCAATCGATTTGAAAATATCTTTGACCGGTTTGCCGTACTCGTGGGACAGGGTGTCCAACACGGTCTGGTAGGGCATCGGGTCGGCGTTGGCCCGCAGTTTGGCGAGTTCGTCACAGAAGGATTGCGGCAGGATTTCCGAGCGCATGGACAGGATCTGCCCGACTTTGACGAAGGTGGGGCCGAGCGCTTCGAACATGAGACGCATTTTGACCGGAGTGAGTCCGTGAATTGCGTCGAACTGGTTGGCGATCCGGATGATCTGGTCGAGACGCTTGAGTTTGCCACGCCGGGTGAGATGGTATTTTTCGGAGAAATCGTTCTTCCGGCCGCTAAACAGGCCGATTTTTTCGTCGGCATATGAAGGTGCAGCGTCCGTGGCTTCCGGCTGGGGATCATCGTGTGCGAGCGGCGTATTGTCAGACGAGGCGTCACCAGTCGCGGCGGTTTCTGAGGCAGTGTTTTCTGAGACGGTGGTGCCGGCGTCGGAGGCGGAGGCGGTTTCACCGGGAACGGTGTTCTCGGAAGCCGCGTTGTCGGAAGCCGCATTGTCAGAGACGGCGCCGGAAGCAGCAGCGCCAGAAGCAGCAGCGCCAGAAGCGGCCGCATCGTCGCTCCTGTGAGACGCGTTCTGCGTTTCCCCTCGCTCTTCCAGCTCAGGCGCTATCGGCCTGCCGGATTCCTGCTTCGCGACATCGCGCGATACCTCATGTTGATCGTCTGCCATATCAGCCATATGCTACTGCCTGACGCCGGGCATGCCACATGCCGCCGTCGGCCCTGCCGCATGTCATGGCACGCGACGAAGGCGGACGGCGGCATGGCAACCGACCGGAGTCAGTCCTTCTTCTCGTCGGAAGCGGGCTTGGTTTCCTCAGCCTTCGCTTCCTCAGCCTTGTGCTTGAGCTCGGCGTTCAGCGCCTTGCCCTGTTCGACGGTAATCTCGCCCTTCTTCACGAGATCGTCCACGATTTCCTGGCTCTTTTCGACCGTAGTCGCCAGAGCGCCGACACCTGCGAGGAATACCTTGTGCAGCAGGCCGTCGTTGATGTTGAAGTCAGCCATCATTACCTCCTTGTATCAGGTCCTTGTACGTCCAACATTACCCCACGAAGGTTGCGAACGGGAGGTATGACACTCCCATTCGCGCGTCGCATAGGCGAAATCCGGCCTCGAATGACGGCGACGGGCGCTTCCACCTTCCATCTGTCACTCCCCGTTCGTCGCTTATCTGGGCCGGGATGCGGCTACAACCCGCGCATGCTGCGCGAAATCGTCGATTCTGCGCAGCTCGGCGATCTGCTGCTCGTCTTGCTGAGGAGAAAACGCGCCATACCGCCGTTCAGCGGCGATCCGAATCAAACCGTCAGCCAGACGAGGGTTCTTCGGCAGCACCGACCCGTGCATATACGTGCCGATCACGTTGCCGAACCGCGCGCCTTCGGTGTGGTCAGTGCCGTTGTTGCCGGTACCGTCGGCGTCCACGCGGCCCAGCGGCTTGGTATCGCCGGTCAGGAAGGTCTGCCCGGAATGGTTCTCGTAGCCGATGATGTCGCCGAATTCCTCGCTGTGCTCGACCAGATTGCCGATCATGCGGTGTTCGCGGCCCACGGTGTACGCACCGAGAATGCCGATGCCGTCAAGCCTGGTGCCGTCCACGGTTTCGAAATACTCGCCGAACAGCTGGTACAGGCCGCAGATCATGAGCATCGGCACGCCGTCCGCGGCGAGCGCACGCAGGGTGTCCGCGCGGGCAAACAGGTCGTCGGTGATTTTCTTCTGTCCGTTGTCCTGTCCGCCGCCGCCGAGGATCAGGTCCACATGTTCCGGCCACGGGTCGCCCTGGTTGTATTCGTGGAGGACCGGGTCGTAGCCGTACAGCGACAGCCGGCGCATGACGGTGAGCACGTTGCCCCAATCGCCGTAGATGTTCATGTCTTTCGGGTACAGGGACATGACGTCGATGCGGCGGTCCGGGCGCGTGCCGGCCTCGGTATCCGCAAGATTCTGGGTCGCTTCGTTCACTGCTGGCATGACAAGCTCCTTCGTATTTCGCTGGTTCCGTCCATGCTTGATGGCAACGGTAATGGCGTCGGCGATAGCGTCGTATCCGCGGTCATCTGCCGACACCGGCATCCGCGACATCGGTGATATGCGAGAGTTTCGCGCGCGTGCGCAGCATCGCCGTGTAGGTGCAATAGATGCGTTTCGGCGTGGTCGGGTCGGCGGCGACGAAATCGGCGACCGCCTGTTCGAGGTCGGTATCGACATGGCTGACCGGCACCTGGTCGTATTCAAGGCGCAGAGCCATATCCCAGGCGCGCGTGCCAGACACCGCCGCTACTCCGGTGCCACGCAGGCCGGTGAAATCAACATCCCACAGCCAGCTCATATCGCGGCCGTCGGCGTATTCGTCGTTGATGATGATCATCGTGTCGTGCCCGGCGGGCGGGAACGAGGCAAGCGACAGGCGGAAGCCCATCGGATTCTTGACCAGCAGTAGCTCGACGGGCGTGCCGCCGACGCTGATGGTCTCGCCGCGGCCGAACGCAGGGGTCACGCGGGACAGCGATGCGATCAGGTTGTCATCTGAAGCGACGCCTTGCGGGGTGTCGGCGGTGACCGCGCGCACGACCGTCGCGGCAGCGGCTGCATTGAACAGGTTGTAGACGCCTTCGAGTTTCACGGATGTGGCGATGTCGCGGTCGGCGATCCGGTACATGGCTTCGTGGTCGCCTACGTGGGTGAGAGTCACGTCGGCATTGAGGCGGTCGGGGTTGTAGGTGGCGGAAGAGGTGGCGACCTTCACTTCAGCAGTTTGTACTTCAGCGGCCTGCATATCGGTGTTGTGCATGTCGTCGTCGGACGGGAAATAGCTGCGCAACGCCTGGGATAGGCCGAAATACCGCACCTGCACACCCGGCTGAACCTCGTCGGCGAGCCGAGCGATGCGCGGATCCTCGCGGTTGAGCACCACGGTCCCGGTGGTCGCGCGCGCCACGTGGGCGAGTAGACGGGCCGTGTTGTCGATTTCACCGAAGCGGTCAAGCTGGTCGCGCATCACGTTGAGCAGCAGCGCGTAGCGGGGGCGAACCTGCCGGACGAAATGCACGGCGTACGCCTCGTCAAGCTCCAACACCGCGATATCCGCGTGCAGATGCCCGAAGGCGCTCACCTGAGTGAGCAGCGAGGAAACAACACCACGCGTGAAATTTGAGCCGGTCGGGTTCGTGAACACGCGCAACCCCATGTCGGAGAGCATGGAAGCGACCATGCGGGTCGTGGTAGTCTTGCCGTTCGTGCCGGACACCAGCACCACCCCGTAGGGCAGCGAGCTCAACGTGCGGGCGAGGAAGCCCGGGTCGATGCGCTCGACAACCTTGCCGGGCAGCGCGCTGCCGCCGTGGTGCAGCAGACGGGACGCATGCCGGACGGCCCTGCCGATTGTCGGCGTCGCGAACGCGTACCACGGACGCTTGGGCGCGGGCTCCGGTTTGGTAGCGGAAGCGGGACGGGCAGTCACGGGCTGCTGCTGGACAGGCTGCTGCTGACTGGGCTGGACGGTCGCAGGCCGGGCAGTCGCGTCGGAATCCTGCCGACCGCCCGATACCGGGGAAAGCTGTTGCGCCATGTCATACCTCCTGCTGTTGCTGATAATCCTGCGGCATATCCTTGAACTTCGACGTGGCGCCGAGGAAGGCGAGATGGAACGTTTCCGTCGGGCCGTTACGATGCTTCGCCATGATGATATCGGCCTCGCCGGGGCGGTCCTCCTTATCGTAGAAATCCGGGCGATGCACGAGGAACACCACGTCGGCATCCTGTTCGATCGAACCCGATTCACGCAGATCGGACAGCTGCGGCTTGCGGTCGTTGCGCATTTCCGGGCCGCGGTTCAACTGGCTCAGCGCGACGACCGGCACCTCAAGCTCCTTGGCGAGCAGCTTCAAGGCGCGGGAGAATTCGGAAACCTCCTGCTGGCGGCTTTCCACCTGCTTGCCGGAACTCATGAGCTGCAGGTAATCGATCACCACGAGTTTCAGGTCGTTCGTTTGCTTGAGTCGGCGGCATTTCGCGCGGATTTCCATCAGGCTCATATTCGGGCTGTCGTCAATGAACAACGGTGCATCCTGCATTTTGTTCCAGAAGTTATTCAGCGTATTCCACCGTTCAGGCGTGATATCGTCCGCACGGCGCAACGCGACCAGCGGAATGTTCGTCTCGGCGGAGATGATACGCTGCGCGAGTTCCACGCGGCTCATCTCAAGGGAGAAGATGATAGTCGTCATATTGTGGTGCAGCGACGCGGAACGCGCGAAATCAACGCCGAGCGTGGACTTGCCCATAGCCGGGCGGCCTGCGACGACGATCATCTGGCCCGGCTGCAAGCCCTGCGTCACGTCATCGATATCGCGGAAGCCGGTCGGCACGCCGCGTTCGACCTCGCCGTTCTGCAGTTTATCAAGCTGGTCGAGCGCGTCATGAACCACCGGGCCGATAGCCGAATAATCCTGACGGACCTTGCCGACGCTCATCTCGTAGACCTCGGCTTGGGCCATATTCACGACGTCCTCGGCCTGCGAACCTTCCGCCGAATAGCCGAGCTGCGCGATTTTCGTGCCCGCCGCAATCACATTGCGCAAAATCGCGCGCTGATGCACGATTTCGGCGTAATACGTGGCGTTTGCGGCGGTCGGGACGGAGGCGACCAGGCTGTGGAGGTAATCGGCGCCGCCGACCTTTTCTAGGTCCCCGTTCTTCATCAGCTCGTTCGCGACGAGCACGGCATCGACCGGCTGCGAGGCTGAGAACAAGTCGATAATCGCCTGATAAATCGTCTGATGCTTCGGCTGGTAGAAATCAGACACGCTAATCATCTGCGAGACTTCGCCGATGGCGTCTTTGCTCATGAGCATGCCGCCGAGCACGGCCATCTCCGCGTCATCGTCATGCGGGGGCACGCGGTCGAACACCGCGTCGCGGACCGGGGTGCCCGTCTCGCCCTTCACATAGCCGGTGTTTTGCTGCCGGTTGTTATCCCATGGATTGCCTTCTGCCATACCCTTGAGTATAGGGGGCGTTGAGTATCGGCGGCCAAGTGTTTGCCGTGGTGGAAACCTGGCAATGCGAAGCCGATTGCCGGTGCGGTGCCTCCGGTCTCCTACGAACGCCCGCGTGTCATCGGTGGGCGGGTGAGGAGCAGGGAGATAGGCGCGTGCTACGCCAATGTGCGAGCGA
>NZ_JBJEIH010000019.1:49356-56120 GCF_051876855.1 Bifidobacterium sp.
CGAATAGCCCATTCCCGCCATCCAGTGGCCAGTGTGCGAGCGAATCCTCACACGACGACGGGCCGGCTTCGCCAGATGGCCGATTTCGGCCACACAACCCGCCGCCATGCGAATCAATCCTCACACAACGACGATACCGAGCCATTCAAACGGCCAGTCCCGCAACACATCCGGCAACTTTGTGAGCGAATCCTCGCACGATGACGGCGCCGAGCCACTCGGCCAACGATTCCAGCAACCCAACCCGCCGTTATGCGAGCCAATCCTCACACAATGACCCGCCCGGAAGTCCAAATGACCAAATCCGGGCATCAAACACCTCATTGTGTGAGCCGATGCTCGCACAATGACGGTTCCGTCGGTCCCGATGGCCGTTTCCCGCCATCCCGGTGGCCAGTGTGCGAGCCAACCCTCACACGGAGACGAGCCGGCTACGCCGGACAGCAGATTCCAGCCAGCTAACCCGCCCGCGTGCGAGCCAACCCTCACACGAAGCCATCATGACAGTCTTAGATGGCCGATTTCAGCCACACAACCCGCCGCCATGCGAATCAATCCTCACACGACGGCCTCTTTCATACCCTGCCGGCAGCAATCACGGTGTGCAACCCGCCAGCGTGCGAGCCAACGTTCACATACAAGCGGAGTATGGATTTTCGGCGCGGAGCATTCATCTTCGGTTTGTCATGCCGGTATGTGGTTTGCGCGCTGTTCATCTGTACGACACGCGGATGTCGCGAAATGTGGATAGAAAATCGAGTTATCCACATTGTGGGGATAACCGTGTGGATAACGCATGTGATTATCCACATCTTGGGGATAATTCTGTGGATAGCTTGGGGACAATCCACAGCCGACACCAGATCGACTTGCATCAATCTCATCAAAGTGCTATGCGCAACAATCCCTGCGGAACGCACGCCCACACCGTCTGTCCTGCGGCCGGTCATCTGCAAACGCGCACCACCATCACGCCCCTGCATGGCGGCAACAACTTTCGGGATTATTGACGCTGGCGTCAGAAATTCCGAGAGCGATGGGGTATCCGGTGCGACTGGGTCGGGCCGCGGGCAGGGCAGTAGTACCGATTCGGCTTAATCCGGTCGCTCCACAATCAGTCTGACCGAGACCAGCGCCGCCGCCTGCGTTCTGCCAAGTTGACTTTGTATGGTGGCATCACTTTCCCGGGCAGTTTCGTCGTTCAATCCGGGCTGTTTGCTGGGCTGGACCGAGAAAGGACGGCGAGGGGAAGGATGGGATTTTTGGCGGACGCCGGATGCCCCTGCCCTGAATCGGAGAACACAGGATGAAATCGGGGCCAGTCCCCAACGGCGACGGACAGCAATGGGCCGTCAATCACGGAACCACCGCAAAACCGCGGAATACTAAGGATCATCCAACACCACAAAGACCAGCCACCGACACACCAGCCACGCAACCACCCGAAACCGCGGACCGAACCCGAAATCACACGACGAAACCGGAACCAGTCCATACCCGCCCTCGCCGACACCCGGCCACCAATCACGGAACCACCGCAAAACCGCAGAATACCAAGTATCCGCTTGCTGAGCTACAATCTCCCACCGCCAAATCAGCTGCCCAGCCCGCTCGGGCTACGGACCGAACCGGAGAACACGCGCCGAAAACCAGTCCAGTCCACACGGGCACCGACCGTCACACGCACAGCGGCCACACCCGTGCTACAAACCGCGGAATACCAAGGATCATCCAACACCACAAAGACCAGCCACCGACACACCAGCCACACAACCACCCGAAACCGCGGACCGAACCCGAAATCACACGACAAAACCGGAACCAGTCCACGCCAGCCCTCGCCGACACCCGGCCGCCAATCACGGAACCACCGCAAAACCGCAGAATTCCAAGTATCCGCTTGCTGAAATACAATCTCCCACCGCCAAATCAGCTGCCCAGCCCGCCCGGGCTACGGACCGAACCGGAGAACACACGCCGAAAACCAGTCCAGTCCACACAGGCGCCGACCGTCACACGCACAGCGGCCACACCCGTGCTGCAAAACCGCGGAATACCAAGGATCCTCCAACACCACAAAGACCAGCCACCCCGACAGCCCGTAACTTTCGGAATTATTGACGCTGGCACCAGAAATTCCGAAAGTTACGAGTCGTCGGCGCGGCGGACGCAGGGCACAGCAGAGACAGCAGTGCCGGTTCCGCCAGCCCAGCCCGATCAGACCGCTCCAACCGCAACGCGGCGCCAGCCGAGTCATCGTACGGCCCGACTTCAATCCGGCCAGCTCAATCAGCACTGCGCCAGCCGGTCCACTGCACAGCCGACTCAATCCAGCCGACTCAATCCAGCCCGACTCAACCAGCGTTGCCGCCACTAGCCGACCCACCGTTCTGGCCGGCTCTTGCCTACTCCGGCAAGCTTCACAACAGCCCCGTCAGTCCCGGCCCGTCAGCCCAGTCAGTCCAGTCTCGCTCAGCCCTGCATCGCCTCACGCGCGGCCTGGTACATCATGCGCACGGTCGCCTCGCGCCAATGCGACCAGCCGTATTGCTTGGTGATCGCCTCGCCGGAGGTGGCGCCCAGCGACGAGCCATCCGCCCGCGTCAGGTCGAACAGCATGTCCAGCAGCACCGGGTCGTTCTCGACACGCCCGGCAAGTTCACGGCCAACCGCGGGATCCTCCGGGTCCTTGCCCGTGGCGAATTGCGAGAGTGTCAGATGCTCGCGCACCAGCAGCGTCGCCTGGGCGACCACCCGGTTATCAAAACCCATACGCTCCAAGATGACCGGCACATGCCTAGCACCCTCGGCCGCATGGTCGCGTACGCCCGGCCGCTTGCCTATGTCATGCAGCAACCCCGCCAACAGCAGCGTCGCGTATTGCGTGTCGTCGTAGCGCATGCCGCTCGGCGCTTCACGTCCAAGCTGTGAGACGACTTCAATCATATGGCGGTCAATCGTATAGCGGTGCGCCGCGGACGCGGACGGCCGGTTGCGCACGCCCAGCCACTCAGGCATCCACCTGCCCGGCAAATCAACGAAATCAAGCTCCTCCCACACCGGCGGCAGTGCCTGACCCGTGGCCAAGAACCGGATGAACAGTTCGCGCGTCTCGCGGTCCCAACTTTTATCGGTGACCGGGCAATGCTTGAGATTCAGCAGGGTTGACGGGTTAATCGGCAGGCCGTATTCCGCTGCCGCCACCCCGACACGCAACGGGAGAGTCGCGTCCTCACTCGGCTCGACACCCACGGCGAGGGCAACCTCCTGCTCATGCTCGACCACGCCAGGCGCGATGGTTTTGAAGGTCGGCGCCTCACGTTTGCCGCCCGCACGGGGTTGGAACATCTGGAAGAACGCGAACCGCGGTTTTTCGTGGGTGAGCGTGTGCCGTGCGTGCGAAGCCGTGGAATCAAGCGAGAACGCGATGCGGCGACCCAGCGTGGCAAGCAGGGTTTGCAATCCTTCAACCGCATCCGCCTCGCGCTCGCCTTCTGGCAGGGTCGGGTCGGCCAGGCCAAGCATCGCGGCGACTTTCGGCTGGTAGGCGGGCAGCAGCAAGTTGGTCTCCTTACCGGCGACCACATGCAGGCAGTCGCGCACATCCAGCAGCCGTTCGACCGCCTCGTCATACGAGCCATGGGGTCGGTCGGCAAGCCATGATGCGGCGAGCGCAGACACCAGCACGGTGTCACGCAAACCACCGCGCGCCTCCTTGATATCCGGCTGGTTGAGGTACGGCAGCCGGCCGAACTCCTCAAGCCGCGACGACGCCGAATCAAGCAACTCCTGCAATCGTTTGCGCGCCGCTTTGCGCCAGCGTTCGAGAATAGATTTCGCCGTTTTCTCGATGAGTTCGGTGTCCCCGGCGACCGGCTGTACGAACAGCCAACCCATTGCCGCCGGCAGATCATGGTCAGTCACCGACTCGCACTGCTGCCGGGTGCGGACCGCATGGTCGAGGTCGAGACCGCTGTCCCACAGGGGATACCACAGTTTGTTGGCCAGTTGGTTGAGCTGGTCGTCCTTCAACGTGTGCGGCTCGACCATGAGCACGACGTCAATGTCGGAGCTCGGGCCAATCTGCCCGCGCGCAAGCGAGCCGACCGCGGCGAGACCCACACCGTGTTCGGGCACGTCAAAGGGCACGGATTCGACCGCTTCCTTCCACAGTTCGCGCAGGCTGGTCATCGCGATTTGCGTACGCTGCTTGCGTTTGTCCTTGCCGTGACGGTAGACGCCGTCGGCGTCCGGCTTGCTGACGTCCATGAAGCGTTGTTTCAATCCATCAACCGCAGAAGCCATATCCCCTCCAAACGAGCCATGTTCCCCGCGATTGGGCAGACCGCACATCAGACGCGACCCACCCCGCGCGGGTGACGAATGCGCTGGCGCACCGCCCGCCAACAGTCCGCTGGAACCTCGATACGGGCGTATAAAGAATCCCCGCACTGCGCCAGCACGTGCGGGGACCTGTCTTATCAATACCCGACCGTCAGCGCCGCGGCAAACAGACGAAACCGCGGCACCGGGGACGGGAGCTTTCAGATGGCGGCCGAACCGGTTTCGCCGGTACGGACGCGGGTGACGGAGTCAAGAGGAGTGACCCAGACCTTGCCGTCGCCGATGGTTCCGGTGCCCGCGGACTTCACGATCACGCCGACCAGCGTTTCCGCGTCGGCATCGTCAGAGAGCACTTCCACGCGAATCTTCGGGATGAGATCCACTGTGTACTCGGCGCCGCGGTAGACCTCGGTGTGGCCGCGCTGGCGACCATAACCATTGGCTTCCGAGACGGTCAGGCCATGCACGCCCGCAGCAGCGAGCGCTTCCTTGACATCATCAAGCTTATGGGGCTGAATAATAGCGGTAATAAGCTTCATCTCACTTCACCTCCTTGAGGACGGAGCTGGCAGTGCCAGCGAAATCATATGCACGCTCGCCCTGGTCGGCCATATCGATGCCGGAGACCTCCTGTGCTTCGGTGACGCGCCAGCCCATCGTCTTCTCAAGCGCGAAGACGATGATCGAGGTCACCACAGCGGAGTAGAGGATGGCGATGAGAGCCACCAAGATCTGGACGACCAGCTGACGCCAGCTGCCACCGGTGAACAGGCCGGTACCGACACCGAAGAAACCGATGAGCACGGTACCGATCAGGCCGCCGACGCCGTGAACGCCGACCACATCGAGCGAATCGTCATAACCGAACTTGAATTTCAGACCGCACGCCAAGCAGGTGACCACACCGGCGATTGCGCCGATCACCATGGCCCACAGCGGGGAGACCACATCGGCCGCAGGGGTGATGGCGACCAGACCGGCCACCATACCGGATGCCGCACCGACCGCGGTGTAATGGCCGGAACGCACCTTCTCGGTGAAGCCCCAGGCAAGCATTGCGGCGGCCGCAGCAGCGGTCGTGCTGACCCACGCGTAGCCGGCAGTGCCGTTCGCGCCGAACGCGGAACCGGCGTTGAAGCCGAACCAGCCGAACCACAGCAGGAACGCGCCGAGCATGACGAACGGAACGTTGTGCGGGCGAATCGGCTGCGTGCCGAAGCCCTTGCGCTTGCCGATGATGAGCACGGTGACAAGGGCCGCGGTAGCCGCGTTGATGTGGACGACCGTACCGCCTGCGAAATCATGCGCGGCGGCGCCGAGAGCCTGCGAAATGGCACCCGTCGGGGACAGCAGGCCGCCGTTCCAAACCATGTGCGCCATAGGGGCGTAGTCGAAGGTGATCCACAGAGCCACGAACAGCATCCAGGTGCTGTACTTCACGCGTTCAGCGATCGCGCCGGTAATCAGTGCGACGGTGATCATCGCGAAGGTGGCCTGGAATGCCACATCAATGCTGCCCGGATAATCCCCGGACGTGTTGGCGGCGGTGAACACGCCGTCCTTGGCGACCATGGAGTCCTTGAGCAGGAAGCCGGTGGCCGGATCGCCGAAGATCCCGCCGATATCCTTGCCTGCGTATGCGATCGACCAGCCCCAGAACGTCCAGATGATCGCGGTGACCGAAATCGCGGCCGCCGACAGCATCAACATGTTCAGAACGGCCTTCGCGCGGACCATGCCGCCGTAGAAGAACGCCACACCAGGCGTCATCAAAAAGACCAGAGCCGCGGATGTCAACATCCACGCTGCATTTCCGGTGTCCATACATTACCTCCCTCTCCGGCGCCCGCCTTGGACGAGGCGGGCGGGCGAGCGAACCACTCACTTGTAATCCCCAAGTGGGGACCGACACGGTTATGGAACGCCCGCCGGGTTTTCGAAACGTTACGGAATGTTACGCCAACGTTACAGCGCTTGTACAATTATCCGCGACTTGTCCCGAATTCCGCGCTTCGCGGGGAACCATGGACAGGAATCCCTGCCGAGTTTGATGACCACATTGTGGGCATTATCCAACGACGCACCACAGCTGGTGGCCACAGGACGTGCCTATTTGCTACTTGGCGGCGGCGGCCTCCTTCGCCGGTGCGCCAGCGGTACCAGCCGCACCGGCGGCCTCGGCTTCAGCTTCACGGGCGACACGGGCCTCATAGGAGTCCTCACTCTTGGTGAGCACGCTCGGCTCGAAATCAGCGTAGGCGGCGACCAGGCCGTGTTCAGGCAGATCAAGGCCGGACAGCTCCTCCTTGGCGGAGACGCGCAGACCGACGGTGTGCTTGATGACCCAGAAGATGATGATCATCGTGACCGTGGTCCAGGCCGCAACCGCGACCACACCGAGCAGTTCGACGCCCAGCAGC
>NZ_JBJEIH010000020.1:0-16543 GCF_051876855.1 Bifidobacterium sp.
GGCTTGATAACAAGAAACCCCGCGGGTGGAACCCACGGGGTACTGCGGATGAGGCGAGATTCGAACTCGCGGAGGGTTTCGCCCTCACACGCTTTCGAGGCGTGCTCCTTCGACCGCTCGGACACTCATCCAAGTCGCTCGTCACTGCGATGACCGCAGAAAACATGCAACCTGATTATTATAGGACAATTTCACGCGCATCTATCCCGCGTGTCGCAATGATGCGATAATATCACCACCAAGCTGTTCTCGAGTCATGCCGACTCAAGCATGTGCGACTAACTTGCGTTCGAACAGCTATTCCAAGGTGCGCTTCGCCCTGATTGCCTCGGCACGCGCAGCCAGTTCATCATCCGGAGGGTAAGACACATGCTCCAGCGTCAGTCCGCGCGCATCGATAGGCCCGGTCGAACCCTCACGAACCGGCTCGGCCATTTTGTGCGCGAACCAGTCCAGACTTTTCCTGCCTCTGCCCACCTGCACGCAAGCATTGACCAATGAACGCACCATATTGTGGGCGAACGCATCGGCGACGATTGTGAAACAGACCAGCCCTGACTCAAGAACGGACACCCGATACCCTGCCGCATCGGAATCCCCCGTCACCAGCGGCGCATCCGGGATCCTGTCCCAGTGAGCGCGCTTGACCTCCCTGATGGTCGTACCTCCAGGATTCGGTGTCGCGAACGAGCCGAAATCGTGCAAGCCTACGGTCATCCGGGCAGCCTCGTTCATCAGGCCCAAATCAAGTCGATCCGGGATTGCCGTCACAAATCCACGCATCCTGGGGTCCACCGGCCGACCTGCATCACAAATCCGGTAGACATAAGTGCGCTCCAGTGCGGAGAATCGCGCGTCAAAGCCCTCAGGCGCGCGGCAAATAGAACGGATAACGATATCTTCGGGCAACACATGCTTGAGGCGACGCTCTAAAGCCTCGACACCATTCGCCTGCATATGGCCGATGCATGAGTCGAGAATCTCTGGCGATATATCGACGTGGCACACCTGCCCCAATGCGTGTACGCCAGTATCGGTTCGGCCTGCGACGGTGACGCGAACCTCCCGCTCGTCAGCAAGTCGAAGAATGGTCGCCAACGCATGTTCCAGTTCGCCTTGTACTGTGCGCAGTCCTGGCTGTCGCGCCCAGCCATGATATCCGCCACCATCGTAGGAAAGGTCAATTCTCAATCTCATCGGCTCAAGTATACGACTTTGGCAAAAATTGTGCCGTCAATCGGGGGCAAGCGACAGTCAAAAAACACGTACGGCATACGCCTCGTGACAATGCCTCAGATTTGCGGTCACATACGACAACGGGGGTCGGACCCGTATGGATCCGACCCCCGTCATCAGTGTTGTGGAAAAGTCACGAAAGGTGACTGTTCACTCACTTCTCGTCGGCAGCCTTCTCAGCATCATCAGCCACGTCGGCTTCCTCAGCCTGCTCAGCAGCCTCGGCATCCGCGGCATCCGCGGTCTTGTCGAGGTCAACAGCGGCGGCGTCAGCAGCGGCGACATCGTTGCCGGACTCGTTGGCGGCTACAGCCTGCTCAACGGCATCAGCAGCAGCACCATCAGCGATCGCGGCATCGGCGGCAGCGGCAACAGCCTCGCTGTCTTCCTTCGCAGCGGTCTTGGCAGCAGCTTCAGCTTCCTTCACGACAGCCTTCTTGGCAACCGGCTCGGTGACGAGCTCGATGATGGCCTGCGGAGCGGAATCACCACGACGCGGAGCGATCTTGACGATACGGGTGTAGCCACCCTCACGCTGTTCCATCTGCTCGGCAATCTCGGTGAAGAGCTTGTGGACGATGGACTTGTCGCGAATGACGCGCATCACGCGACGGCGAGAGTGCAGATCACCACGCTTGGCGAAGGTGATCAGGCGCTCGGCCAGCGGACGCAGACGCTTTGCCTTCGGCAGGGTGGTCTTGATGCTGCCGTTACGGAACAGGCTGGTCGCCATGTTCGCGAGCATCAGGCGCTCATGTGCCGGGCTCGACGCCAGACGTGGGCCTTTCTTCGGTTTTGGCATGTTTACTCCTTATTGTTCCCGCTCAGGTGGGCAGATGCCCGAACATCCGATCAGGAACGGTTGGTCAAAGGGGCGGTTCACTCATCTTCCGGCGAGAAGAACGTGCCACCTTCGAGGTTGTTGGTATCAAATCCTCCGAGTGGCGAAGGCTTGAGCGACAGGCCGAAACCTTGCAGCTTCTCCTTGACTTCGTCGATGGACTTCATACCGAAATTGCGGATATCGAGCAGATCCTGCTCGGTGTGGGACACCAGCTCGCCGATGGTGTGAATCCCCTCACGCTTGAGGCAGTTGTAGCTGCGCTGCGTGAGATTGAGATCCTCGATCGGGATGGACATCTCAGGGTTGGTCTCTTCGGCAACCGGTGCCGGACCAACCTCGACGCCCTCGGCCTGAGCATTGAGCTCACGGCACAAGCCGAAAAGCTCAACCAGGGTCGAGCCGGCCGAAGCCACCGCATCACGCGGCGAAATGGCGGGCTTGGTCTCCACGTCCAGAATGAGCTTGTCGAAGTCCGTGCGCTGTTCCACGCGAGTGGCCTCGACCTTGTAGCTCACCTTGAGGACCGGGGAGTAGATCGAATCAACCGGAATGCGGCCGATTTCGTCGTTATCCTGCTTGTTCATCTGAGCAGGCACATAACCGCGGCCGCGTTCGACGGTGAACTCGATTTCGAGTTCGCCATCGTCTTCGAGCGTGGCGATGTGCAGATCCGGATTAGCGATGGTGACGCCGGCAGGCGGCGTGATATCTCCCGCCGTAGCCTCGCCCTTACCGCTTTTGCGCAGATACATGACCACTGGCTCGTCGTATTCGCTGGTCAGCACGATGCCCTTGATGTTGAGCAGGATCTCGGTTACATCCTCGACCACGCCAGGCAGAGTTGTGAACTCATGCAGGGCGCCGGAGATGCGGACCGAAGTGACTGCCGCCCCGGGGATGGAGCTGAGCAGCGTGCGGCGCAGGGAGTTGCCGAGCGTATAGCCGAAGCCAGGCTCGAGCGGCTCGATCACGAAACGTGAGCGCTGTGGATTGAGAGATTCCTCGGTAAGTGTCGGACGCTGTGCGATAAGCACTGTGGTTATCCTTTCAGCTTCTGATCGGTGGTGCACTCACCGGCCATAAGCGGGTTGGATGGGTGGATTGTAAAAGTGCTCAGACGCGACGACGCTTCGGAGGACGAACGCCGTTATGCGCTTGTGGGGTGACGTCGGTGATGGAACCGACCTCGAGTCCGGCGGACTGCAGGGAACGGATGGCGGTTTCACGACCGGAACCCGGGCCCTTCACGAATACGTCGACCTTCTTGACGCCGTGTTCCATTGCCTTGCGGGCAGCGGATTCGGCGGCCATGCCAGCGGCGTACGGCGTGGACTTACGGGAGCCCTTGAAACCGACATCGCCACCGGACGCCCAGGAGACAACCGCTCCGGACGGGTCCGTAATCGAGATGATGGTGTTATTGAAAGTGGACTTGATGTGCGCCTGCCCGACCGGCACCGACTTGCGGTCCCGGCGACGCGGCTTGCGCGCGGCTTGCTTTGTAGCTGCCATTGACCCTCGTTTCCTAGTAACGAACTTGAATGCCCGGGCGATGAGCTAGTCCTACTCGTGGCCCGGGGCACGCCACCTTACTTGGTGGCCTTCTTCTTTCCGGCGACCGTACGCTTCGGGCCCTTGCGGGTGCGGGCGTTGGTCTTGGTGCGCTGACCGCGCACAGGAAGTCCCCTACGGTGACGCTGGCCTTGGTAGCAGTTGATCTGGATCTTACGACGGATGTCCGCATCGATTTCACGACGCAGATCGCCTTCGATCTTGTAGTTGGCTTCAAGATAGTCGCGCAGCGTGATGAGCTGCTCATCCGTAAGATCCTTGACGCGGGTATCCGGATTGATTCCGGTCGCGGCAAGCGTTTCCTTCGCACGAGTGCGGCCCACACCAAAGATGTAGGTGAGCGCAATCTCGATACGCTTCTCATTTGGGATGTCGACTCCGGCAAGACGTGCCATTGCGATTCCTTTTGTTTTGCGCAGGTCTCACACCGAATCGCCCGGTTTCCCGGCCCGGGCCTGCGTACCCGGGGTTCAGCATGCGCTGTGATTCAGTGTCTGTTCATATGCCGCTGGAAATCTGCTCAGCCCTGACGCTGCTTGTGGCGCGGGTTCGTGCAGATCACCATGACGCGGCCGTGACGACGGATCACGCGGCAGTTTTCGCAGATCCTCTTCACACTAGGGCTGACCTTCATGGTTTTCCTTTGCTTGTACCTTACTTGTAACGGTACGTAATACGCCCGCGGTTCAGATCGTAGGGGCTCATCTCCAGCACAACCCGGTCCTGCGGAAGAATACGGATGTAGTTCTTGCGCATCTTTCCGGAAATCGTTGCCAGCACGATGTGCTTGTTCTCAAGTTCTACGCGAAACATCGCGTTCGGCAGTGCTTCCACCACCTTGCCTTCGACTTCAATCACACCGTCTTTTGCCATGAGCCTCGTTCCGTTCCTCAGACGAATTACTATGGGTATCCGAAGACACACCAAATTGCAATAATACACGAAAAGCTGGTGGTGCAACACACGGCGTGTTGCACCACCAGCTTCGATAATCATGCGGTTCGTCGGGTATAGGACCGCCTTTGATCGTCAGCCGAGCTTGGCGATGATTTCCTTGTTAATTGCCTCGATTTCGCCGACGCCATTGACGCTGACGAGCTTGCCGCGGTTGCGATAGATGTCAAGCAGCGGTGCGGTCTCCTTCGCATAGGTCTCAAGACGCTTCGCGATTGCTTCCGGGGTGTCGTCGGAACGGCCTTCCTCGGCTGCACGCTTCTTCATGCGTTCCAGCAGGACATCCTGAGCTGCGTCGAGCGCGACAGCATAATCCAACGGGGTTCCCAGCTCGTCAAGCATCTTGTCGAGCGCCTCGACCTGGGCGGCGTTACGCGGATACCCGTCAAGAATCCAACCATTGCGGGTATCGTCTTTGGCAAGACGATCCTTGACGATTGAGTTCGTCAGCTCGTCCGGCACGAGTTCGCCCTTGTCGATATATGCCTGTGCCTGCTTGCCGAGCTCCGTGTGGTTCTTCAGGTTGTAGCGGAAGATATCTCCGGTGGAAATCGCCGGAATGTTGTAATGCTTGCTCAGCAGAGCGGCCTGAGTTCCCTTGCCGACGCCCTGCGGTCCCATGATCAGCAGACGCATGGTGTTCCTTTCCTGTGGTTGCTGGCTTGATGAGCCAATGATCCGCGACCTCGTATCCTGACCCGAAGGCTCGGAGTTGGCCGCGCACAATTTGCATGTCGCACAATGTGACGACGGTTCTGCTATCTGTGCTCGCATCATTGTGCAGCTGCGGATAACAGTTCGGGTACGGCCTCAAGGACCGTACCCGGTTGCGGTTGTGGTTACTTGCCTTCGACGTGCTCGGTGTGCTCGAACAGGAATCCAGTGTACTGGAACTGCTCGGTCTGAGCCTTCGCCTGACGCAGGGTGTCAAGGCCGACGCCTGCAATGATCAGAATCGTCGTGCCACCGAAGGGCAGACGGTTGTTCAGCTGCATGGACATGATGAGCACAGTCGGGATGAGTGCCACGAAGAGCAGGTAGATGGCGCCCACCGTATCAAGACGGTTCATCACATAGCCGAGGTAACGGCTCGTTGCGCTACCGGCGCGAATCCCCGGGATGAACCCGCCGTAATCCTTCATGTTGTCGGCAACTTCGTCAGGATCGAAGGTGATGGACGTGTAGAAGAAGGTGAAGAACACAATCTGGATGGCATACAGCACGATGTACCACACTGTGGTGGTGCTGGCGAGGTTGGTGTTGATCCACTTGACCCAGCTTTGGTCGCTGTTGCCGAACTGCGCGATCAGTGTCGGGATAGACAGGATCGAGGATGCGAAAATCGGCGGGATGACGCCGCTCATGTTGATCTTAAGCGGCAGGTAGGTGGACGAACCGCCGTACATCTTACGGCCGATCATGCGGCGCGTGTACTGCACCGGGATCCGGCGCTGAGCAAGTTCGACATACACGACGAAAATCATGATGACGAGCAGAACACCGACGACGATGCCGAACTTGGTCCAGTTGCCGTCCTTGCCGTTGGTGCCCCAACCGATTTCCCACAGCTGCGGCAGGAAGCCGGAGCAGATGGACATGAAGATAAGGATGGACATACCCTGGCCGATGCCCTTATCGGTGATGAGCTCGGCCATCCACATGATGAAGCCGGTGCCGCCGGTCATGATGAGGACCATGACGACCAGATTCCATACCGAATCATTCGGGATGACCTGCGAGCACTGGTAGTTGAACAGCGCTCCGGAACGCGCGGTGACCAGGATGGTGGTGGACTGGAGCACAGCCAAGCCGATGGTCAGATAACGGGTATACTGCGTGAGCTTCGCTTCGCCGGACTGGCCTTCCTTGTGCAGCATTTCGAAACGAGGAATGACCACACGCAGCAGCTGGATAACGATGGATGCCGTGATGTACGGCATGACGCCCAGTGCGAAGATCGACAGCTGGAGCATGGCGCCGCCGGAGAAGAGGTTGACCAGACCGATGAAGTTCTCGGAGACCGTGCTCATCTTGCCGACGCACTGCTGGACGACTTTGACGTCGACGCCCGGCGTTGGGATGAATGAGCCGATACGGTAAATGATGATCATGCCAAGTACAAAGAGGATCTTATTCCTCAATTCCTTGGTCTTGAAGGCCTGGATTAACGTCCTCACCTGGGGTTCCTTCCCTTATGTCTTGCGCGAGGAAACCACGCGAACGTGCAATGTCACACTCTAAGTTCCACAGTCTACCCTATGCCGTCTACCTAACGCGCGTCGATGCACATGAGATATCGCGGGCGGTATTGTGGGAACCGCGGGTACGGTACTGAATACGATGTGACCCTCCCCTAGTACAGGAGAGGGTCACATCAGCTTGTCTAGCAGGCAAGCATCACCGAGTTCAGTTCTCGGAGATGGAGCCGCCCGCAGCCTCGATCTTTGCCTTAGCGGAGGCCGAAGCCTTCACGCCCTTGATGGTGAACGCCAGCTTGGTGTCTCCATCGCCCAGGATCTTAACCGGGTTGCCAGCACGCACGGCGTGCTTCTTGACCAGATCGGCCACGGTTACTTCGCCGCCCTCAGGGAACAGCTCGTTCAGCGTAGCGATGTTGACGACCTGGTAGACCTGCTTGAACGGGCTCTTGAAGCCGCGCAGCTTCGGAAGACGCATGTACAGCGGCAGCTGTCCGCCTTCGAAGCCAGGACGAACCTGATAGCGCTTCTTGGTGCCCTTGGCGCCACGGCCCGAGGTCTTGCCCTTGGAACCTTCACCGCGACCAACGCGGATACGGTCCTTCTTGGCTCCCGGAGCCGGGTGCAGATCATGCATTTGCAGGATGTCTGCTTCTTCGTTTGCCATAATCAGTCAGCCTCCTCGACGGTGACCAGGTGGCGCACAGCGTTGACCAGGCCACGGTTGGCGGCGGTGTCCTCACGGACGACGCTCTGGCCGATCTTGTGCAGGCCCAGGGTCTGCACCGTAGCACGCTGGCGTGGGGTGGTGTTCACCACACCGTGGATCAGGGTGATCTTCAGATTGGCCATCACTCACCATCCTTCGTTTCAGCGGCTGCCTTGGCCTGGGCTTCCTCACGGGCCTTGCGGGCCTCAGCGATGCCCTCGGCGCGAGCGCGCAGCAGAGCATCCGGAGCAACCTCTTCGAGCGTAAGACCACGGCGCGCCGCAATCTCTTCCGGCTCTTCGAGCTGCTTGAGGGCAGCCACGGTTGCACGGACCACGTTCACCGCGGTTGCGGAGCCCATGGACTTGGTGAGGATGTCGGAGATACCAGCGCACTCCATGACGGCGCGGACAGCACCGCCGGCGATAACGCCGGTACCGGGGGCGGCCGGGCGAAGCATCACAGTGCCAGCGGCGTCATGACCGATCACCGGATGGGTGATGGTGCCCTTGACGCGCGGAACGGTGAACATGTGCTTCTTGGCGTCCAGCTGGCCCTTGGCGATAGCCGCCGGGACCTCACGGGACTTGCCATAGCCGACACCCACAGTGCCCTTGCCGTCGCCGACAACCACGAGGGCGGCGAAGCTGAAGGTACGACCACCCTTGTGGGTCTTGGACACGCGGTTGATGGTGACCACGCGATCGAGCAGCTCGTCGCCGTGATTCTCTTCACGACGGTTGCGACGCTCGCCACGACGGCCTTCACCGCGCTGGCCACGACGGGACTTGCGCTCGTCGTTGTTCTCTGCAGCAGCCTGAGTGTTCTGAGTTTCTTCAGCCACTTGGGTTTCCTTCTCGTTATCGCTCACAGTGCCAGACCTCCCTCGCGGGCGCCATCAGCAACAGCTGCGACGCGACCATGGTACTTGTAGCCACCGCGGTCGAACACGACCTTGGTGATACCGGCGTCCTTGGCGCGCTGAGCGACAAGTTCACCGACCTTCTTGGCCGCTTCGGTCTTGTTGCCTTCGAACCCATCGAAATCGTGGGACATAGTGGAAGCGCTTGCCAAGGTAATGCCCTTGGTATCGTCCACAATCTGGGCGACCATGTGACGGTTGGAACGGGTGACCACCAGGCGCGGACGCTCCGGGGTACCGGAAATGCGCTTGCGCAGGCGGGCGTGACGACGAAGACGGGAGAACTTCTTGCCCTTGCCGAAAATCTTGACGCTCATATCACTTACCAGCCTTTCCAGCCTTGCGCAGGATGTGCTCGTCGCTGTACTTGATGCCCTTGCCCTTGTAGGGTTCCGGAGCACGAAGCTTGCGGATGTTCGCGGCAGCCTGGCCAACGGCCTGCTTGTCGGAGCCCTTGACGATCACCTGGTTGGCGTTCGGCAGTTCGAACTCGATGCCTTCAGGCGGATCGACGGTGATGGTGTGCGAGTAGCCGAGGGAGAACTCGATGCTCTTGCCCTTGAGCTGCGCGCGGTAACCAGTGCCGACGATGTCGAGGGTCTTGGTGTAGCCCTCGTGCACGCCCTTGACCATGGACGCGATGATCGAGCGGGCCAGACCGTGCTTGGCACGGGTCGGACGCAGATCGTCGGCCGGGGTCAGGATGATTTCGTTGCCTTCAACCTTGCCGGTGATGCCTTCCGGAATCACGAAGGAATCAGAGCCCTTCGGGCCCTTGGTGGAGAAGGTCTGACCTTCAATCTTGACTTCCACGCCAGCCGGGATGGTGACGGGGAGCTTACCAATATGCGATGCCATGTTTCAGCTCTCCTTTCTCACCAAACGTAAGCGACGATTTCGCCGCCGATGCCCCGGTCGAGGCATTCCTTCTGGGTCAGCAATCCCGAGCTTGTCGAGATGATGGCGACGCCGAGGCCACCGAGCGGCATCGGCAGGGAGTCGGACTTCGCATAGCGACGCATGCCCGGCTTCGAAATACGCTTGATGCCCTGGATGGAACGCTCGCCGTGAGGACCATACTTCAGCGTGATTTCGAGGGTCTGGCCGACCTTAGCTTCCTTCGCCGTGAAATCGGCGATGTAGCCTTCACGCTTGAGGATCTCGGCGATGTTCGCCTTGAACTTGGAGTACGGCATATCCACGGTCTGGTGCTTTGCCGCGCTCGCATTACGCAGACGCGTGAGCATGTCTGCGATCGGATCTGTCATTGTCATGTGGGCTAACGCCCTTTCTCGCCGTGGTTTCCGCCGCCCTCACGGGTGCTGTGCACCCGATCGGGCCGCGGACCTTCAGCGTCGATGTTTACCAACTGGACTTCGTAACTCCGGGCAGCTCGCCACGGTGAGCCTTCTCGCGAAGGCAGATGCGGCACAGGCCGAACTTGCGGTACACGGAGTGGGGACGACCACAAACCTGGCAACGCGTGTAGGCGCGCACCTTGAACTTCGGCTTGGCGGCCGCCTTGTTCTTCAGAGCGGTTTTTGCCATTTCAGTTCTCCTTGAAGGGGAAACCGAGGTGCTTGAGCAGCACGCGGGCTTCCTTGTCGTCCTTGGTGTTCGTCACCACGGTGATGTCCATACCACGGACGTGGTCAATGGAATCAGGATCGATCTCGTGGAACATAGACTGCTCGGTGAGACCGAAGTTGTAGTTGCCCTGGCCGTCGAACTGGTTGCCGTCGATGCCGCGGAAATCGCGGATACGCGGCAGAGCCAGCGTCAGAAGACGGTCGAGGAACTCCCACATGCGGTCGCCGCGGAGCGTGACGTACGCGCCAATGGCCTGGCCCTCACGCAGATGGAACTGCGCGACAGACTTCTTCGCGTGGGTGATCTTCGGCTTCTGACCGGTGATGGCCGTCAGGTCCTTCACAGCACCTTCGATGAGCTTGGAGTCGCGGGCAGCGGCACCGACACCCATGGAGACGACGACCTTCTGCAGACGAGCAACCTGCATCGGGTTGGAATACTTGAATTCCTTCTCGAGCTCAGGCACGATCTGGTCGAAGTACTTCTGCTTCAAGCGCGGAGTTGCCGGCGCTTCGACTGTGGTATCGGTCATGCCAGCTCCTTTCCGGACTTCTTGGCGACACGCACGCGCACGGTCTTCACCTTGCCGTCACGAGCCTCCTGCTTAACGACCACGCCAACGCGGGTCGGCTGCTTGGTCTCTGGGTCGATCAGCATCACGTTGGAGCGATGGATCGGAGCCTCGACCGGAACGATGCCGGACTGCTGGCCCTGCTGAGTGGCACGGACATGCTTCTTGACAATCTGCACACCCTCAACGATCAGTCGATCGTTGGGCAGCACACGCAAGACTTTGCCTTCCTTGCCGCGATCCTTGCCGCGGATGACCTTGACCTGGTCGCCGCTCTTGATCTTGGCTACCATTCAGATCACCTCCGGAGCGAGGGACACGATCTTCATGAAGCGCTTGTCGCGCAGCTCACGACCGACCGGTCCGAAGATACGAGTGCCCTTGGGTTCCTGGCCGGAGCCGAGGAGCACAGCGGCGTTCTCGTCGAACTTGATGTAGGAACCATCCGCACGGCGGTGTTCCTTGACGGTGCGGACGACAACGGCTTTCACCACGTCGCCCTTCTTGACCGACCCGCCAGGAATGGCGTCCTTGACGGTGGCGACGATCACGTCGCCGATGCCGGCATAGCGTCGCTTCGATCCGCCGAGCACTCGGATGGCCAAGATCTCCTTGGCACCCGTGTTGTCGGCGACATGAAGCCGCGTTTCCTGCTGAATCATTGATTCTCCTTAGCCGAGCTGGTTCTCCCCGAGCACCCTTGCGGGTGATCGCGGAGCCTTGCCGAACTTGTTACTTGGCGCGCTCGATAATGCTATCGAGACGCCAACGCTTGGTCTTGCTCAGAGGCCGAGTCTCCATAATACTCACGAGGTCGCCAACGTGGGCTTCGTTGTGTTCATCATGGGCCTTGACCTTGCGGGTGGAGCGGACGACCTTGCCGTACAGCGGGTGGGTCGAACGCTGCTCGAGCTCGACGGTGATCGTCTTGTCCATAGCTTCGGACACGACGTAACCGCGACGAACCTTGCGGAAGTTACGCTCTTGCTTTTCAGCCATGCTTACTTCTCCTCAGCTTTCGTATCCGCAGCCTCAGGCTCCTCGGTGATACCGAGTTCGCGTTCGCGCAGGACGGTGTACATCCGGGCGATGTCGCGCTTGACAGCCTTGAGACGGGCGGTGTTTTCGAGCTGGCCGGTTGCGTGCTGGAAGCGCAGGTTGAACAGCTCTTCCTTGGACTTCTTGAGGAAGCCCTCGATTTCCGCATTGGTCTTCTCGTTGAGATTCTTGATGGAATAGTCTGCAGTTCCGACTGGCATCAGATGTCACCGCCTTCACGCGCGATAATACGGCACTTCATGGGGAGCTTGTCGATAGCGCGGCGCAGAGCCTCGTGAGCGACATCCTCCGAGACACCACCGATCTCGAACATGACTCGACCGGGGTGGATATCGGCGATCCAGAACTCAGGCGCGCCCTTACCGGAACCCATTCGGGCGCCGAGCGGGTGCTTGGTCAGCGGGCGATCCGGGAAGATCGTAATCCACACGCGGCCACCACGCTTGATGTAGCGGGTCATGGCGATACGTGCGGCTTCAATCTGACGGTTCGTCACATAAGCCGGGGCAAGCGCCTGGATGCCGTAATCGCCAAAAGCGATCTCGTTGCCGCCCTTGGACATACCATGACGGTCCGGGCGATGCTGCTTGCGGTATTTAACTCTCTTTGGGATAAGCATTCCAGCTCACTCCTTCGTTTCCGTTGCGGCAGGAGCCTCAGCTTCGGCTGCAGCCGGGGCCACCTGAGCGGCTTCGGTCGCAGGCTTGGACTGAGCGGAACGCTGACCGCCACGGCGCGGGCGACGATCGCCACGACGACCCGGACGGCTGTTGTTCTGCTGAGCCTGCTGCTCTTCGAACTGAGTCTCAGTCATATCACCCTTGTAGATCCACACCTTCACGCCGATACGGCCGTAAGTGGTGCGGGCTTCGAAGAAGCCGTAATCGATGAGGGCGCGGAGAGTCTGCAGCGGAACGCGACCCTCGCGATAGAACTCGGAACGGCTCATTTCCGCACCGCCGAGACGGCCGGAGAGCTTGATACGGATACCCTTGGCGCCGGCACGCATCGCGTCCTGCTCCGCCTTGCGCATGGCACGGCGGAAAGTAACGCGGTTGGTCAGCTGCTCAGCGATGCTCTGGGCAACGAGCTGAGCGTCAAGAGCTGCGTTCTTCACTTCGAAGATGTTGAGCTGGACCTGCTTGCCGGTGAGCTTCTCGAGCTTGGCGCGAACGCGCTCAGCCTCAGCACCACGGCGGCCGATCACGATGCCCGGGCGGGCGGTGTGGATGTCCACACGCACGCGGTCACGGGTACGCTCGATGACGATACGGGACACGCCCGCACGCTCGAGATCCTTGCTCAGCGCCTTGCGGATCTTGTCATCCTCAAGCACGAAGTCACGGTAACGCTCGCCAACCTTGTTGGAATCGGAGAACCACTTGGAACGATGGTTCTCAGTGATACCCAGGCGATAGCCAAAGGGATTGATCTTCTGACCCATCTTTAGCGGGCTCCTTCCTTGCTAGCGACAACGACCGTGATGTGGCTGGTGCGCTTGTTGATGCGAGCGGCACGGCCCTGGGCACGAGCGCGGAAACGCTTGAGCGTCACGCCTTCGTCCACGTAGGTCTCTTTGATGAACAGGTCGTTCTCGCGGAACGGCTCGCCGGCCTTGTCGGCCTTCACGCGAGCGTTGGCGATAGCGCTCTCCAGAGTCTTGCGCACGGGCAGTGCGGCGGACTGAGGAGCGAACTTGAGAATGGTGATGGCGTCGGTCGCACGCTTGCCTCGGATGAGGTCGACCATGCGGCGAGCCTTGCGCGGCGTCACGCGGACGTGACGAGCGATTGCTTTAGCTTCCATGTGTCTTGTCTCCTCTTTAGCGGCGTGCCTTCTTGTCGTCCTTCACATGACCCTTGAAGGTCTTGGTCGGGGCGAACTCGCCGAGCTTGTGGCCAACCATTGCCTCGGTGACGAACACCGGCACATGCTTGCGACCGTCATGGACGGCGAAGGTGTGGCCGATGAAGTCCGGGGTGATCATCGAACGGCGCGACCACGTCTTGATGACGTTGTGCGTGCCCTTCTCGTTCTGCTCGTCGACTTTCTTCTGCAAGTGGGCGTCGACGAATGGGCCCTTCTTGATGCTACGAGTCATCTACTCGACACTCCCTTACTTGCGGTTCTTACCATTCGGACGACGACGAACAATCATCTTGTTCGAAGCCTTCTTCGGACGGCGAGTACGAACTTCGCCCTTGCCCCACGGAGACACTGGCGGCTTGCCACCACGAGTACGACCGCCATGCGGGTGGTCGACCGGGTTCATGGACTCACCACGAGTGATCGGGCGCTTGCCCATCCAGCGGGCGCGACCTGCCTTACCGAGCTGGACGTTGGCGTGATCGGCATTGCCGACCTCACCGACGGTCGCGCGGCAACGAGCATCGACGTTGCGGATTTCGCCGGACGGCATACGCAGCTGGGCGTAAGCGCCGTCCTTAGCGACGAGCTGAACGGCAGCACCAGCAGAACGCGCAATCTTTGCGCCGCCCAGCGGGCGGAGCTCGATGGCGTGCACGATGGTACCGGTCGGGATGTTGCGCAGCGGCAGGTTGTTGCCGGGCTTGATATCGGCCTGTTCGCCGGTCTCAATGATGTCGCCCTGCTTGACGCCTTCCGGAGCGATGATGTAGCGCTTCTCACCATCTGCATAGTGCAGCAGCGCAATGCGGGCCGAACGGTTCGGGTCGTACTCGATGTGAGCGACCTTCGCCGGCACGCCGTCCTTGTCCCAACGCTTGAAGTCGATGAGACGGTACTGGCGCTTGTGGCCGCCGCCGCGATGGCGGGAGGTCATACGGCCATAAGAGTTACGACCGCCGGTCTTGGTGAGCTTGCGAACCAGCGACTTCTCAGGCGTGGAGCGCGTGACGTCGGAGAAATCCGACACGGACGCGTTGCGACGGCCTGCAGTCGTCGGCTTATAAACGCGGATAGCCATAATGTAGTTCTTCCTTTGACTTTCTCGGCTAGCCTTCAGTTACCGAAGATGTCGATCGTCTGGCCCTCGGCCACGGTCACGATCGCGCGCTTCTGATTGACGCGCTGACCGAAACCGGTACGGGTGCGCTTGCGCTTGCCCGCGCGGTTGAGGGTGTTGACATTCGTCACCTTGACATTGAAGATCTCTTCGATGGCCTGCTTGATCTGCACCTTGTTCGCGTTCGGCGCCACAACGAAGGTGTAGCGGCCGCGATCGGACTCGGCGTAGCTCTTCTCAGAGACAACAGGCTTGAGGATGATGTCGTGTGCTGGCTTGTGAATAGCGACCATGTGGATCAGGCCTCCTTCGTGGCCGACTTCGTCTTCGCCGCAACGAAGGCGTCGAAGCCTTCCTTCGAGAAGACGACATACTTGGCGGTGACCACGTCGTACGTGTTGAGCTGATCCGCGAAGATCGGGTGCACGGTCGGGATGTTGCGCACCGACAGCCACTCGTTGATGTTGTCGCGGGAGAACACCACAGTGGTGAACTCATTGGAGCTCACGGCGTTCAGCGCGGTAACAGCGGTCTTCGTGGACGGAGTCTCGATGCCACCGAAATCGATAACACCGATGTGACCGGCGTTGGCGCGATCGGAGAGGATGTAGCGCAGAGCTGCGGCCTTCATCTTCTTCGGGGTGCGCTGGCTGTAGTCACGCGGGACCGGCCCGTGGACGACGCCGCCGTGGTACCACTGCGGAGCGCGGATGGAGCCCTGGCGTGCACGGCCGGTGCCCTTCTGCTTCCACGGCTTCTTGCCGCCGCCGGAGACCTTCGCACGGTTCTTCACCGCATGGGTGCCCTGACGGGCCGCGGCGAGCTGCGCGATGACCACCTGGTGAATCAGCGGGATGTGGGCGTGGACGTCTTCAGCGGAAATGCCGAAGATCTCAGCCGGCGCTTCAACAGTGCCAGCGGCCTGTCCCTTGACGTCAGTGACGTTCAGAGTAACGTTTGCCATGGTTTCAGGCTCCCTTCACTGCCGAACGGACGAGAACGATGCCGCCCTTGGGCCCCGGGATGGCGCCCTTGATAGCGAGGATGCCGTTCTCGACATCGGAGGAGACGATGGTAAGGCTCAGCACGGTGTTGGTCTCATGACCCATACGGCCGGCCATGCGCTTGCCCTTGAGAATACGGCTCGGAGTAGCGCATGCACCGACTGAACCGGGGCGACGCTCGTTCTTGTGAGAGCCGTGAGTACGACGATAGGACTTGAAGCCCCAGCGCTTGATGGTACCGGCGAAGCCCTTGCCCTTGGTGGTGCCGGTGACGTCCACCAGCGTACCTTCGGAGAACAGCTCGGCAGTCAGTTCCTGACCGGGCTTGTACTCCTCGGCGTTATCCGTGCGCACCTCTGCGAGGTGACGACGCGGGGTAACACCGGCCTTGGCGAAATGACCAGCGAGCGGCTTGGTCACCTTCGTCGGATCGATCTGGCCGTAACCGAGCTGGACAGCCTTGTAGCCGTCGGTTTCCTCGGTCTTGACTGCGGTGACCACGTTGGTGGACACGTCGACCAGGGTGACGGGAACGAAGAAGCCGTTCTCATCCCAGACCTGCGACATGCCGAGCTTGCGGCCGAGCAGTGCAGTGCGATTCTTGTTCTGTGACATAGCGGTTCCCTCCTCCCTTACAGCTTGATCTCGATGTTGACATCCGCAGGCAGATCAATGTGCATCAGGGAGTCCACGGCCTTCGGGGTCGGGTCCACGATGTCGATGAGACGCTTATGAGTACGCATCTCGAAATGCTCGCGAGAATCCTTGTACTTATGAGGAGAACGAATAACACAGAACACGTTCTTCTCGGTCGGCAGAGGAACCGGGCCCACCACAGTGGCACCCGCGTTCGTCACCGTCTCGACGATTTTCTTCGCCGATTGGTCGATGACCTCAT
>NZ_JBJEIH010000021.1:0-9323 GCF_051876855.1 Bifidobacterium sp.
CCCGCGTTCGTCACCGTCTCGACGATTTTCTTCGCCGATTGGTCGATGACCTCATGGTCATAGGACTTAAGCCTGATGCGGATTTTCTGTCCCGCCATTGCCGTCCGCCCTTTCTAGCGATTCGTTTACTGTTTACCAACCTGTCGCAGGGCACCGGCGAGCTTGACCCAAGGCATGACACCCCGGTCGTAACCACATCAGTGCGCAGCCAGACAGCGACCCACTCGGAGCCGCCGACGCCACGCTCGCTTTTTTGATTCCAATATGCGAGCCTAAAACAGGCAACTTGATTATTAAAGCACGTGCCATGTATAAGATTTCTGCGGCGTGTCGCACTTCCGGGACGTTGTCCCGGGCACTGACGCCGCTCATCTCATCCATCACAAGAGCCCACCTGAGTATAGGGCATCAAGCTGCCGCCCGCCACCTCGGTGTGGCGCAACGCGCAATCCGCCTGTCCGCCCGCCGAAAGACTAGACTGAGCCATACGGCTACGCACCAGCGCGCGACGACGACGGCGTTGGAGAATCGAGGCAGATATGGCACATCTGAGATACGAGTCGGCACTCGGCGCCGCACCACAGTTCGATTTCGGCAATCCACGTTCCGCGAGCTGGACCGAATTCGACGCCGACCTCGCCGATTGCGGATACGATGAGCACGCCGTGCAGGCCATCCGCGACACCCGCCTCGCGTTCGCGAGAAGCGATCTTCCACGCTCCCGGTACTGGTCGGTGCCCGACGACATCGATATGATTACCGACATTCCTTATCTCGACGACGGAATCCGCGGGCATCTGCTTGATTTGTATCTGCCCCATGACGCCGTTATCCGCCAAGGCCGCACGCTGCCCGTCTACGTCGATATCCACGGCGGCGGATTCGTATACGGGTATAAGGAACTCAACCGCAATTTCAACGTGACGCTCGCACAACACGGTTTCGCGGTGTTTTCGCTCAACTACCGCCCGGCGCCACAGACCGATTTCCTCGGACAGCTGCGCGATATCGCCGCAGGCCTCGCCTGGATTGCCGGACATGGCGACGCCTACCCGATCGATCTCGGCCACGTGTTCCTCACCGGCGATTCAGCCGGCGGCGCACTCGCCTTCTATCAGGCAGCCTTGCAAAGCGACCCCGCAACGGCCGCGGCATACGGCGTCACCCCATCGGGTCTGCACATCCGTGGCGTCGCCGCGGTCTCCGGAGTCTTCGATCTTTCGCCGTTCACACCGGGGGTCACGGATGCACAATCGCGCAACGACCGTCCCGGCGACGTCGTGTCGGTCATCGGCCCCTACTTCTTCAAGCGGCTGTCGGGGGTCGATCCCGACTACCGCTTCAGCGCCGACTTGGTCCGCAACTGCGTGATACCGCCCATGTATCTGGCGACCAGCAGCGACGATTTCATCGAGTATGAAAGCCTGGCCCTTGCCACAGAGCTGTCACGCGCGCACCAGGAGTTCGAACTCCACGACGTGAAAGCACGGCCCGGCAAACCGCTCGGCCATGTCTACAGCGTCTGCATGTCGTGGCTCGAAGAAAGCGAAGCGGTGTTCCGCCAGATTCACGATTTCTCGTACCGGCTGCTGTCATAACGTCCGGGGCGAGCCTAGATACCGGCGTCCGGGCGCGAAAGGTAGGTGAGGAACTCCTGCCAGTTCCTGCACGTCAGGTGGCGCATGCCATCCATGAACAAATCATGCATGGTGTCGGCATCAAGGGAATCGTCACGCAGATACCCCTGTACCAAACCCTGCCAGAGCGCAAGAATCTGCATCGCGGTTCGTTTGGCGTCCAAGGCTTGGTGCATCACGCCTTGATGCTGCAGCTGCATGCACAGTTTCGTCCAATGATCGACGGTGCGCATATCCTTAGCCGCCAGGTACTTGCTCGCCGGATTATCCGGCTGCGTGGCCAACCCGCGAAGGTAGGACATGAGCAACAGCCGGTTGCGTTGCGAAAGCCGCATTCTGATGAGCTTGTCGAGCATATCCTCACTCAGTTCGGGCCATGCGCTTTCCAAGTTGTACTCTTTGCCGTCAAGCGAATCGGCGTATTCCATCGCGCCGACCAACAGATGGTCTTTGGTGGGGAAATGGTAGAGGACGCTCGACTGCGGTATCCCGGTTTCCTTGGAAATCCGGATGACGGTCACATCGCCATACCCGGATTGGTCGACAATGTGCAGCACGGCTGAGGCTATCTGTTCACGCCGGGCGCGGCTGGGGGCATAATTGCCGCGTTTCGTACGGCGACGGGAAGCTTTCGGTTGTTCAATGGCTGTCACAAGCAGGTATGATAACACGCGATGATATGACGATTCGTTGTGCGACGGTGCAATGTCACAAGCCGTATGCCCCACGCGCTTTGACCGGTACCAGCAGCGCACAATGACTCGATTGCATGATCGCTCTGGCGTGCCACCCACGACACTCGTAGGATGGCATCATGACTTCACGCCGATCCGCCCTACCACATACTGCAGCCCATCGCATGCGTCTGATTCCACGCCAACCCGGAAGCTGGGCTATGGTGCTGGCACCGGCCATCGCCGCAATCGTGCTGCAATCGGGATTCCGCGCCATCGCCATGTCATGTCTCGTCACCTTGGACTGGGCGCTGTGCTATGGCATGCAATATGCCATCAACAGGTGGATTGTCGCCGGGGCGAGACGCCGGTACGCGCGCGAAGCGCTCATATGCACCGCGGTGACCGCCGCTTTCGGCATTCCCACACTGATTATCGCTCCAGGATTGCTGCGTTGGGCTCCTTGGTTCGCAGCACTGCTTGCGGTGACTGTGTTCAGTACGATGATTCGTCATGACACGCATGGCATATGGTCGCAAGTGGCGGGTGTCATCGCGTCATGTACGATTCCAGCGACCTTCCCATCCGCCGCGAATCCCTCTGCCGCGATACCGCCCGACGGCATATACTGGTGGGAAATGCTTGTGTGGTGGCCTGACAGTGCTGTCAATCGCACCTCACTGACCGTCGCCATCATGATGCTGTGGTACGAAATCGGCTCGTTGCTGTTCGTGCGCAGCATGATCCGTGAATTTGGCGACAATCGATACCGTCTTGCTGCGATCGCATGGCATGCCGTGATGATGGTGGCCGTCATTACCGCGGCATATGCGGGAATGTTCATGCGTCCTTGGGCCGCGATTGTCGCCGCCACAGCCCTGGTCGCACGCGTGGGGGCATGGGACACGATTTCGCAGACCCGACCGGTCATCTCGCGGATTGCCATGACCGAATGCTTCGCCGTGGTAATCACAACCGTATGCACGACTATCGCCTGTCTGGCGTAGACCATGGCATGCGCTTCGCGCACATCATCGGCTTGGACGCCGTTTGCGCGCCGCCTCGCCTCGAACAGCGCAAGCAGTTGCATCTGCCCACATTTGGGCTGACAGCTGATATATGAGTTGCGCCGCCATACCCGATTGGGTACGACGGCGCAATGGTTAGGATTCAGGCGCTCAATGCCGGGCGGGGATCTGCCCCGCGGGCATCACTTCACACGCTCGGAAGCTTCCTCGGTGGCTGCGACACCGAGGCGATCGACGCGCATCTTGTGGCCCTCAGCCTGGGAGACGCCATAGTATGCGGCGATGGCGATGTCCTCCATATCCTCGATGAGCGGGATACGCGGATTCGCCGGCGTGCACTGATCCTCGTAGGCGCGCATGCCGATGCGGTCGATAAGCGACCAGTACGTATCCTCGTCAACACCGCAGGCCTTGAAGCTGGCGTCCATACCGAGCTTATTGTCGCGGTAATCCTCGATGGCGCGGGCGAGGTTCTCCACACCCTCCTCAGGGGTCTTGCCCGGATCGATGCCGATCAGGCGGGCGATCTCCTGGTAGCGCTGCGGAGCCACGTACTTGTTGTACTTCGGCCAGCTGGTCGGTTCGGACGGAACCTGGCCGTTGTAGCGGATGACATACGGCAGCAGGATGGCGTTCGTATGGCCGTGGACCACGTGGCACAGCGCGCCGATGGTGTGCGCCATGCTGTGGCACATGCCAAGGAAGCCGGAGCCGAAGGCCATGCCGGCCATGGTGGCGGCGTTGTGCATATGCTCCTGGGCGGCGGTCTTCTCGAGACCGGCCTCACCGTTGACGGACTCGGACAGGTTGTCCCAGATGATCTTGATGGCGTGCAGCGCCATGGCGTCGGTGAAGTCGTTGGAGTACACGGACACGTAGGCCTCAATCGCATGGGTCAGGGCGTCCATGCCGGAATCGCAGGCCAGACGACGCGGCTGGGTGCGTGCGAGCACCGGATCGACGATGGCCACGGACGGGGTCAGCGCGTAATCGGTGATCGGGTACTTGTAGCCGGTCTTGTGGTCGGTGATGACGGCATACGGAGTGACCTCCGAACCGGTGCCGGAAGAGGTCGGGATGCACACGAGCTTGGCCTTCTCGCCGAGCGGCGGGATCTTGAACGCGCGCTTGCGGATATCGAAGAACTTCTCGCGGACATCGGAGAAGGCGATCTCCGGGTGCTCGTACATGAGCCACATGACCTTCGCGGCGTCCATCGCGGAGCCACCGCCGACGGCGATGATCGTGTCGGGCTTTAACTCGTCACGCATCATGGAGGCGCCGCGCTCGACAGTCTCGACCGACGGTTCCGGCTCGACGTAGTCGATGATGCGGAAGGTGACGCGGTTCTGGCGGGCGCGCAGCTGGTCGATGATCTTGTCGACCACGCCGAGCTGCTCCATCACCTTGTCGCACACGATAACCGCGCGGTTGAGGTTGTACATGTCGCGCAGATAACGGATCGCGTTCGGCTCGAAATAGGTCTTCGGCGGCACCTTGAACCACTGCATGTTGTTGTTCCTCCGTGCGATGCGCTTGATGTTGATGAGGTTGACGGCCTGGACGTTGCCGGACACCGAGTTGCCGCCGTAGGAGCCGCAGCCCAGGGTCAGGGACGGGGCGATGGAGTTGTAGATATCGCCGATGCCGCCGAGCGAGCTCGGGGAGTTCCAGATGATACGGCAGGCGTGCATGCGCAGGCCGAATTCACGGGCCAGATCCTGGTTGTTGGTGTGGATGGCGGCGGTGTGGCCGGCGCCATGCTTGAGCATCTGCTCGCACATCTCGAAGGCCTGCTCCTTGTTGTCGGCCTTGAGCACGGCTTGCACCGGGCAGAGCTTTTCGAGGGTGAGCGGCTCCATCTCGCCGACTTCCTTGCATTCGGCGGCAAGGATAGTCACGTCGGCGGGCACTTCGAAGCCAGCCTCATGGGCGATGTACTGCGGGGACTTGCCCGGCACGATGGAGTTGAGCTTCGGGGAGCCACCGGAGTAGGCGGTGCAACCGAACATGTACTGCTCAAGCTTGGCCTTCTCGTCAGGGTTCACGAAGTAGGCCTTGCGGCGCTTGAGTTCCTTGACCAGCGGGTCGTAGACGTCCTTGTGGGCGATGATCGCCTGCTCGGTGGCGCAAATCATGCCGTAATCGAAATGCTTGGAGAGGATGAGGTCGTTGGCGGCACGCTCGATGTCGACATCGGCATCAACGTACGCCGGAGCGTTGCCCGGGCCGACGCCGAGGGCCGGCTTGCCGGAAGTGTACGCTGCCTTGACCATGCCGGGACCGCCGGTCGCGAGAATCGTGGCGACGCCGTCGTGGCGCATCAGTGCACCGGTCGCTTCGATGGACGGATGCTCGATCCACTGGATACAGTTCTCGGGGGCGCCTGCTGCGATGGCCGCGTCACGCACGATCTTGGCTGCCGCTACCGAGCACTTCTGCGCAAACGGGTGGAAGCCAAAGACAATCGGGCACCGGGTCTTGAGCGCAATCAAGGACTTGAAGATTGCGGTCGAAGTCGGGTTGGTGACCGGGGTGACACCCGCGACCACACCGACAGGCTCGGCGATTTCATCAATGCCGAGGACATCGTCGGAACGGATGATGCCGACGGTCTTCTGCCCCGCCAGATAGTGGGTAACGTGCTCGCACGCGAAGATGTTCTTGGTCGCCTTGTCCTCCACAAGACCACGGCCGGTCTCGTCCACGGCCATCTTCGCCAGCTGCAAATGCTTGTTCAGCGCTGCGACAGAAGCCTTCGCGACGATGTGATCGACCTGCTTCTGATCAAGCTTCTCAAACTCCTTCAGGGCAACCTGGGCCTTCTTGACCAGCTCGTCGACCTCGGCCTGAGCCGCGATCAGCTTCTCTTCGGGGCTTGGCTTGGTAGCCTCTGTTTTCTTTGCTTCTGCCAATTGGTCCTCCTCGAGCCTGTACTGCAAAAGGGGTCGCCGCCTGTCGGCGGCTCGTCACCGGAATGTGTGACCTTCATCACAATGTAGCGGATAACCGGTACGTTCTGCTGCTTGCGTAGTGTTGAGCGTTTCATGAGAATCGGCGAGCATCTCATGGTACAGCCTGTAAGGTTTTTGTTTGATTCTGTGAGTTTCGCTCGATAATGAGGCAAATACCACAACATGTGACCATATCGTGTTCGATGTTTGCGCAAACAGGCTTCGCGGACCTTACAATAGCACCATGAAAAATCCGCCATTGCACCGTTACGCCACACGGCCGGGCCTCTACTTCACCGATGACGGAGGGGCGGATGCCGTCGTCAGATCGGAAACAGCCGATCGCATCTGGCTGTGCGTCTACGAGCCACTCGACCGCCCTTCCGCCTTCTACAACGAAGCGGTGCGGCTGTTCAAGGGGTCTCCCATCCCATGGACACAAGAAGTACGGCTCTTCCCCATCTGCTCGCGCATCATCGAATCCATGTACGTGCGCGAAACCCTGTTCGCGATGAGCGGCCCGAACTACGGCCTGTGGTACGTCCATTTGCCCAAAGTCTGGGACGGCATGCGATACGCCTATCGCGTGGACGGGCAATGGAATCCCAAGCATGACGTGCGCTTCAACCCGCACAAAATCCTTCTCGACCCATACGGCAAGGGCATCGACGGGACCATGAAACTCGACGCCTCCGCATTCTCTTACGAGTGCACCATCGACAACGGGGTCGTCCACGGATCTCCCGACGGCAAGATGAGCACACTCGACTCCCTGGGCAGCATGCCGGTGTCCGTCGCCATCGACGACCGGGACACCACCAAGCACGAAGGCGAGCCCTCCCACCCCCACGTGCCGTGGAGCAAAACCGTCATCTACGAGCTGCATGTCAAGGGCTTCACCGCTAACGCGCCCTGGCTGCCTCCGGAATTGCGCGGGACATATGCAGGTCTCGCCCACCCCACCACCCTGTCCTACTTGCAGACACTCGGCGTCACCTCGATTGAGCTGCTGCCAATCCAGGCCAAACAGGATGAGCTGTTCCTCCAGCAACGCGGCCGGCACAACTATTGGGGGTATTCGACACTCGGATACTTCGCGCCGGAGCCGTCCTACGCCACGCAGGCCGCACAGCGTTCAGGCCCGCGCGCGGTTCGCCAGGAAGTCATCGACATGGTCAGAGCCCTGCACGAAGCCGGATTCGAAGTCATCATGGACGTGGTCTACAACCACACATGCGAAGGCGGCACCGACGGGCCGACCGTATGCTGGCGAGGGCTGGACGAGCTGTCTTACTACCGGCACCAGCGCAACAATCCCGGTCGCCTGGAAGACACCACAGGTTGCGGCAACACGCTTGACTTCACCAACACGCATGTCGTGACCTTCGCCATCGACAGCCTGCGGTACTGGGCCAAACGCATCGGCGTCGACGGCTTCCGCTTCGACCTGGCCGCCTCGCTTGCGCGCCTCGACGGCAACTTCACCAAGCATCACCCCTTCCTGTACGCCCTGCGCAGCGACATGCTGCTTGGCAACCTGAAACTCATCATGGAGCCTTGGGACGTCGGCTATCAAGGGTGGCGCACTGGCCAGTTCGGTATGCCTTTCGGCGAGTGGAACGACGCCTTCCGCAACTCGGTCAGGCAATTCTGGCTGACCGATCCGGTCGACCGGCCTGGCAACGGGGAAACGGGCATGCAGGAGATGGCCACCCGATTGTGCGGTTCCGCAGACCTCTTCGCCACCGAGCCCGGACGCGGCGCTCCGTCGTCGATCAACTTCATTTCCTGCCATGACGGCTTCACCACCGCCGACCTGACCGCCTACGCCCGCAAACACAACGAGGACAACGGCGAGGACAACAACGACGGGTCGAATGTGAACTATTCGGTCAATTTCGGACACGAAGGACCGTCCGACGACCCCGCCATCAACCAACACCGTGAACGGGCCACGCTCAATCTTCTCGGCACGTTGCTGCTGTCGCTTGGCACGCCGATGCTCCAAGCCGGTGACGAGTTCGGCAACAGCCAACGAGGCAACAACAACGCCTACTGCCAAGACAACGACATCACATGGCTGCAATGGGATTGGATGGATTCTACCGGCAAGAACAGCCAACTGCGGATTTTCGAATCCGTGTCACGGCTGATTTCCGCGCGCAAATCCCTCTCGCTGTTCCATACCGAGGATTTCTACACGCGTCTGACACAAATCGGGCTGTTCAAACAGTCCAGCCGCGTGCAATGGTTCCTGCCAGACGGCACCGCGCCCGTGGACAAGGATTGGTCGAATCCCACGACACGCCGGTTCACCATGCGTCTGATCGCACGCAATGCTGCCGATCTGCTCATCATCATCAACGGTGACGCCGGTGACCGCAGCTTCCGTCTGCCAGCCGACAGCTCATGGCAAACCGTGTGGAGTTCTGCCCAAGCCGAAGGCATCGAGCCCGCCCCCGGCACGAAAGTCAGTGTGGCCCAGCACTCGCCTGACACGAATTGGATGGCGATGCACCTGACCCGGCACCCCCTGAGCGACGTCATCGCCCAGGCCCAAAACACGCCGCATGACTCGACATCGGCGATGACGCCGCCGGTTCCAAGCGTCATTGCGCAAGCCGATGCAACCGAACAGCCCCATGCCCCGCATCAAGGCGCTCCTGCCGGCGCAAATGCGCAGACTGGCATAGCAGCCGGTGCTGACGCCGATGCCGGTACTGATGTCAATGCTACCGGCAATGTGGCATCACTTGGCCTAGCCTCGCCCAATACCGACAAGTCGGCGACACAGCATCATGACGATTATGACGGCGCTAACCCGGAGCAGGAGTCGTGGATGGTGCCAGAGTACAGCATCACGCTCATGCAGCAGATCATGCCGAAAAATCAGGCGGACTGATTGGGCCGGCTCAGGGTGACGGCGGCGCAGCGTAGATGGCTTCTGTGCCGCCGGAGCAATCCCTTTCGGAGCAATCCCTTTCGGAGCAATCCCTTTCGGAGCAATCCCTTTCGGAGCAATCCCTTTCG
>NZ_JBJEIH010000021.1:9423-35662 GCF_051876855.1 Bifidobacterium sp.
ATCCCTTTCGGAGCAATCCCTTTCGGAGCAATCCCTTTCGGAGCAATCCCTTTCGAAGCAATCCCATGTGTCAAGGAGTTCTCAATTTCTCTGGATATCGGCGAAATCGTCGAGATATTCAGGAAAATGTCTCAATATCTCCCTCAAATCGCTGACTGACACGAGATATTGAGATATTGCCGTCGATACAGTTCATGTTGGCTCGCGACACATCATTGATATTCTGCGGTTTTCTCGAATCACGCATCGGGTCGGGCGGGTTGCGGAATCCAAATTTCTCGCGCAATCGCACCAACATCAAGAGATATTAGGATATATTTCGCAATTTCTCGCGTAGTCAGGCCATCTGCTCGAGATATTGAGATTTTCATGTGATTACGCACCCGGCAAGCGCTGCTGGGAGTGATTACTACAAGTCACACATGGGAGCCAAGGCACCACTAGGCCGCGCAATTCGCTCACCACCCAAGCCAACACAGCGGTGATACGACAGATGCCGGCACCCTTTCGGGATACCGGCATCTGTAATGCGCGACAACTCGCGTACAAGCGAACTTAACGCTTCGAGAACTGCGGAGCGCGACGTGCCTTGTGCAGACCAGCCTTCTTGCGCTCGACGACACGGGAGTCGCGAGTCAGGAAGCCAGCCTTCTTCAGCGCGATACGGTTCGCGTCACGGTCGACCGCGTTCAGAGCGCGGGCGACACCGAGGCGGATGGCACCGGCCTGACCGGTGGTGCCGCCACCGTCCACGAGGACGATGGCGTCGAACTTGCCCTCAAGCTTGAGCAGCACGATCGGGGAATTCACCTCGCGCTGCAGCAGCTTCGACGGGAAATACTCCTCGAGCGTGTGGCCGTTGATCGTCCACTTGCCGGTGCCCGGAACCAGACGGACACGGGCGACGGCTTCCTTGCGACGGCCGGTGCCGTAGCAAGGTGCGATCTGGGACGTACCGGTACCAGCGCCAGCGTTGGTTTCGGTGGTGTACGAGGTGAGCTCCTCTTCGGTCTCGAGAACCGCGGAGTCGTTGGTGTTTTCAGCCATGTTTCTTTATCTCCCTTCGGTTCACTTGGCCTGCTGAGAAACCTGCGCGATCTCGAAGACCTGCGGCTTCTGCGGGGTGTGCGGATGCTCTTCGCCGGCGAAGACGTGCAGACGGTTGAGCTGCACCTTCGCAAGACGGTTCTTCGGCAGCATGCCACGGACGGCGGCAGTGATGATACGCTCCGGCTTGCGCTCGAGCAGGTCGGCGTACTTGTCGCGACGCAGGCCGCCAGGACGGCCGGAGTGCGAGTACAGCACCTTGTCGAGCTTGTTGCCGGTCAGCGCCACCTTCGCGGCGTTGATGACGATGACATGATTGCCGGAATCGGCATGCGGCGCGTACGTCGGCTTGTTCTTGCCGCGCAGCAGGATAGCGACCTGCGTTGCGAGACGGCCGAGCACCACATCGGTGGCGTCGACGACGTACCACTCATGAGTCAGATCATCTGGCTTCGGTGTGAAAGTCTTCACGATTGTACCTTTTCTCATATTGTGTTCCAAACCTAACCGCCCGCAAGCGCGAAACAGCTCGGTTTTCTTATCGTGGGCTCCCTGAAAGTCCTCGATGGCGAGTGGGAAAGCGCTTTGAAGGACCCCTTGGGAACACAACAGTCGATAAGTATATCGCCTCCCCTGCCCAAACGCAACACGCCACCACGCCGTATATACAACGGTGGCCTGCCGGCATACAACCGACAGGCCACCGCGATTCGCCCGACAATACGTCAGGAATTCATGATTTTCGTCAGCGACTTCAGGCGCTCATTGTCGAAGAGCTTCTCGAGCGGAACGACGTTGCCGTCATAATCCGCAAGCGGGATACGCCAGTTCGGGTACTCGTTGTTGGTGCCCGGCTGGTTCTGCGCGCGCTTCTCGCCGACTGCGTCGGTGATGGATGCCGCGATGAGTTTGCTCGGCGCATCCTTGAGACCGCGATACAGCGCCTCGACAATCTGCTGCTCATTGGCCTTCTCGTCCTTGAGCAGTTCCGCGTCAAGATAGCCGTTGTCGACGAGCATCTTGAGCATCGCGTTGTGCTCCTTGGTGGCCGATGCTTGGAATTCCTCGACCGGGCTGTCCAGCAGGTTGAGCTTCTCGCGGATCTTCACCTGCTCGTACTCGAGGTAGCCGTAGGACGGCGGCATGTCGTGGGTGTTGACCGAAGCGAGCGCATACTCGCGCCAAGTCTTCGGGGCCTTGAACTTGCCGTCCATCTGCTCGAACCATTCGACGGCGCAGCCGAGCACGCCGTGACGGCCGAGCGACTTCGTCACGAAATCGGGGACCACGCCGAGATCCTCGCCGACGACCACGCCGTTGGCGCGCGCCGCTTCGATGGCGAGAATGCCAAGCATGACCTCAGAATCGTAGTACACGTAGGCACCGTGCTTCGCCCCCTTGCCCTGCGGAATCCACCACAGGCGGAACAGGCCCAAGATATGGTCGATGCGGACGGCACCCGCACGGGCGAACATGCCGTGCACCATCTCGCGATACACCTGATATCCGGTGTTTTCCAGCTGGATCGGGTTGAGCGGCGGCTGGCTCCAATCCTGACCCTGCTGATTGAAGTAATCCGGCGGCGCGCCGACCGTGGCGCCCTTGGCGAATCGCTCAGGATTCCACCACACGTCGGACCCGGCAGGATGAACGCCAACGGCCATATCGGCCATCAGACCGATTTTCATACCGGCGTCCTTCGCCGCACGCTGGGCGGATTCGAGCTGCTCACCGGCAATCCATTCAAGCCAGCGATAGAACTCGAGCGTGTCGGGGAACTGGTTGCGCAGCGCCGCGACCTGCGCGGAATCCTTGGCATACTTGCGTTCCCAGTTGTCCGGCGTATCCTCGGGCTTGCCCCACTTGTCGTAGCACAGGCACCACGTAGCATAGGATTCGAGCTCGGTGCCCTGCTCCTTCTTGTACACGTCGAACTCAGCCTGGCGGCCGGCGGAACGTCCCGCCTTGAACACCAGCCACAGAGCGCGCATCTTCATACGCCACATGGTGTCGCGGTCGATGAGCTGGGCGTCACCGTTGAGCGGTTCAACCTGGGAGTGCAGCTCCTCGATCTGCTTACGCGCGGCGTCATCAAGCTGCCGGTATTCCGGAATGGACTCCGGACGAATGTACGTGAAGTTCACGAAACGACGGCTGATCGGCAGATACGGAGACGGGGTCAGCGGAGCCACCGGCTCACTGCCGTGGACCGGGTTGATAAGCATGAAATCGGCGCCGGTCTTGCGCTTGGCTTCCACCAGGAGGGTCTTGAGATCCTCGAAATCACCGACACCCCACGAACCGTTGGAACGAATCGAATACAGCTGAGCCATCCAGCCCCACAGCTGGTTGTTCTTCATCGGGTCAATCAGCTCGATCTTCTCCGGAGCGCTAATCAGCGTGGCGTCCTGCTTGCGGTCGCCGACGCGCACATGCAGCGTGTGGTAGCCGATTGGAAGATCCTTCGGCAGGGTCAGCGAGGCGGTCGCGACGAACTTGCCGTCCAACGAATACGCCTGAGAGCCGTCGCCTGCCCCAGCGACAAGCTCGCCGTCATACTGCCGGCCATCTTCCAAGGTGATGGTCGCCGACGGAATCTCAAGGATGCCGGTATTGACCAGCACGGAGTCCTCCTTACCGACCGTATGCAGGACGGTCGGAGGAACCAGACGCGCGTGGCGTTCGTCGAGAATGGTGCGGATGGAACGTTCGATGGCCTCATCGTTCGACGCATCCACGCCAAGCGCCGCGAGTACCGCCACGAGGACGTCGTCCTCGATTTCGTGGTAGTCGTTGCTTTGGCCGACATAGCTGGTGCCGATGCCGACGAGCTTGGCAAGACGAATCAGAGGACGAGCGAGGCGCTCATCGTTTTCGGTCTTCTCTGTCATACGTTTAAGTGTAAGCCCAAAAAGCGACCGGAAGAAGACGAAATCCCGGATTCATCGACAGTTTTCTGGGATTTTAGTTTGATTCGCCCGTCTGTTCGGCTTCCAATCTGCGCTGTGCGCATCGCGCCACGGACGGGGAGGCGTCGGCGCTCAGGCGTTGCAGGGTCTCCCGCGAGGCCTGCGGATTGAGCGCGACCGCGCGTCGTACCATGCCCGCGAGGACGGCCGGGGCACCGGGTTCGCACGACACGCCAAGCGTGGACAGGAAGTCCAAAGTATCCGCGTCGACTTCAGGGTTCTGTGCCCCTTCAAGACGCATCTTCCAGGATGTACGGGGGTTGCGCAGAGCGGCGTCCCGCACCGACGGGTCAGGGTCCTTGGTCAGGCGCCCCACCAGCCAGTTCTTGTCATCCTGATTCGCGGCGACCCCACGACGCACCTGAGGTTCGGGATCTTCCGAGAGTTTGACCAGGATATTCGGGAACGGCATTTCAGTGGCCAAAAACACCCGGTCTTCAAGCGGCGTATGCTGATTGCCCGCGACCGCCTCAAGCAGTGCGGTGGCACGGGAGAAGGCTGCTTGCAGCGAACGGTCCGGCAACGGGCGACGCGCGTATTCGTGCAGCTCGGCGACGTCATCGGTATGGCGCAGGCGTTCGTAGGTGACGGTCAGCGGTTCGAAGGACGCCGCTGCGGTGTCGGGCGTGGCGGAGTCACCGGACGCGTCGGGATCACCCGGGGTGGCGGAATCCGGTACGCCGGCATCGGACGCGTCGGAATCCGGCGTACCGGCATCGGATGCGCCTGCGTCTGTCTCGGATACGTCGATGTCAGGCGCGTCGATATCGGACGCGTCGGTATCGGATGTCCCGACGTTCGGCGCATCAGCAACCGATCCGCTTTCGGATTGCTGATGTTGAAGCTGCTCGTCTTGAGGCTGACCCTCCTGCAACTTCCCCTCCTGTGAGGCCGCAACCGCCTCTTCGTGTTGCGATGATGTCGTCTCGCTCATGCCGTCACTCATACCCTTCACTGTATCGCCCGGTGTTCGACACCGATCTGTTCGGCGTGCACCGATCCACTGAAGGCCTCGACGACACGCGCGCTGAACGCCTCTGCCTTCGATTGCTCAATCAGCGCGTCAAGCCGCACGACATCGGTGTACTGTTCGTTGTCCCGCACACCCCCGGATTGCGCGATGAGATGGGTGAGCGTGTCAAGCTGCGGATAACCGACCGTCATCCGCAACCGCACGCAAGTGGCGATCCTTGCGATATCCGCCGCCTTGACCGCCAATGACGCCGCCGAAGAGTATGCCCGCGTCAAGCCGCCGGACCCCAGCAGAATCCCGCCGAAATACCGGGTAACCGTCACCACGCAATCGGTAAGATGATTGGCACGAAGCACATCGAGAATCGGCTTGCCGGCAGTGCCCGAGGGCTCGCCGTCGTCGCTCATCCGCTCTGCGAGCCGCCCTTGGTCTCCGCATATCGCGGCATAGGCCACATGACGGGCCTTCGGGTGGCGTTCGCGAATCGACTCCACGAAAGACATCGCTTGCGCAAGCTCGTCGACATGGCAGATGTCGGCGATGAACTCGGACTTCTTGTCCGTCAGCGACCCTTGTGCGGGAGCGGATGCGGGGTTGAGCACTGTGAATGATTCAGCCATAACAGATTCCACGATAGCGCATGGAATGATGACGCACGCACGGCTGGTATTCGATTCGGCCTGATGCGCTGGACCGAATGCATTCCAGTGAGGCGCTATCGCGGATGTCGGGTGACGACGGCGTGTAGCACCGCCCGACACGCCGAGACACGCCGATGCACGACGCATGAAGTACCAGAATGTGAACATATTCAATAACGCAAAAATGTTAACGCAAAACCAGAATATTTGCGCGGGAAATCGGGATGACAACGAATGCAGTTTTTCCGCTGTTTCGAGCAATGGACCATCAGAAAATGCTGAAATTCCGCCATTGTGTAGATACAATGAAAGTACGGAGACGGCGGACAAAGGCGTACCTCCGGCTCCGCCCTACGTTCCGGCGGACAACGGAGCCCGCCACATTGCGATCATCTGCCTAGGCGACATCTCAATATCTCGCCAGAACGGCTTTTCGCGTGAGATATTCAGAACAATCTCCGAAAAACTCTCGATTGGGACGAAATCGGCGATTATTTCAGATTCGCCGGTCGGTATAGTGCACGGCCAAAACCCAACAATCGTTGATATTCCGCGCTTCCGCTCCTCCCGCGATGCCGAGGATGGCGTAGAAAAATCTAAATATCTCACGCGATTGGGCTTCGAACGCGAGTTATTGAGATATTTTTCTCAATATCTCGCCGAATCGGCATCAAAATGCGAGATATCGAGACTTTTCCGGCAGACGTGGCTTCTCCCAGCGTAGGTCTTCTCGGCTCGGAGGCGGCTGGCATGGAACGACTGGCATGGGGCGGTTGGAATGGAACAGCTGGTATGGGACGGCTGGTATGGAAAGACTGGCATAAGCCCGTTGGCATGAGGCGTTTGACATGGAAAGGCTGGCATAAGCCCGTTGTTATGGGACGGTTGGCATGAGACGATTGGGATATCCAGTTACATCAGCCAGTTGTCTGAGATGACAGCCTTTCGGGAAACTGAAGAGGGTTCCGGGAAGGGGGTTCCGGGGATTGGGCACCGTGCGACACGCCGATAAAACCGTTGAAGAACCAAGAAACCCGCCATTCCCGGCGGGTTCCATTGAAGCGGAGTCAGAGGGATTCGAACCCTCGAGCCGCTAAATGCGACTAACACCTTAGCAGGGTGCCCCTATCGGCCACTCAGGCATGACTCCACGTTGCGCCGCTGAGCGCAACATCACATTACCATACCACCTTTCGCCGACGAGTGCACATCACGCCACGCCCATCGCCGCCCGCAGCCGAATACCCGGTCCCGGCTTAGGATGGATGCATGAGCACCGCACCACGACTTCAAGCCGCCAAACGAGACTGGGGACATGACGAAACTGGCTGCACGGTGCTACATATCGATATGGACGCCTTCTACGCCTCACTGGAAATCGCCCGCAATCCCCGCCTCAAAGGCAAACCGGTGATCATCGGCACCGGAACACGCTCCGTCGTATCAGCAGCAAGTTACGAGGCCCGCGCATACGGCGTGAACTCCGCCATGGCAACCGCACGCGCCCGCCAGCTATGCCCCAACGGCGTGTTCCTGCCCGTCGATATGAGCTATTACCGCATGATGTCGCGGCGCATCTTCGACGAAGTGTTCAGCCAAATCACCGACCAGATCGAACAGGTATCCGTCGATGAAGGCTATATGGACGTATCCGGCGCATTGCGCCAGTGGGGCCAACCGAGCCGCATCGGCGCCTGGATCCGCGCCCAAGTCGCACAGCGCTACCACATCACCTGCTCGGTGGGCATCGCTTCGAACAAACTGGTCGCGAAAATGGCATCCACCAACGCCAAACCGGATGGCATGCTGCTCATCCCGGTCAACCGACAGGCACAGTTCGTGCAGATGATGCCTCTGCGCGGCATTCCCGGCATCGGGCCGTCTTTGGAACGCAAACTCAACAGCTGGGGCATCACCAGCGTCGCCGACCTCGCCACCACCAGCGAAACCGCACTCGCACAAGCCACCGGCTCGGCCATCGCCGCACACAATCTGCACATGGCGGCCTGGGGGCTCGACGAACGCGTGGTCACCCCGCATACGCCTGAAAAATCCATTGGTTCGGAAAGCACCTTCGATGAGGACACGCATGACGCTCGCCAAGTGCGCGGCCTGCTGCGACGCTGCTGCGATGAGGTCGCGCGCTCCCTACGCGCACGCGGGCTGATGGCCCGCACCCTGACCGTGAAACTGCGCTATGCCGACTTGTCGTATACGACACGCGCAAAAACCATGGATCATCCGGCGGACGCGGCAAGCACCCTCTACCCTCAGGCGGTAGAACTGCTTAATACCACGTTGGGACTCGCCCCCGACACGCCGGACACCCTCCCGCTCCCCAAGGAAATCCGGCTGGCTGGCATCAGCGCAAGCGGCCTGATTCAAGCTCGCGGCGCGGTCATACAGCCGACGCTGGAGGACATGCTTGAGGAGCATGAATCCACAAGCGGCGAATCACGCTCCACCCGACTGCGCGACGCCGAACAGGCGATGGATGCCGTCCGGCAACGCTACGGGCTCGGCGCGGTCAGTCTCGGTGTCGGCGAAGGGCAGGATACACGGCATCGCGCGGTGTCCAACTCGCGCACTGCCCCGGATTCGCATCGGCCAGACCACGATTAACCGCGGCACCGGGATTAGCCGCCGCACGACCTACAGCTGCACGGCCCACAGCCGACAAGCAGCGCCTTCCCAGCGTCATTCCGGCAAGTCAAGAGACCCGCCTGACCCACCTCACTGCCGTCTGCCTGTCATTCGCCGCAATCTGCCCGATACCAATCAGGCAGCCAATCAAGCGGCCAATCAGGCGGCGTGTCGCAAGGCCGAGCACGCCAGTTCGATGGTCTCGTCATCCGCCGTGGACGAGAAGCGCAACGAATCCGGCGCGCCGTAGAACTCGCCTGGGCTGGGGACGATGCCTAGATCGGCGAGCGCCGCCATATCGTTCCAGCAGTCGCCGCTCAACGCCTTGACCCACACGTAGAGCCCTCCCTGTGGCATGTGCGCGTCATAGCCGTAATCACGCAGCGCACTGACAAGCGATTCGAGACGGTACCGGTAGCGCTTCCACTGGTTGTGTACGGATGCGACATCGCGCAACCCGGCAGCCATCGCCGCCTGCACAGGTCCCGGAATAATCAGGCCGAGCTGTTTGCGATATGAGGACATGTGCTTGATGATGTCCGCGTCGCCGGCGATGAACGCGGTGCGATACCCGGCCATATTCGACTGTTTGCTCAGCGAATACAGCATGAGGATGCCCTTGGCGCTCCCCTCGCATACCGCGGGCGACAGCACACACGGCGTGGAGGACAGCGAGAAGGAATTCGCGGCCTGTGCCTCGTTGGAGTCATCGTGAGTGGAGGAAGTACGCCAGTCCATCATCGCGTAGCATTCGTCGGACAGCACGACAGCGCCGATTTCGCGCGCCGCGGCAACGATGCCTGCAAGCTGGTCGGCGGACAGCACCGCCCCGGTCGGGTTTGACGGGGAGTTGATCCAGATGGCTTTGACTCCAGGGATGGACCGCCAGGAATCCGTGTCGGCGACATCGTCGACCTTGTGTACTGAGGCTCCCGCGATTTGCGTGCCGATTTCGTATGTCGGATAGGATACCTTCGGCTGGATGATGACATCTCCCTGGCCGAGGCCGAGCAGTGAAGCCATCAGTGCCACCGCTTCCTTGGACCCGACCGTGGGGACGGCACCGGCGCCGACCTCATCCATGTCGACACCGCGGCACACGCGCATCCAGTGGGCGATTGCCCCGCGCAAATCATCGGTGCCGATGGTCTTGGGATATCCGAAGGCGTTGCGTTCGTTGGCGGCGGCGGCGAGCGCACGCTGCACGGATTGCGGGACCGGATCGACCGGGGAACCGACGGACAAGTCAATCTGCCCGTTCGGCGTGTTCATGGCTGTTTGCCGGTATGTGGCGAGTTTCGACCAATCGTAGGTGTTATCGAATGCCGCGAATCCCATGATTTGAGCTCCTCTCCGCTCCAGCGCGGGTTTGCGTCTGGGCTTCCGCCGCGCACCAGCCGGCACTCAGCCCGACCCAATGCGACGGGTGATGACGAGATATACGAGGACGGCCGTCACACGAAAGGTGCGGCGGCCGTCCAACACGCCTGAATGTTCTCAGGACTCCTGGTTCTGCGGCGGCAGGGCGGCCACCTGCGCGGGGTCCTTGCCGATCGGGCCGGCCGCTGACGCTCCGCCCAGATCGCCGACTTCGTCGAAGAAACTCACCGCGGCGTCCTTATACCAGGCCCACTCCTCGGGAAGATCGTCCTCGTAGAAGATGGCTTCGGTCGGGCACACCGGCTCGCAGGCACCGCAATCCACGCATTCGTTGGGATTGATGTACAGCGAACGTGAACCCTCGTAGATGCAATCCACCGGGCATTCGTCGACACAGGCTTTGTCCTTGACATCGACGCACGGCTGGGCAATGACATAGGCCATGGCTACCTCCTCATTCGTCATCCACACTACCCACGGTTGGGGACGTGGACGCGGGGGACGCGGGAACCGATGAGTCGGGCGAAGACGCCGCGGACACTGACGACGTGGGCATGTCCGCACGCACATCCGTTCCACCGGGCAAATGATCGACCAACTCACCGTTGCCGAGCCGCGAATGCCGGTACGAGTATCCGAAGTAAATCATGAAGCCGATGGCGAGCCACACCAGGAACCGCAGCCAAGTCAACACGCTGAGATTGAGCATAAGCCAGAAGTTCGCGAGCGCGATCAACACCGGCACCCACGGATTGCCGGGCATGCGGAAGGCACGCGGCAGGTCGGGCCGCTTGCGCCGCATAATCGGGATGCCGAGCGCCACCAGAGTGAACGCCGACAATGTGCCGATATTGACCATATCCGCCAGAATATCGATATCGAAGCAGGATGCGACCAGCGCGACAATCAGACCGACCGCGATCTGCAAGCGCGCGGGAGTGCCGTGTTTGCCGACTTTCGACAGACCTCGCGGCAACAGACCGTCGCGGCTCATCGCGAACACGACACGCGTCAGGCCGAGCAGCAGCACCATGACGACAGTGGTCAAGCCGATAACGATACCCAGCGAGATGATTTTGGCCGCCCAAGTCGCCCCCGCCAGTTCGAAGCCGGTCGCCAATGACGGGCTGTCTGCCTTCGCGAGCTGTTTGTAGGACACCATGCCGGTCGTGACGACGGCGACCAGCATGTACAGCACAGTGACCAACGTCATGCCCAAGCCGATGCCAAGCGGCACGTTGCGACCGGGGTTTTTCGTCTCCTCGGAAGCGGTGGCAACCACATCGAAGCCGAGGAACGCGAAGAACACCAGCGCGGCTCCCGACAAAATCCCCGGCACGCCGTAGACCGTCGGCTTCATACCGGTCATCCACTGCCACAGCGGCTGCATCATCGCACCGCTCGCCGACGCGCCACGAACGCTCGAAGCCGGCTGTTCAGGCGGGATGAACGGCGTGAAATTGCTCGCTTTGACATAGAAGAAACCAACAATGACGACGAACAGCACGATGCCGATTTTCAGCACCGTCAACGCGCCGTCGACACGCGTTGACAGCCGGGTGCCGAGCACCAGCAGCACGGTGAAGAACGCCACAATCACCAAGGGGGCAAGATCGATGGTCAATCCGCCGACTTGCACTTGCGTAGAGGTATTCCAGCCAATCAGATGCAGGAAGTCATTCAAATAGACGCCCCAGTATTTCGCGATAACCGAACCGGCCATGAGCATCTCGAGGATCAGATCCCAGCCGATAACCCAGGCGACTAGCTCCCCCATCGTCGTATAGGTGAAGGTGTATGCCGACCCGGCGACCGGGATCATCGACGCGAACTCCGCATAGCACATGACGGCCGCACCGCACACGATACCGGCGATCAGGAAGCTCAGAATCGCCGCAGGACCCGCATGGTAAGCAATCGCCTGGGCACCCACGGAGAATATCCCCGCGCCGACGGCGACAGCGACGCCCATCATCGCCAGATCCCACACACCAAGCGTGCGCACCAGCTTGCGCTCGTTGTCTCCGGTTTCCGCGAGCGTCTGCTCAACTGATTTCGTTCTGAAAAGATGCATACAGCCCTCAGATCCTCTCCTCAATGCGCTGTGCCGGTATGCCATGGATGACGGCAATGTTCGCACGGCGTCTGATTGTACTGCCGTCTGAACGGCGGGTGCAGGTCATGGCCGCAATCCGGCGATTTGCCGATTGATTGTCGTCTGATGAGCCCGGATTGGCTCGCGTCGGGTCTGGTCTGTTCCGGTTGGAACCAACCTGCCACGGTCGCCGTGCCCGCAGGAGGTCACAACGTGACGCCGACGAGCACGGGTTCGGGAACCAGCCGCACGCCGAACGCCTGTTCGACGCCGTCACGGACCGTCCGGGCGAGTGTCGCGATATCCGCCGCACGTGCCGAACCGCGATTGGTCAATGCGAGCGTGTGCAGCGTAGACAGGCTCGCCGGGGCGCCGGCTGCGACAGCGTACCCCCTGTGGAATCCGGCATGGTCGATCAGCCACGCCGCAGAAGTCTTGGTGCCCGGCTCGCCTGACGGCAACACGGCGGGGAATCGCGGGGCGTCCTGAGGCAGCCTGGCCGCCTGCGTATCGTCAAGAATCGGGTTCATGAAGAAACTGCCGCAACTGTGCCGGTTGAAATCCGGGCCGTCCGAACCGGTCGCCTCACGCTGGGATTGCAATGCCGCTTGTACGGTGTCGGCACGTTTGGCGCCAGCCATGACCGGGATGCCATACCGGCGGGCATCTTCCAGCATGCCTTTGGCGGCACGCACCTTGAGCACGGCGTCGCGAATCGCCGCAACCGGCATACGGTCTCCGACCTCAACGCCGAGCGCCTTGGCGAGCTGTCCATAGCCGACGGTTCCTTCCGCCCCGCGGCGCAGACGGAACGTTACCGACAGAACCACGAAGCGCGGGGTCGGGAAAAACCTGTCGGACGGCTGCGCAGGAGCGGCGTACATGCTGGCTTTCAGCGCGGACATGCGGTACCCGAAACGCAAATGCTGCGGGTCAAGGGTCACCGTGCGTGATTCCTCGCGATCCCAGGCCTCGACTTGGGCGACACCGGAGGCGACCTCCTGGCCGTACGCGCCGATGTTCTGCACGACCGACGCGCCGACCGTACCGGGAATCCCTGAAAGCCCCTCGACGCCTTCAAGCCCGTGGGCGACGCTCTCGGCGACGAAATCATCCCAGTTGCAGCCGGCGTCCACACTGACGGCGACCGCATCGTCCGCTTGTGGCGAGCCGAAACGGATGTCTTGGCGCGCGTCCCGCACGACAACGCCGTCGAAAGGGGTGTCGGCGGCAAGAAGATTCGATCCCCCGCCAATCACGCTAAGCGGGAACCCTGCGGTATCAGCCTGCCGCACAGCGTCGATGACACCGTCGCGGGTGTCGGGAGTCAGGAAGGTGCGGATCGGCCCGCCCACACCGATGGTGGTCAGGTCGGCGAACGTCGTGGTGCTGTGCTCTGTGGTCATACCCGCCATACTAGCCGCAGGCTTGCCGAGGGGCATGAGCGCACCGAAGCGATACCGCAATGTGTCCTTTGCAGGCCCGATATGCGTTGCGACTGCGAGCTTGTCAGGTGTCTGAGTTTGGGCTGGGAGTCTCGCGTGCCGGGGGTTGGTCGCGTGAACCATGCACAGGAACGTGCAGACCATGTTGGGGCTGGGCTGTCGGGACTGGGATGTCGGAATCCGAGACTGGGACGTCGTCGATGCCGATGCCAGGCTGGCCCTTCCAGAGCACGTGGCTCGTCAGCTGCGACCGCAATCCGGCTGACGGGATTGCATTGGGAGAGCTAGGAATTCGCCCGATGCGCGCATAAACTCCCCCATCAAGCACGGGAGATTATTGGAAATCCGCCGTTCTGCGGATAATCTGCCAACAGAAACGTTGGAAATCCGCGATTCGAGAAACCACCCCCAAAGCCGAAATCGGGAGAATACCGGCGATGCAAACGGCGCGCCCAGCGCAGACAGTTTGGGAAGACATACAAACTAGCGACGCTAACAGCACACTCAGCGTCACCAGTTTGGGGTAATGGTCCAACAGGTGTGTCTGGAATCGCGGGCGAGGGCTTGTACCGGCATACGCGTCACGGCTCCGAATCTTCTGCCTGGCATTTTCCAGCCCGGCCGGAATATTCGCCCGGCATCCCACGGGACTGCTACGAGGCAACGTCGACATACCCGGTGGATGCCATGGCACGGCCCGGCACCTCCACGGGCCTGCTACGAGGCAAGGCACATGAGTGGGTTCGCGTATGCCTTGTGGCGTATGCCCGGACATACGCCACACGCCGGACGAGGCATGTCCCACCCTGTCTGGAAACCATAATGCCGGCTCGCGCATGTTCGGACATACGCCACATGCCAGATGGACAGCATCAAGCCCCACTCCGGAGTCATCATGCGGAGCCGCGTATGCCCTGGCATACGCAAACCGGCAGACACTAGGTGATTTTGTCGTCTCCCGCGGCCTCCATCCGGTCGCGCATGCCATCACATACACGACCAGACAGAACACCAACAACCATGACACCAACCCCCACACACCGGCACGCTATGCATGCCACGTCATACACCACACGCCAGATAGTAGGCGTTCCGCACAACCTGAGGCCCGTAATGCCAGACAGCGTATGGCTGGACATACGCGAACCGCAGGATACGGGCCGGCGCTGCCCCTTTCCGGCGAAATCTGACAAGATACGCATACCGCGACATACAGGATACGCATAGAGACCGTACGCATAGAGACCGGAATAACGCCCCAGACTTCCACACGCCCCACCATCGGACACACATTCGCCCGATACCCCTTATGACCCCACAAACTGGTTATGCTGACAACCCTCCCAGCGTAGACAGTTTGTGAGGGAATGAGGAATACGAGGATGAGGCTACGGGAGCGCCGACGACCCGCCAGACAACTAAACCGCTGACGGCCCGTTGGATAACAAAAAAGCCTGACCGAAGTCAGGCTTTCTCGCAAGCGTGATGCCACGCTCGAACAGATTCAGCGGGTTTCGCGATGAACCGTCTGCTTGCCGCAACGCGGGCAGAACTTCTTCAGCTCAAGACGGTCAGGAGTGTTACGACGATTCTTGGTCGTGATGTAGTTACGTTCCTTGCACTCCGTGCATGCCAGCGTGATACCCGGACGGATGTCGGCGCTCTTGCTTGCCATGTTGGTTCACCTCTGTGGTCGATTGCTTACCGGCGGTGTCGCCGGCCTTTGTAGCGAGGAAGAGACTCGAACTCTTGACCTTACGATTATGAGTCGTACGCTCTAGCCAGCTGAGCTACCCCGCCATGAGAGCCTCGAGTGAGAATTGGACTCACGACCTCTTCCTTACCAAGGAAGTGCTCTACCACTGAGCTATCGAGGCGTGGCTGGTAATGGATTCGAACCATTGAAGCACGAAGCGCCTGATTTACAGTCAGGTCCCTTTGACCGCTTGGGAAACCAGCCCTTGCCGCAAGCGACCTAGCCGCAACCGGCAACTTGGCTATAATGGCATTTTTGCGGGACAAATGCAAATCAGGCGTGTCGCACACCGGAAATTACCCCACCAAATCGGCGGTATTTCAGGCGACACGCCGTGGCTGCACATCAGGCCCGCAAGCCCCGCGCATCAGATCCGCACGACCACGACGCAGCCGCCCGCAGCCCAAGCGCAACCACAGCACATCCGAAACGCCGCCGAGGCGCGTCCGCCGATCAGAATCCAAGCCGCTTGAGGTCGGCGCAGACGCTAATCACCCTGTCGTTCGCCTCACGCTCGCCGATCGAGATACGGATACCCTCACCGCTGAACACGCGCACGGACAACGCCGCCTTGACGAAGTGTTCCGCCGCCTCGTCGGTACGCTCACCGATCGGCAACCAGAAGAAGTTCGCGTACGGCTCAGGGAACTCCCATCCCTGTGCACGCAAGGCCGCAACCACGCGCGCACGTTCCGCGACCAGCGCCTTGACACGCTCGTCCAGCTCGTCATAGGCGTCCATGGACGCGAGTGCCGCGGTCTGGGCGATCTCTGTGACACCGAAGGGAATGGCCACCTTGCGCATGCCGTCGATCACATCGGCCGGGGCGATACCATAGCCGATGCGCAGACCCGCAAGTCCGTACGCCTTGGAGAAGGTTTGTGCGACCACGATATTCGGGTATTCGCGGAACAGGTCCATCGCGACATTCGTGTCGGCGGCGGTGTTGAACTGGATATACGCCTCATCGAACAGAACCAGCACGTCCTTGGGCACGGCGGCCATGAGCTTGCGCGCATCCGCGTCGGACAGGGATGTGGAGGTCGGGTTATTCGGATTGTTGACGATGACCAGGCGCGTGTGCTCGTTGATGGCGGAAATCATCGCATCGATGTCATGGCTGCCGTCGGGACGGTTCGGCACTTTCACGCTGGTCACGCCCGCGTTCGCCACGATAATCGGGTAGGCTTCGAAACTGCGCCACGGGTAGACGACTTCGTCGCCGGGGCCGGCAACTAGGTTGACCAGCTGGGTGATGACTTCGGTGGATCCGCAGCCCAGGACGACATTCTCCGGTTTAACACCGAACTGGTCGGCCAAACGCTCCACAACCGCCGTTCCGCGCATGTCCGGGTAACGGTTCATACGGCCGACGGCCTTGTCTACGATGGCTTGCTTAACGCTGGCAAGCGGTTCGTACGGGTTCTCGTTGCTGGAGATTTTGTACGCGGTCAGACCCGGCGTCTTCGGTGCGGGCTTGCCTTGCTTGTAGCTGGGAATGGTATCGATGATTGCACGATGTAGGTATGCCATGACTCAATCCTATACGCGGCGGCGTCAATCTCCCCGTAACATACCCGCAGGAAGGTCACCATGCGGACATCAGCCCCGCGGCGTGTTGCTTCAGACGTCTTCACCGCCGGCGGAACAGCGACATGGGCATGAACCGGCGGCGGTCTTCCACGGCTGCGCGCACATCGGCGGCATCCTTAAGTGACGGCGCCGGAACATCATCGTGCCCGAATACGCACGCGGCGGCCCGACCGGCGACTTTCCCAGCCGCCTCGCAGGCGAGCGCGACCCCTACGACATCGGCGATATCCCGATCCGTGGCCGTTGCAGGCCATCGTGCCCCGCAATCCCACGCGGTGTCCTGAAGCTCACGCCACGCGTCGACCCACGCGGACCTGACCGGCGTGTCGTCGCCTGTGCCCTCACGCGCTGCACGGTCGAACGCCCGTAACCGGCGACGTCTCCTGTGCGAACGTATGCCCATCGGGACGCAGCATAGCGCCCCCAATCCCGCGACGGCCGCCAGGAACACCATCCACTGGCGGACCGGCAAGCCCGCCTGAGAAGCGTCATCGCGTCCCTGCATCCGGGAGGTGGACCCGCCAATGGAGCCCGATGACGACGCCGAGGCGGAAGCCGACGGGGACGCAGACCCTGAAGCGGAAGCCGAGGGCGACTCAGACGGGCTGGCCGATGACGACGTAGTCGAAGAGGGACTCTGGCCGGCATCGGACGATTCCTCGGACGCCGCCGGGGTCACATCGAATGGAACCCAGCCAATCCCCGACAGGTAGGCTTCATCCCAGGCGTGCAGCTGTTTCGCGCTGACGCTGTACGACCCGTTCTCATCCACCACTCCGCTCGTGCTGTAGCCGAGCACCATGCGCGTGGGCACCCCGAGCGCCCGCCCGAGGATGGCGAATGCGCTCGCATAATGCGCACAGTAACCACTTTTGCGCTTGAGGAAGCTGCCAACCATCGCGATATTGCTGTCGTCTCCGGTTTCATCGCCCGGCACGTCTAGGGAGTAAGTGAAGCCGTTCGAGGAGAAATACCTGACCAGATATTGCAACGCCTGTTCCTGCTCATTGAAGGTGGCTCCCTCGGACGGTATGCCATCGGCCTTCGCCTGGGAAATCACCGCCTTGACATCGGACGGCAGCCTCGCCGGAAGCGACCGGTAGCGGGCGAGCACGGCCTTGTCAAGCGCGTCGATGCGGGCGAACGGGTCGGACCCGTCGACCAGCCCGCTTTCCAGCGCTACCGATATCGCAGACGACACGGTCATCCCCGCCTTGGCGAACAGCGACGTGACGACATCGGCATCCGAGAAATCAGCGGCGCCCACGGTGGCGGGAAGCGCAAGCATCCAGGTCCCGCTGCCCGAATCACGCACGAGCACGGCACTGTCTTTGTTCGGATTGAAACCGATGGCATTGGCGAACGACGTGCTCAGTGTGTACATGCTGGCACTTCCCGGATCGTCGGAATCCGCGTCGCCGCTGTACCCGTTTTCCGACCACTCGTAGGCGAGCGCCCCGTCGAAAGTGTCGGAATTTGCGACGGTCAGGATGCCGTCGCTGCTAACGACGGGGATGAGCAGCAAATCGCCGACACGCCGGGCGGCACCCGAGGACGCCCATCGTGCGCGCTCCGCATTCGCCGTGGCAGCAGGCGGCACAGTCAGATGGCCGGTGTCACGCAAGGTCAACACGGCTTTCTCAATGGTGTCAATCTGCTGGAAGCCCAAGGACGAGGTGATCGGATCTATATAGATGCCCGTCGTCGTATAGGATTGGCCCCGCGTCGTGGTGGCGGTCCGCGACGTGATGCCGCCGGAGGAATTGTCGGTCCAGTCGCCGCTGACGCCGGAATAGTCAAGCAGCAAGCCGCCGACCGGCAGCAGACGCGTGCTGAGTTTGTCGATGGTGACATCGGTTTCGGCGATTTTTATCCCGAGCCAGCTGTCCGCGACGTTCGTGGAACCAAGCGACCCGTTGTTATACGTCAGATATGTTGCCAACGGCTGCGAGGCGGACGAGTATCCGCCTGAGGACGCGGCAAGCTTGGAGGCGGCTTTGTCTACATTGGATTGCAGATTGACGAATGCGGTGGAGGAGCTGCGACGATACAGATTCGCACTCGCCGACAATGTGGCGTCGAAATTCCACGTATCGCCGTCGAAATCATCAAGCGTGGCCATACGCAGGTATCGCGCCCTGTTGGACTGGTAGGTCAAGGCCGTAGCCGAGGAGCCCGCCGTCAGGGAGCGTTTGAGATCGATCATCGGGTTGATGGTCGTGGAACTGAACATGCCGTTGCCCGTGTCGAAGGCGAGCGGGATCGACCGCGCGAGTGCAAGCCCCGCCGACGTGCAAGACGTTACCAAGGCCATCGTCACCACCGATGCGACACACGGCATGAGCGGGGATGCGGCGTGCGGACGGACAGACCACCACGCCAGGGCGAGCGATGCCGCCAGCGACAGCACCCCCACCCACGGCACTTCTTGCAGCATCGACACATTCGCCGCCGCACCCACAACGACGGGGAGGATGCCCATCCACGGGATTACAGCGGGAATGCCGGCAAGCAGCCGGACAACCAGCATCACCCCGACAACAGCGACGATGATGGCGGCATCCGACGCCGCACCCATGTTCAACGGCGGCACTTGCACATACAACTGCTTGAAACCTGATGCAATCGTTGTCGCGAATCGTCCCCATGCCTGGGTGAACGGGACGTGCACGACGGTCTGCTCGCCGCCCGCGGACACATGCGTGTAGACGGGATGCCACGGCAGGAATCCGAGGGTTTCACGCAACCGTAACCCGGTAGTGACGACCCCGGCCATAAGGGCTGCGAGAACGAATACGATGCCCCGGATCGCCGCCGTCAACCGCCTGCGCTTGAAGCGCCCCGGTGTCGGAATTTGCGAGGTGACGGCTAGCGCCGCGACGCCGATCCGCGCAAACACCGGCCACCACAGACCCTTCCCTTGGACCAGCATCAGCGCCCACTGCACGCTCAGTTCCATGGTGAGCGCCACAATCGCAGCCCGCAAAAGCAGTCCTGCAGCTTGTGTCACGACCCACCGGCGTCGCCCGGATTGTCCGGCAGGCGTGTGGTCGTGGCGCGGCCCGGATTCGTGGGCGATGGGCAGCCGCGCACCGATCCGACGGATGTGTCTGTGCGCGGATGTCTGACCGTTCAAGGGTTCACGGCCTTCGACGGCATCATCCTCACTGTCATCCATCTCATGCGAGCGCAACCGGTACGAGGCGTGGTCGCTCTGGACCGTCACCGTCTGCACATTCGGCTGCCCGGCGGCGTGCAGACTTGCGACGAGCCGGTTTGCTTGGGTTGTTGCGGCGTTCGTGCCGTTCGCCGGGTTTACGCCGCTTGCCGCGCTTGCCGTGATGACGACCACGCTGACCGGCATATGTTGCGCAGACGCGGCATTGCACACGGTTGCAGCCATATGATCGGCGTCCCCTCCGGCCTGCAGCGAGGCGATGAGCCGCATGGCCTGGCCTGAGGATGTAGCGACCGCTTGTCCGTCAGTGACAATCAGCTTGCCGCCGTGCCGTTCCAAGCCGGCACACAGACCGGCATACCGGCTCATCGCGGCGTAGGCGACGGCATCAGCCTGGGCGTCGGTAGTACAGGAGGCCATATCGCATACGAGCATGACCGCATGCACCATGCTGCGCGGGGCGCGTTTGACCACGAGACGGCCCGCGCTGGCGCTGCGTTTCCACGCGATGCTGCGTACGGGGTCGCCGGGCTCATATTCACGCAAGCCCGCGAATCCGAAAGTCGCCCGTCCACCGCCACGCGCACCTGACGCAGTTTCGCCGGCGGTCACGTTGACGGGCCCCGGCTCGGGAAGAATCACCAGTTCCGCATCATCGGGGATGACCGTACGCACAACAAACAGGCCGAGCGGCTCACGCCATGACAATACCATGCCGACACGCCGATACCATCCACGCTGATCGGGGACACTGCCGACATACTCCTCCGGATTGAGCCGGATGTACGTGCCAACCGTGCGGATATCACGCGGCAGCATCGCCGCCCGGCAGAGCCGACGCCACCGAGGAATCCGTTCCGTTCCCGAAGCCGTGTCCGCGGCTGTATCCGTCCCAACCGGCCGCCCAAGCTGAATACGCCGTACTGCAACCGATTGCACGACACCCCAGCACCCGGACATCAGCCACACCGACGTCCACGCGATGGCCGCGGCTACCAGCACGCGGGCGTCGAAGGTCAATGCGGCAAGCCACAATGCCGCAATCGCCAAGACCGCAACCAGCCCCGCGACACCCGGGCGGACGCACCCGCGGCGCATCTTCCACGGCACGCCCGCTCTGCGCAAGCGGGCTTGGCTGGATGCGTGGCGGACAGGCTTGCCGCCGGCTGACGATTCCTCGGTCATGTGATCACCTGTCGGACGCCCGTGGGACCGGGGTGCGCTCGATTAGCGATTCCACCAGCTGACGCGCCAGACCGGTCGGGGCGGTGCCGTATCCGGCGTTCTCCAGCACCAACCGATGCGGCAACGCAAACGGGGCCGCCCAACGCACATCGTCAGGAAGCACGAAATCCCTGCCCTCATACAGCGCCTTCGCACGGGACAGGGCGGCGAGTTGCAGGCTGCCACGCGGCGACACGCCGTAAGACACGCCCTCCATCGTGCGGGTGGCGGCCGTCAATGACACCAGATAATGGGCCACCGGCTGCGAAATCTTCACCACGGCGCAGGTATCGCGTATCGCCTGCATCTGGTCGAGTTCCGCGACACGATGCAATCCTTCAAGCGGTCTGGACGCATGATCCGACATCACCATCCGCTCCTCCGTCCCGGCAACCGGGTATCCGAAGCCCATGCGGACCATGAACCGGTCGAGTTGCGCCTCAGGCAGCGGATAGGTTCCTTCAAGCTCAATCGGGTTCTGCGTGGCGACGACGATGAACGGCTGCTCCAGATGGTGGGTCTGTCCGTCCACAGACACCTGTCCCTCGCCCATCGCCTCCAACAACGCGGACTGCACTTTCGGATCGGCACGGTTGATTTCGTCGGCGATCACGATATTGGCGAAAATCGGGCCAGGATGGAACGCGAAGGACTCCATCGCGCGCGAATACACGTTCATGCCGAGCAAATCGCCCGGCAGCAAATCCGGAGTGAACTGAATCCGCCGTACCGTTCCGCCGATTGCCGTGGCCAGGGCTCTCGCCAACGTGGTTTTGCCGACTCCCGGAACGTCTTCGAGCAGCACGTGACCGCCGGCGGCGAAGGTCAGGACCGTTGCTTCAACGGTCTCGCGCGGGCATGCGAGCACCGCGTTCAACGCATCGGCAACGGCATGCAACATGTCCCGCGCCTGTGAGGTTCCCATCGAAGTGACCATATGCTGTCCCCTGCCTCGTAGCAGATGTCGTGTCGGAATGCACGACCAAGGCCATCTTACCGCCCCGTTCGCGCCGCGTGTCGCGTCTGATTTGGCTAGGCAAACAAAAAGGCCCCGGCATGAGCCGAGGCCTTGCAAGACGCGGAACGTCAGTTCAGGATCGCGAGCACGTCGCGGGCGGAGACGATCAGATAATCCTCGCCCTGATAGTGCACTTCGGTGCCGCCGTACTTGGAGTACAGCACCTTATCGCCGACCTTGACGTCCATCGGGATGCGCTCGCCCTTATCGTCGCGACGGCCGGGGCCGACAGCCAGCACTTCACCCTGCTGCGGCTTCTCCTTGGCGTTGTCCGGGATGAACAGGCCCGAAGCGGTCTTGGTTTCGGCTTCCGCCTGCTTGACAATGATCTTGTCTTCCAACGGTGTGAGTGAGATCGACACTGTGGACCTCCTCTTTCTAAGAGAAATCGATACTTCCCGCGCCAGGACATCGCTTTCAAGAGGCTGACGATCACTATCAGCGCCGTCCCTTTGCGCTACACCTCATCGTAGCGCGTTGTTAGCACTCTGCCAACTCGAGTGCTAACGCTGAGAGTGAAACCCTAGGAATCGCAACGATTGCAGGACTCAAGAAGAGCGGCGCTGCAGCACTGCACGCAAATCGTGACCCAGCGAATCGGTCGTTTCCTCAGGCACGTCCACATGCGCGTTCGATTCGGCATGATGGAAGGATTCCGCGTTGTTCACCGGCGTGTCGCCTTGATCGCCCTGTGCGTGCTCTTGCGCGCGTTCCTTGACCGGAACCGCTTTGGCGACTTGCCGGGTTGACTTGATTTCCAAGCTCTCCGGGGCATCCTGCTCCGCATGTTCTTCGATGTTGCGCGGTGCGCCCCACGAGAAGGAGATGAGGTCCTGATGCCGCCCAGCGGCCATGTCGAACACATCCAGCGAGGATGCAGGGCTCACTTGGCTGAGTTCAAGCGTCTGGTCGGCAGGCTCAGGTTGTTCAGGCTGTTCAACCCGCTCCTTGCGCGCACCGGGTTCGCCAAGCCCGGCGGATTCGCCATGCTTGGCGGCGGTCGGCTCGGCAGTTGCGGCAGATTGCGTTTTACGCGCGTCCGTATCGTCGGTCGCGGCTTGCGTGGCGGCATCATTTCGCCCGTTCGCTCCGCGAGCGTCCCGGATATCCCGCACCGCGCCGGCATCAGCGTGCTGCTGCCCGCCTTGCGCTGCGGCATCCTTGCGGTCGTGGGAACCGGCTTCCGGAACGGTTTCAGCGCCCGCAGCCGGACGGGACGCCCTGCGCGCCAACTTGCGGTCGCGTTCGGCCATGCCCTGTTCAACGGCGCGATGAATCTCCTGCTGTTCCATCAGCGAAGTCTCCACAGCATCTGCCTGGGCTTCCGGCGTCTGATCGACCGACGCTTGATCGGCTGGCACCGGGGCGGAATGCTCCGCGGCCTCAACACCTTCGGACACGCTGCCCGACACGCCATCGACGGCCTTGACTGCCGCGACATGTTCCCCCGCGGTCTGCGGCTTGCCGGAACGTGTGCGCTCGCGACGCTCCTGCGCCAACAGCTTGGACACCTTGGCCTCCCACGCACGCGCATGGCGGCTCGCCCGGGCCCCCAGAGCAATCGTCAATACCAAAAATCCAGCCGGAATCAGCACATACAACGGGGAGAAACGCAACAGATACGACAGCACGCCCACGACAACGCAAGCCAGCAACAACACACACGCGATGATGCGGCGACGGCGGATTGACGCCCTGCGCAGACGACGGACCTCGGCGATATGCTCATGGGACACCCGCGTCCCCTTTGCCTGTGCTGGCCGCATCACAGCCCCTTTCGTCACCGGCGAATGACCGTCCGAAAACCTCGTACCGCTGTGCTCATCAATCAGATGCAGCGACGGCGAATATTTGTCCTGGCGGCGCCTGATCACCCGCTTCATGCTGTCAGCTGTCCTTGTGGGCAGCCATCCGGCGATGAAGAGTATCAGCACCGCAAGCACAACAATAGCGCTGACACCTTCATAATCCATAATCACCTAGAATAGGTGACCAAGCTGAAAATAGCAGCACAGTTCCGGGGCGTGTCGCGCAGCCGCGCATCAGGCAGATGGCGGCACCTGACCGCGCGCGGCGAACGCTGCGGCGAGACCGCCTGAGGGACGCTCCTGTGCGAACAACACATACGATTCATGATCGCGCCACCGGCCGTTGACATGCATGTACTGCCGCCGCAACCCCTCGTCGATGGCACCCAGCTTCTCCGCCACGCGACGGGAACGATGATTGTCCGGAATGATCGCGATCTCAATACGATGCAGCCGCGGTCCGTCCGGGCAATCAAAGGCCCAATCCGCCAGGATGGCGACCGCAAGCGGTGCGATACCCCGCCCGGCAACCGCCTCATCAACCCAATACCCCACCAGACCGGTACGCATCGCGCCATACGTGATAGCGCCCAGCGAAACCTGCCCGACAATACGCCCGTGTTCCGTGATCAGGAACAGCACGCCCGAACCGTCGCGTTCCCGCCTGCGCATATCGCACACCCACTGGTTGAAGGTCACGCCCGGGCCGCCAAGCGGATCGTCGGAATCCCACGGGGACAGCCACGCCTGGTTACGCCAGCGCAAGGTTTGCAGCTCATCCTCATCGTCAAGCGTGCAGGGCCGCAGTTCAATCGGCGTGGCACCGGCCGGGGCGGTCAGGAACTTCGGCATCACGAATTCGCGCGGCGGTCTGCCGTGCATGATGCCGCGGAATGATTGCAGAACAGACATCGGTTTCATTGTGCCACACCATCGCGCCGGGGCATCGTGTCAGATCATCGTGCGATATCATCAAGCAACATCATCAAGCAATATCGCCGTGCAATATGATTGTGCCGTTTATGCGTCATCGCGCCGTTTATGCGTCGCGAGGCACGGATGGAACGCCGACTCCACGCGTTGTGGTATCCGTGAAGTATGACCACCACAGATAGCGATTGCGCATCGACGACAGCCGCCGCAATACCGGCGACCACAGGACCGGATGCGACGCCGGGTGCCGCAATACCGGACGCCGCAATACCGGCCACAACCCGAGCGGCAGCACGTGCACAGGCGAAACGCGCGGCACGGCATCAAGCCCTGCAACGTCGAGCAACGCTGAACGCCCAAACTTTCGACGACGCGCGTGTCTCGCTCGTCTCCCGGGCCGAACCGCTGATCTCGCCGCTTGCCCACGGAGCAACCGTCGCCGCATACGTATCCATGGGTACGGAACCTCCGATTGATGGAGTGCTCGAACGCCTGCTCAGACAAGGAGCCCGGGTGCTGGTCCCCCGACTCGGATCGAGCAAAGAACTGGTCTGCGCATGGAGCGAACTGGACGCTCTTGAGCGGCTCCACGACATGCCGCGTAGCGCTTCCGGCGGTTTGCGGCCTCGCGAACCCTCCGGACCGGCACTTGCGGCGGACAGCCTCGGGCAAGCCGAACTCATCCTTGTTCCGGCGTTTGCAATCGATGCGCACGGCTTGCGGCTGGGACGCGGCGCGGGGTGGTATGACCGGGCGCTACTGCACGCCTCCCCTCAGGCCACCATCATCGGCGTGTGCTGGCCATGGGAGGCGAACGTGCACGACCTGCCGCGCGACCCGCATGACGTGCCGGTCGGCGGTATTCTCACCCCGGAAAGCCTGACGATATTCGGCTGATTCGCGCGCTTATCCCGGTTCGCAATACGAGAACACCATGAGTGTCACCGAATCGACTAGGATATGTACGGATTACGAAACGTACCGACCTGTCGATTCTCGTGGAGGGAACACCGTGCCAACCTATCATTACCGTTGCAAGAACTGTGGCTATGATTTCACCGAACAGCAGTCATTCAGCGACGCCCCAATCACCGTATGCCCGCAGTGCGGACAGGAGCGTGTGCGCAAGGTCTATGCCGCGCCGTCCATTGAGTTCAAGGGCAGCGGCTTCTACCGTACTGACAGCGGCAGCTCCTCGAAGTAGGCTGATTACGCGGACTTCATGTGCGTTTGAACTGTCAAGTCCAGACGACACCGACTTTCGACGCCCCTGCGGCCTGTGCTGCGGGGGCGTCGCCGTATTCGGATGCGCGATGTACGTAAGTGCGCATGATGCGCGGGGTGTACACGACGCCGCGGTACGAACACGGTGCGAACACAATGCGCAGTGTGTAGCGCGACGCGAACACAATGCGCGGAACGCACGCGACGCCGTGGTTGGCGCGACGTGCGCAACGCCGTCACCTTCCACAAACTATCTACGCTTACGCCCTTCTCCGCGTAACCTGTTTGTATGACAACACAAACCACGCACGC
>NZ_JBJEIH010000021.1:35762-43188 GCF_051876855.1 Bifidobacterium sp.
ACCCCGTTAGCGTAACCAGTTTGTGGGATATCGACGATGTGCGGCCGCATCACGTCACCAAGAAACAGAACCACAACCTTCTGCCGACACTGACCGGTCTCTCACCGTCGGCACAACCTTCTACCGACGCTCACAACCGCCCCACCGTCGGCAGAAGCAGGGATGCGGTGGGGAGGATGAGGATCGGGATGCCGACGGCCGGGAAATGACGGAAAAACCGAGGGAATTGTCGGCGCAACTTTTGACCACATTCCCCGGTAGCGGTTGCGCAGCCGCGCCGGGGCATGGTCGGATGGTGACATGGAATCATCACAGACCACATTCGCAGCCGCCTCCGGCAAATCCGGGGACACTGCCAAACGCAAGCGTCGACGCGGGATGAGTCTTGCCCGACGGCGGTTGATCGCCCGGATGCGACGGCTGACGAGCGCGCTGCTCGCAGGGCTGGCGATGTTCAGCGTACTCCAATGTGTGATGGCGACGGTGCGCACCCAGCCGATGCTCGTCACCACCGCACACATCAGCCGCGGAGAACGCCTTCACGCCACGCAACTGGCTACCACTAATATGCCCGCGCATGCCTCGTTCGCCCAAGCTCCGGCGACACCGGCTCAGGTCAAATCGGCAATCGCTCTCGTCGATATGCCAGCCGGCACGCTCATTCTGGCATCGCATATCCGCGGCCGTCCTATACCACCGGAAGGCTCCACAGTCATCGAAACGCCGCTGGCCAGTCAACCAGACAGTATGGTTGCGGGCGATACGGTCGACCTGATTGTCGGTCAATCCTGCGATGCGATTGGGTATTCGGCTTCATCTTCGACTGCAGAAGATATCGGGACCGACGGCCAGCAAACCCAACAGTCACAAGACCAACAGCCGCAAGACCAAGCGCTTTCGCAAGCCCTCGAGGAGTATCCGCCCGCGGATACGTCAGCGGGAACTGACAGTCAATCCGGCCAACCGTGTGTAATCGCGCAAGAAGCCACCGTCATCACTGTGCCCTCGGACGCTTCGGACGGCGTCGCACCCGGCGCCAACGGCAAGACGGCCATCGCCATGCGCCCCGAAGAGGCGCTCGCGCTTATGCGTTTGCCCGATGGCCTGCCGGTCATCGCGGCGCGACGTGCAGCGCAATCGGTTTCAGATCAGAGCACTCAGTGACAACCGACACACAGCGCCCAAGGCAACTCCCAAGCGACAACACCCAGGCGCATGTGAAACCCGGCGAAGCGACCGGCGAAGCGGCGAATTACCGGCCGCGCTCGTTGAACACCGCCCAGTGCGGCGGCAATTCGCCGAGAATACGCTGGTCGTCGTCGGCATCGCGCTGTTCGCGCGTCTGCACGTCGGAAGGCTCCAGCTTGACGCCATCGGCATCGAAGCGTTCAGTGCCCTTCATCGTGACGCGATGGTGGCGACGAGGCGTGCGACGTTGCGCATCATACGAGGGCATTCACGCCTCCCTGTACAGCGTGCCGATACGGGCGACCATGCGGTCAACCTCCTTATCGGGGTTGACGAACGCGGCGACGCTCCATACCGTCATCACCGACCAACCGAGCTGAGCCAACTCCTGCGGAAGCAGGCGATGGCGGGTACGCGTGGACTGGATGCCCATGAACTGGGCGTCATCGGTGAGCACGGCCAACGCGAAGGGCTTGCCTTTGATGCCGATGACCAGCGGAATGCGCATGCCATCGGAGAAGCCGTAATCCACGGCGACGTCCAGCCCGCGGGCGCGAATCCGGTCCGCCAAATCGTTGAACAGGACATTGTCGCCAGCAGATGCGGGCTGCGGACGCAACACACCGGAATCCAGCGCTTCCGCCCACTGCAACAGCCGCTTGAGCAACTGCGGACCAGGCTGGTGAAGACGCTCATCATCCAGATCCTCAGGACCGAAGGAGGAGACGATATCAAGATTGCGGTCGGCGAGCGCGAGCGCGTCAAGCAGCATACCCTTGCCGCCGTTGCCTTCAAGCGGGCCGAACTGCTGCAACAGCCTGCCGTGCGTGGTTTTCGCATAGCACATCGAGACGATGGCGTCGGTGGTCTGCGCCCCGGCGACTTCGTCGATGCCGATCAGCCGGACATGCCTGAGGAATCGTCCCATCGCCTTGTCTTTGGTCGCCAGGGACTTGAGTTCGGCGCCCAGACGGGAACGGAACGCTTCGGTCAGCGTCACGACGGTGAGCATGTAGTCAACGGGCACCACGGTGAACGACCCGGCACGGTCGCAAATCAGCTTGGTGACCGTGGCGATCTCCTGTTGGCTGCTTTCCACGAGTCCGGAAGAGATGACCGGCACGCCTGTCCCGTCGATCCGATGCAGTCGAACCGTGCCCTGCATGCCTTCCGTCGGCGCGGCATGGCGAATCTCGCCGTAGCCTTCCTTGCGCAGGAATACCGACAGCTGCGGGGAACGCCGGGTCAGACGGGAGCGTACTGAAACATGCGGCAGGATGCCGATCAGGGCTTTCACACTCGGGGAAGTCACCGTCGCGCAATGCGCGATGAGCACCACCTGACGGGCGCGGCAGACGATGGTAAGCAGTTCGATTGCCGGCAGATGGGCTGCGGCGTCGATAATCACCACATCGGCGAGCGGGGCGGGGTCAGTCAGCGCCGCGAGTGTGGACGGCGTACCCATAAGCACCGGCTTGGCGAGCGCCATGATCTGCGGGTGGTCGTGCAGCACACGGTTGAACGGAGTGTTCTGCCCGCCCGCGAGCACAGTATGCAGCTGGTTCGCTTCCTGCGTTTTCGAGAACAGCAGATCACACAGCTTGCGGATGGATTCCTGGTGAATCATCGGGCCGATTGAGCGCACATGCTCGGTATCGACCTGCGCGAACCGGTCGGCGGCTGTCTGCAACGCGGACCCGTCCTGATTCGAGATGATGGCGGATTCCTTGACGATGTCCTCGAACACGGTCGTCCACCACGACAGCTGAAGCTCGCCTTCGACCGCTTCCACGGGAACGTGACGCGCCCGCAGATCGTCGACCAGCTCATCCAACCCGACGGAGCGGAAGTCCTGTTCGAGACGGCAACGGCCGGGTAGGGTGTCCAATGCCATGTGGTCGTTGTACAGCGCCTTGAGTCGTTCTTCAAGCGTGTTGAAATCAAGCGATTCCAGGTTGCCGCCCTTCGGCGTGGTGGCCAGCACCGCGTCGAGGGAGGTGATGTCGCGCATCAGGGCGTCCTGGGTTTCCAGAATCGTGTCCAGCTTCGGCGGCAACACAGGCCATCCGCCGTGAGGCACGAACAGATGCCACTGCTCGGACTGTTTTGCTACGACGATAAGCGCGTCATGCAGGTTCTCAACCTGGGCGCCGACACGCAGCAGGCTCTTCGCTTCCTTGACGAGGCGGCGACGTTCCCAGAAGCCCAAATCGGAGCCTTCGGCTTTGCGCTGCTGCTTGGATTTACTCGCCTCGATCATCGCGTCGATGTCGCGTTCGAAGATTTCGGGCTGGAACACGTCGAGCACGCGGCGCAGATTCTTCAGCACCGTCACCTGACGCCCCCACTCCTGCGCTGTCGTAGGCACAGGGAATCCGCAGGTCTGCACAGTGGTTGCCACTTGCTCGCGGGTGGCTGGCAGCAGCTTCTGCATAACATCAACAACCCGCTGATATGCGTCGACAGCCTGGTCTTCGGTCGTCAGGGAAGCCTGATACCAGGCGGTGTCATCCGGCCCGATTGTGAATTCGCCGAGTTCGCCGGCGGTGGTGAGCTTGTGCGCCCACTCGTCCATATGCCCGTTGAGGGTGCGTGCGGCGGATTGACTCAGCCGCACGTGGGTCGCGGGGTGGGTCGGCAGTGTCGCGATGCTCGCGAGGTTCTGGATAGTCTGGTACGCCGAGACACCCCAGCGCTCGTTGACACCGTGCAGGTCGCCCAGATACCGGGTCAACCGGGAGCGCACGCCCACCAGCTCGTCGGACAGCTGGTCGAATCGGCTTGCAGCGTTGCCCGCACGGTACCCCACCGCGGCGATCAACTGCTTGTCGATGGCGGTGTTCCCCTGCTCATCGGCGATATCAAGAACCATATCGCCCATGCTGTTGGCGCCCATGAGTCGGGTGAAGCGGCGCTTCTGCTCGGCCACGCATGGGACGTAGAGCACGGATTTGCCGTTCATCACGCACCGCGAGGCGATCGCCGCGGCTTGGGCGGCGGTGCCGCTGCCGACTTCACTGTCCACGATGATGGAATGCCCGGCTGCGGCAAGATTGGCCGCATACCGCACGGTGTTGTCTACATCGCCGATTTCGAATTCAGCATGCGGATCGCCGTCGAACGGGCTAAATTCGGGGATTTTATCGGCTTCGATGTCGTGAAGCGCCTGAGGCAGGCCGGCAAGCGCGTCAAGAATGGTGTTGCCGCTGGCCCCATGGCGCAAAGTGTCGATAATCCGTTGGCTTTCCAGCAGAATCTGCGCGCTCGGATCCATGAAGCAACCGACTATGATGTACCGGTCGATGTTGAAATCGGTGAACGCCTTGCGGGCCTGCCGTTCGATTGCAGCGAACACTGCGGAAGTCTCCGGGGTGCCGTTGGGGTAATTGGAGCCGTCGAACAGCTCGTCTTCGTCGAGGTTGACGCCTTGATCATGCAGGGCGGTCACAAACGAGGGGTTGAGTCGTCCACGACCGGTGAAGCTGATGGTCGCGTCGGTTTCGCCGCCACCCGGCTTGCGCGTCACATCGACCGGATACAGCAGCACCGGGACGGATTTGCCGGACCATGTCGCCACGCCGACGACCATGGACAGTTCGGCGACTCCGCTGAGCCGGCTTTTTGTGGTCTGGTCCTCGTAGACGCGTTCCAAGCGTCGTCCGGCAGCCCGGAGCATGCCGGCGTCACGAAACAGGGAATCAAGCGGTGCCTTGCCGCTGGCGAACAGCTGGGCGATACCTGAAGGATGCGCGTGTGTCAAATCAAGCTGCGCCGACAGCTGGCTGATATCCTCAAGCGGAGACGGCGCCAAGGCGTTGCGATAGTCGTCACGCCAATGACGCATACGCCTGAGCGCTTCCTCAGACTGGATGGATTCACTCACCTTCGACTCACTTCCCTACCGCTTTGCGGTATTCCTGATAGCCCTGATTGCGCGAAAGCGCCGCGTCGACATCGGCGTTGCCCTGCGCCGCAAGCCACGTGTACAGGTCATCGTACAGCGAGGGGTTCATCGCAAGGAACGGCAACAGTTGGGCGTGCCGCGCAATCTGGAACTGGACGGTGTAATCACTGGTGGTCTTCGCCTGCTGCGAGGTGTATCCGCCGACCTCCACCATCTGCTCCTGCTTGTCAAAATCACCCCGGGAGACACGCTCAAACACCGAACCCGGCTCGAACACCGGCTTGAAGTTCTGTTGCGGATCGGCAGATACCTGCGGCTGCTGCATACCCGGCTGTTGGGCTGCTGGCTGCCCTGCTGTGGGGCGGGCGAAACGGCTGTAATCCTGCGCCTTAGCGGTCTGCGATACCTGCTGTTGTGCGGATTGGACTGGTTGAGTAGCCTGCATGACCGGAGCGGTCTGCGCGGGCTGGGCAACTTGGGCAGGCTGGGTAGCTTGCGCGCCTTGCACGGCCGGAGCAGACTGGGCGGCCGGAGCGGCTTGCGTGGCTGGAGATGCCTGCGCTGCGGAAGCGTCCATCGGTGTGAAGGTCACACGCGCCGCCTGTTGAGTGGGCTGTTGCGCCGGCTGTTGCGCCGCAACGGGACCGGGACCGGCTTGCACACCCTGCTGTGCGGGGGCTTGTACGGCAGATGCCGGGGACTCATCGGCCGGGGACTTATCAGCCAAAGACTCATCGGCCGATTGATTGGCCGGCTGACCCTCAGCGGTCGGTTGTTGCGCATTGACCGGCTGGTGCTGTGCATCACGGTCGCTCGCGGCACGCACCGCCTGTACCTCATGGATTCGCTGTGCGCTGAACAAATCATGTACCGACACCACATCCGGCTTTGACGTGGTCGAGGCGGGGGCTTCGCTCTTTTCGGGTGCAACAGAGTCGCCATTGGCGATGTCGGAGGGCACGTTGCCAGTGGAATCGCCCTGGGCGGTCGCGCTTTCGGTCTGATGCTGGCCGCCGGCAGCCTCAGCCCCGTCCTGGCTCGATGCCGATGAACCGGCATTCGACTCAGATGGCTGCTGCTTGGCTTGATCTTCCTGCTTGCTGCGCTTCTCGGCATCGGCGAACAGATCACGCGGGCCGGGCTCATTCATACCTCCCGGCCGCACGGTCAACGGCAACTCCTCAAGCGGGTGCTGTTCGGCGAATTGGCGTTGCTGGGTGACGGTGACCACGGGATCAGGCAGGATGGGCTGCGCACCGAACGCACGCGCCGGCGAAGTCTCGCGCTGCACAGGCGTCGCGCCGGAGGCGGACTGGCGAGAGACGGAATCGCGCTGACCGGCATCCGCACCGGAAACCGTATGCCCGGCGGGAGACGCTTGCTCTTGCACTGTTTCTTGCCCCGGTTGGGCCTGCCGCTGATCGTCCGACACGTTCCCGTCCGCGGGCTGTTCCGGCTCAGTGCCGGCGAGCTTCGGCACGTGCAGCGAGGCGTCGCGCAACTCACGCAGGCGATCGGCGACATTCTGCGAACTGAACATCGCAGTCGGCTCGCCGGCGCGCAGATTGAGGATGTCATCCACTGACATATCGGACGGGTCAGGTTCCTGCTTCGCGTCATCAGGGGCATAGGAGAACAGGTCCGTCACCTTGGGTTCGACCCGCTCCTGCACGTCCACACGGATGAAATCGACGGGGATATCACCGAATTGCAGGCGGATCGGCGAATATTTCAGCTCGCATTCCACGCCTGGCTGCAGCCGCGTCAGTTCGCCGTTCTCGCGAATCATATACGAACCGTTCGTGGAGTTGAGATCACGCACGTCCGCGGAACCGTCCTCATGCACCGTGAACAAGGCATGGCGCTTGGACATGGAGCGTTCGCTGTCGGGGACTTCAAGCCTTCGATTGCCGTCATCGGCAAGCGGGCGCAACGGTTTACGGCCGATTTCAATGCTCTCCCCCGGCTTTACATCCGTCTGTTCGGCGCCATTGACCTTGATGATCCACTGCTGCCCGGATCGCTGCTCAGTCACCTTGCGGCCTTCCTTTCGCCTGGTACGCGCAATTGCACACTACCTGCCATTGTGCCATGTTCTCCCTATTATCGCTCATAGCCTTGGAAGGTATTGACAAGTTCCACGCAATGACGTGTCGTTTCCGGGCGCATCAGGTTGCGATCATCCACAAACGATCTACCCTCACGACTCGCTCAGCGCAACCAGATTGGACAACCACACAAACTATCTGCGCAAACAAGGCCCCAGCGTAGACAGTTTGTGAGGGGTGAGTGGGGCCGCTCGGGGTGATTCCGCCGGATACGATTCCGCCGGAT
>NZ_JBJEIH010000021.1:43288-45784 GCF_051876855.1 Bifidobacterium sp.
TGAGGGGTGAGTGGGGCCGCTCGGGGTGATTCCGCCGGATACGATTCCGCCGGATGCAACACCCCAGACACAACAAGAACGACCCCGACCGCCCAATGGACGATACGGGGTCGTTACGCTCAAAAACCTCAAGCGAAATGGTGCGGCTCAAGCCGCGATCATTACTTGAGCTCGACGGTAGCGCCAGCCTCTTCGAGCTGCTTCTTGGCCTTCTCGGCGTCTTCCTTCTTGGCCTTCTCGAGAACCGGCTTCGGAGCCTCGTCCACGAGCTTCTTGGCGTCAGCCAGGCCGAGGTTGGTGATGGCCTTGACAGCCTTGATGACCTGGATCTTCTTGTCGCCAGCGGAGGTCAGGACGACGTCGAACTCGGTCTTCTCTTCCTCAGCGGAATCGCCAGCAGCCGGAGCGGCAGCGACGACAGCGGCGGCCGGAGCGGCAGCCTTGACGTCGAACTCATCCTCGAAGGCCTTCACGAACTCAGAGAGCTCGACGAGGGTCATTTCCTTGAACGCATCCAGGAGCTCTTCATTGCTGAGCTTAGCCATAATGGCTTCCTTTCAATCATGGCAGCGGGTTGGTTTTGGGTTGGTGTCCCGCGGCCTACATGTTTTCTTGTTTTTGAGATACCGATATCGTAACGGGCGAGCCCGCGCGAAATCAGGCAGCCTTTTCCTGCTTCTCGCGCAGAGCGTCGATGGTGCGCACGGCCTTGGTCGGCAGTGCGGTGAACAGGTACGCAGCCTTGGACATGGTGCCCTTGATTGCGCCGGCCATCTCGGAAAGCAGTTCCGGACGAGACTTGAGGTCTGCCAGCTGCTTTGCGCCCTCGGCGTCGTACACGGTTCCGTCGTAGAAACCGCCCTTGACGATAAGAGCCTTGTTCTTCTTGGCGAAGTCACGCAGGACCTTCGCACCGGCAATGGCGTCGCCATTCACGAAGGTGATGGCGGTCGGGCCGGCGAGCAGCTCATCGAGCCCCTCGATACCGGCTTCCTTTGCGGCGATGCGAGCCAGCGTGTTCTTAGCCACAGCGTAGGAAGTATCGCGGCCTAGCTTTTCGCGCAGCTCAGAGATCTGCGGAACGGTAAGCCCGCGGTACTCGGTCAGGTAAATCGCGTCGGCGTTACGGAATTTGTCCGTAAGCTCGGCGATCACCGCTTCCTTTTCGGGCCTCTTCATGGCGTTCCTTCCTAAGTCAACCGTTGACGTTCGGAACCGACCCACCAAACCGGGCAATAAAAAAGCCCTGCACACAGGCAGAGCACACTCGCCGCTTTAGCGGCTTTCTGTTCAACCTGCGATGGCTTGGCGAACCAATTTCGGCGACCTTGCGGTCACACCAACGGTCTGTGGTTTACGAGTGGTTAGTATACGCGACGATGCGGACTTGCTAGCCACCGGCGTGTCGCATCAGAAGCCGTGGCGGTCGGCGGCGTGGCGCATGAGCATCCAGCGGAACCGGCGATGCAGCACCGTCCAGCCGATGAGTGTGATCACTACGGCAGCTGCGGTGATGATAACGCCGAGCAAACGGGCGTCCCCGCGCGCATCCTGCGGGTATGGCGCCGGAACCGGCATCCGCACGCGATGGCCGGACACCAGCAACCTGTGCGTATTCACACCGTACGGCGTGCAGGTCATGAGCGTCACTCGGTCCTCGCCCGGGACAATCCGCAGATACTTGCTGCCTTCAGTCGGCAGAATCACCGTAATGGAATCTATCTGGTAGGCAAGCGTCTCCCCCATCACCTTGATGTAAAAGTCGTCGCCCTCTTTGAGCTCGTCGATGCGCGTGAACATGAGCGCGTTGACCATGCCGCGGTGTCCGGTGAGCACGGCGTGCGTGTTCTTGCCGCCGACGGGCAGCGACGTGCCGTACAGATGGCCGGATCCGCGGGCGAGAGCACTGGCACTCGTACCGTGGTAAATCGGCAGGTCAACTGAAATCTGCGGTATGACGATCGACCCCATGATCCCGTCGTTGGATGCGTTGAGCAGGCTCATGTAAGTGGCGTCCCTGGCTGAGGCGGAATCGTTGTCATCATTGGTGGTGGACTGCCCGGCATTCGTGGTGAAAGGGTCTGTTTCCTCGCCGATATCACCCTGTCCGCCTTCGGCGAGCTGCTTGTTATACGCCCGCGCAGCCGCAAGGGCCTCCTTGGCTTTCGGGTATGGCCACCCGTCCACTTGGTTGACCACCTGAGCCGCGAGTCGCGCCTGGCGTTGATGGTCGATGAATTGCAGCGCGTATGGATATCCGATGATCGCGCAGCCGACGATGGCACAGACGATGGCGAGAGCCGTGAACACCTGAGCCTGGCGTTGCGCCGACCGGGCTCTGCGCAGTCGCTGTTGGTCTTCGGCAGTGAAAATCTCCGGCATGGTGGAGGCGTTGACCACAAACCCATGGGGGCGGTCGGGACTGTCAGGCCTGTCAGACTGGGCTGATTGAGCGGGTTGCGCAGACAGGGCCGGCTGGGCCGATGACACCACATG
>NZ_JBJEIH010000021.1:45884-55584 GCF_051876855.1 Bifidobacterium sp.
GGGCTGATTGAGCGGGTTGCGCAGACAGGGCCGGCTGGGCCGATGACACCACATGCGTATGCTTGGCCCGATTCGCCATGCGACCTCCTTGCCTCGGCCTGCGGAGTTGAACCGATGGCCGCCTTCGATCAGTCATGACAGGCCCCGTCTCCGGGACGGTCCGAGCGGATCGGCCCGGAGACGGGGCCTGTCAAATTGCATCATGTGCCGATGCGGCGGACGCCACACCGTAGCACGGCCATGGCGCCTACCTCATCAGGCGCGTTGCGCCGCCTTACGCGCCCGCACCGCGAACAGTGCAGCCACGGCGATCACCGCCACGCCGATGATGGTGAACATCGCGATGCCCGCGGCACCGGTTTTCGGAAGCTGCGTGATGGAAGTCACGTTCTTGACGTACGCGGTGTCTCCGGTGGGCTCGCTCGTGTCGCTTGTGCCCGCGGTCACCAGTTTGTACACGTCCTGGGTGGTGTTGTAGGAGTACGACAAGTCAGTCAACCAATCATCACCCGCTACGAGGGCGTTACCCGATCTGGCAGGATTGTATTCGTCATTGTCGAAAGTGTCCTTGAGCGTGACCTCATAGGTCGGTGCCACCGTCTGAAGGTACGTATCAGGCACCTTGGTTTCCTTGACGGTATAAGTCACACCATCCTTGCTGGCCTTGAGACCCTTGACCTTGATCAGGCCGTCGCTGCCGGAGACCAGGTCGGTGGTCGCCGTTGAGCTGTCTTTATCGACTACGTATGCGCCGGAAGCGTCTTTCGTGAATTTGAGCGCAGTGCCTCCGGTGGACACCTGGAAGGTTGCGCCCGGCAGATCGCCGCCTGCGGCATCGACCTTGTGGATGGTGAACTCGTGGGTATACACGTTCACAATCGGGCCTTGAACAGTGTTCACCTCCGAGTTGTCTGACGGGTTGTTCGAATACTTCAGCTGTACGGTGTTGTTGTTGCCTTGCGTATCCGCGCCGGTGCCGGCGGTGGAACCCTTGGTGGTGGTCGTGGCGGCGGTGGACAGCTTGCCGGAGACGATCACGGTGATGGTATCCCCGCTCTCCCAACCGTCCCATGCCTGACCGCGGTTTTTCGTAGTATCCGCCTGCGCTTTGTTGACCAACCGTTGGAAATCGATAGTCAGCTTGTTGAGATCAGTGGCAGAGCTGGTGGTCGACTCGGGCTTGGTGGTGAAGTCGGAGTTGACGGTCAGCTCCTTGTTCTTCGTGGTGTCATACACGGACACGACCGTCTGGTCGATGAACTTGCCCTCTTCAAAGGTGTCGACGATGCTGAGCTGGCGGGTTGTCTTTGGATCGCTGAGCGTCGGGTCCGAAGCATAGCCGTCATAGTTCGGGATCTTCGTGGTCAGCTTGAAATACACGGTGTCCGTGGTGTTGTAGGACGGGTCGTTGTTCGGAGCCGTACCCTTTTCATCGGTAACGACCTCCTTGGTGATGGGGGCGGTCGTGTCCTTGAGCGTCACCGTGCCGACGTTCCCGGAATCGGTGATTGCGGTATTGGCGAAAGTCGTGCCGACGATCATTGGAACCGACTGGGTGCTGTTCGCTGAATCCTCACCTGACGTGTACGTGTCAAGAATCAGATATAGGCCTTCGGGCAGTGTTGCGCTGAACGTATTGGTACCCGTAGCGGCGGGCACTGGCGCGCTGTAGGACGGTGTCCACTTCGTAGCGGTATCAGTGCTGGAAATCTTCTTTGCCAGCTCATCGGCGAACAAGCGCTCCTTCTTTTCACCCGTGTTCGTACCGGTCTTGTAGCCGTACGGGGTTCCCGAAGAATCCTCCGACAGCTGCTTGAGCCCTTCCTGGGCTTTGGTGAGCGTACCTGATGCGCTTGCGCTGATGCCTGCCGTATCAAGAGCGCTCTCGATGGCGTCCTCATCGCTCGAATCGACAACGTAGTTGAAGGTTGTTGTGTCGAGTTTGCTGTCTGAAGTCGCGCTATACGTGCCGCTGTTGTATGCGGCGATCTTGTAGGCGGTCAGCGTATGGCCGGCAGTACCATTGCTTGCAGTGACCGTGATGGTGCCGTTGGCATCAGCCGCCTGGGCGCTACCTACGCCAAGTGCCAGACCCCCCCCCCAGGGCGATGGCCACAGCGGCCACACCCGAGAGGAACTTCTTGATTGAGCTCTTCATGATTCTCCTTGCTTCCGTTGGTTTCACACGGGCGGTTCACGCCCGCCCCCTTCCCAGCCACACACCCTCCGCAGCTGGAGAAATCTTTCATTATTACAGTAGCAGCGGCATCGACAGTTGCGCCTGCAGCGTCCCATCGAGTGTCTGGACGCTTCGGGCGCTACCGGCGGACATCGTTAGGGGCCGATACCCACCGGTGACGACTGGCGGAGAACCGCCATTATCCGCGTCTGCGCCGCCGTGCGATGCCGTACGACACCGCTGCAAGCGCAAGCGCTGATACACCGATCATCGCCACAATTCTTGGGGTCCACTCACCTCCTGTCAATGGCAACGATGTGATGGAAATCTCATTTTCGATGGATCCAACGTCTTTAGTGAGCAGGTTCGCATCGATTTTAATCGTGCTCTTGGCGCGCACGATGGTGAACGTGCGGGATGTTTTATCCGCGATATACCCGTCAGGAGCGGTGCTCTCCTGCAACGTATAGGTGCCCCACTGCAGGTTGTCGAGCTTGAAGCCTCCAGCCTCCGGATCCACGTCGCACGCCCAGGTAGTGGAGCATGCCGTATTCGTCGTAGAGCCGTCGGTCGGAGCCCAGTCCGTGATGGTGACGTTCTGGCAGCTGTCCGGGGAGCTGTCAGGACAGAACGTGACCTTCCAACTCGACCCGCCGAGCAGAGTTTTGCCGGTGATATCGGTCTTCTTCCAGGTGGCAGAACCGGTCTGTCTGATGTCGCCGATGGTATTCATGGATGTTCCGGACGCGTCGGCAAGCGCTGTCGTGCTGCCTGAGGCATCCGTGATGTCCGAAGTGCCACCGTCCGACGAGATGGTGAAGGTGTACCACGTGTCTGACGAGTCCGGCAGCTGATACAGCGCCGGCGCCACGGTTTCCACCAGCTTGTAGGTGCCTGCGGGAAGCCCTTGCACGTTGATGATCCCGTCGGCGGTATCGGTGTCGGTATATGTTGAGGCGTTGCCAGTGCATCGGGTCGTGTCGATGGTCTGGTTGTTGTCGGCGATGCAGTATGCGGCGTCGGTTTCCCTACCACTGGAATCCAACAGGGTGATCTTCCATTGCGAAGCCGGCAGCGCGGTCAGCGTGCCGCCGGCCTGCTTGGTGTCACCGTCGACTTTACGCCACACCACTTGAGTCGGATTGTTGACGACGGTCAGCGAGCCGTCAGAGTTTGTACTGACACCGGAGTCCCAGCTCAGCACGCCGTTGGCGACGGTGAAGCCGTAGACGGTGGTGTCCCGCTTGTAGCCTTCCGGTGCGACGCTTTCCGTCAGTTTGTAGGTGCCGTCAGCAAGATCGGTAAGCGTGAAGACACCGACCGCCGCATCGGTATCGTCAAGAGTGGCGGAAGTATTGGCGGTGCTCGCCGTCCCCGATCCAGAACCCGCGGTGGATGATGTCGATGACCCTGATGTAGCGGTCGATCCGGAAGACGTGGTCGTATCCGATGTGGTCGTGGTCTGTCCGGCGGTGATGGTGGCTTGCGAACCGAGCAACGTCGAATCTGCAGCCACCGGGCATGATGTCCCCGAAGGAGCCCCATCCGTGGCGGTGCCGCCGGACACGGTGATCGCCGTGCCGCCGGTGAACGTGAAGTTCTTGTTCTTGCTTGGCTGATACCAGTTTCCTTTGTCAGTCGTGTTGCTGGTGGTGAACAGGAATTCCTTACCCGCCTGTGCGAGGTCGATCACCGCGGCCACATAGTCGTTGCTGCAACTCACCGCCTTCATCAGGGTGTAATTGCCCACCGTCGGCCATGTGCCGTCATTGGCCTGGTACTTCAGATAGACGTCGCCGGTCCATCCGCTTTCGGTGTGGTGGAAGTACACGACGGTCTTCGTCAGATCCGTATCCTGGACGGTGACGCGGAACCTGATGGATTTGTTGCCCGCTTGTACGACCACCATTGCCGTGCCGTCCGCGACTGCGGTGATCAGACCGGAATCCGACACGGTCACCACATCGGTATTGCTTGAAGACCACACCGGCGTGACCGTCGATGGTTCTGCGGAGGCATCCAGATCCACAGTGGTGCCATTGAACATGGTTACCGTCGCATCTGTCACGACAGTGCTGTTCACGGCCCCGGACGCCGTAGCGACCGTGGTGCCGTCGCGCGCGACAGTCAGCGATGTGGCGTCGGCGGATTCGACCGTGATCGTGACGCTGCCGCACACCGTGGTATCCGATACCGCGCAAGCCTTGATCACCGCCGTGCCCGCCGCGATACCGGTGACGACGCCGTCGGATACGACAGCGACACCGCTGTCGCTCGTGCTCCATGTCACCTGCTGATTGGAACCGTCAGGCGCCACCGTCGCGGACAGTGCGATATTGCGGTATTCCTTGACCTTCGCCGAGCTTGCGGTCACATCAGTACCGTCCAGTGCAAGCAAGACACCGGTCGGTGCGACCGTGTTGTCCGTGACCGTATAGTCGACCGCAGTGCCGGACGACGGCGTATAGGTCAACTTCCACTGCGATCCCGGCAGTGCCTGCCCGGACTCGTTCTCCTTGCGCCACGTGACGCTCGGGCCGATTTTCACGTCGCCAATCGCGTAATAACTGGAACCGGAACTGGAATTCGCATCGGTAATCGAATGCAACCGATTGTCGGTGGTGTCCGAAGCGCCGATCTGCGTTCCTGACGACGTGTACACCCTTCCTGTCAGATGGTTCTCGCCGGCATAACCTGAACTTGAGGTCTGCGCCGTGTAGATATTCGTATTGAGCTGGTACCCGCTGGGAGCAGCCGCCTCACGGATGTAATAGTTGGCTTTCGCCGTCAGCCCCTGGACCGTGATGACACCCTCGGCCGCATTCGTATCGTTCTTCCCGTTGTCAACGACGGTGACGAGCGGATTCGTGCGGTTCTCGGCGTCACTGAGCGAACCGTAGATCGTCCACGTTGAGCCCGGCAGCAGCGTGGCATCGGAATCGCCGACCTTGGCGAAGGTGATCGAGGCGGCATCGGATGTGAACCACGGCAGGTTATGCCGTTCCTGATCCATATCGATCACCGAGGTGCTGCTGCCGTTCTCGAAATTCGTAAACGCCGTACCGTCGCTGTATGATACGACTGCCGTAGCCGGGTTATCCATCTCGAAATCGCCGCCGACATAGACGCGGCCGTTTGTGGAAACGTGCGACTGGAAACTGCCATTGGGCACGTAGATGCTGCCCATCCAGCTCGCCGCCGGGTCGTCAGTGGTTCTCATGGCCTTGGCGGTTCCCTCGGAACCGGTCGATCCGCTTTTGACGGTTTGCATGCCGGACCCTTGGCCGCCTTTGATGGTCAACTGCGACGTATACGGGAAGTTCCACAACAGTTGCTGCACCCGTGTGGTAAAGACCTCGGTCTCGTCCTCGGACGTGGAAGATACCCCCACACCGTCAGTCTTCGCGCCACGCGCATACCATCCGGCGATTTCGTTGACATCGCTGTCTGTGATCTCGGAATCCTTCGTTCCGCCCCACCACAGGCGCCAGCCATTGTTGAACGTCACCGTATTCGAGGCCGTGCCGCCATCATCATTCACGACGTTGATAATCACCGAAGCGGTGTCCGGAATGTTGCGCAGCCAGAAATCAATGCCGGTATAGCCGGTGGAATCGAGCGCGGATACTGGCAGATCGAACACCTGGAAGCTGGACGTGCCGTCACCCGTCAACGTGATGAGTTTCTCACTGATGCTGCTCGACGAAAACGTGAATTTATAGCTGTCGACCGATTTCTCGTTGTAGATTTCGCGCTTGAAATAATCGTACTTGTAGCGGGTGAAGTCCTCCGATGGCGCCACACCCACCTCATAGGTCCTGTTGGCGCGCAGGGCGGCAAGCTTCGTGGAATCAGAATTCACCTGCGACAGATAGCCGGAATAGTCCGTGCCGTTGACCGTGAACGATGACGTGTCGGCGAACGTGCTCCAGGAACCCGCTTTACGTTTGCCGTCAGCGCTGCTCACACTCGCAAGAGATGCATAAGACGAATCGGTGCCGTGCCCCCATTCGTTCGCGATGGACGAAGACCCGGAGACGGTCGCCGTATAGGAGAAATCGCGCGTCGCGCCATACGAGGAGCCAATCCAGCCACCACCATAGTTGACAGTGCTGCCGGTACTGGTTGCAGGCCATGCAGCGATATCGACAGAAGGCGAGTTCATCAGCGTCGTGACACCGGATTGGTCGCTGCCCCTGACCGCCAGGACACTGGAGTTATGGGTGCCGCTGCTGTCGGTATACGTTTCCGAGGGACGATACTGCGAGCCAAAGCCGACGACACCGAAGCGAAAACCGAGACCACCCCAGCTGTTTTTCAACTGTCGCATGGCCAGACGGCCATTGACCAACGTCAAGCCCTCGGCCTCGGCGGCGTATGATCCCGTGATGCCGTTCTCGTTGTTCAGGTTGGACTGCACCGTAGAGGAATCCGAGCCGATTTTCTCGCCCACGTACATGTTGCCGCCCACATATGTGGCCACACCGGTATCGGGATTGCTTTCGCCTTCGAGATTGTCGCCCATCTTGAGCGGTGTCGACGTGTGCATCGAGCCGGCCGTGGTGATCGTCGTATCGAAACCGTCGGATGCGTCCGCGGCGCCTGCCGGGGAGAACGCCACCAGATACGTGGCCAGGATTGCGGCGACAATGCCGGTGACTATGAACGGCACCACCACACGGGTGCGCAGACGTGAACGTACACGTCTACGATGCAGGCCCTCGCCTTGGATGCCGCGTGGATGCGCAACATGGCTGAACATAGTACCTTGCCGCAGCCGCGACGGTGTATGGCGCGGGGAATGTAGGCGCTTATGGTGTGTCATCGGTCCCCCTTTCGCCGTTGCTCCTGCGGTTGCCGACACTGGCCAACCGTCGATGTTCTTTCATCACTGCATCGGTCACTGACGGGGACGGCGCCTCTATGCCAGACTATATGTCACACATATACGTCATTCAGCCATCAAGCCCATCTGGTTCCGATGCAATCGGTAGCACTCACTATAGCAAAGATTGTCGGACAGGCAAATCCCTGATATCTCGCGGTTCGCCAGGAGATAAGCGGGCCTTGCTGTCGGAAACGCTTCAGCATAATCGACAGCGCCGCAAACGTATTCATCACTGACTATCAGCTGGGAAAACTCATGCTGGAAGTCACGGGCATCATCGCCCGGCGTGTCGTTCGGCGGTATCTTCAAACTGTCTCTTCAAACGGCATCATGCAATGACTTCATGCAACGGCTTCGCGCAACGGCTTCCGAACGCCGGCATGCAAGACGGGGCCGCCGCACCATGCGACGACCCCGCCGAATGTTCCGCCACACGCTTCCAGAGTGGACGGGAATCACCGCCCCGGCCGGCCGAAACCGCCGGGACGTTTACCGGTCATAGCCCGGTCACAGCACCGGTCACAGCACCGCCATGCAGACGAAATCAAGGATGAACAGCGCAGAGACCACCCAGATCACCGGATGAACCTCCTTCGCCTTGCCCTTGCAGGTCTTCACGATGCAGTACGTGATGAAACCGCCGGCGATGCCGTACGAAATCGAGTAGGAGAACGCCATGAACACGGCGGCGAACAGCGCCGGAATCGCGTCATCGATGTTGTCCCATGCGATTTCCTTGAGGCTTGCGGCCATCATGCAGCCGACAATCACCAGCACGCCGGCCGTCGCGGCGGACGGGACAGCGGAAATCACCGGGGACAGGAATGCGGACAGAGCGAAGCAGATCGCCACCACAACCGACGTCAGGCCCGTGCGGCCGCCGGCACCGATACCAGCTGCGGACTCCACATAGGTCGTCGTGTTCGAAGTGCCGAAAATCGCGCCGATCGACGTGGCGATCGAATCGGCGAACAGCGCACGATCCATCTTCGAGCTGAAGCCGGAGCCATTCTCCAAGGCCTTCTCATCCTCGTCGGAGAAGATGCCGCTGCGGCGTCCCGTACCGATGAAGGTGCCCAGTGTGTCGAAGGTGTCGGACATCGAGAACGCGAAAATCGTCACCAGCACCAGCGGGATACGCGCCGGGTCGGAGAACAGCGCCGGGAAGCCCTTAGCGCTGAAAATCGCGCCGAACGTGGTCGGCAGCTGGGAGAAGGTCTCGCCGATCGACACGGAATTCGACATCGTGGTCAGGCCCATCGGAATGCCGATGATTGTGGTGATGATGATGGTCAGCAGCAGGCCGGCCTTCACCTTGGTCACCGTGAACACGATGGCCAGCAGCAGGCCGATGAGGAACAGCCACAGCGTCGGGTTGTTCAGCGTGGCCAGGCCCGGGGTCGCGGCAGTTGCCAGACCCTTGCCCGCGGCCTTCGTATCCTTCGGGGTGAAGGTGATGAAGCCGACATTGAGCATACCGACATACGCGACGAACAGGCCGATGCCGCCGCCGATCGCGTGCTGCAACACCTCAGGAATCGCCTGGATGATCATCTTGCGGATCTTGGTGACCGTGATGATGATGTTGATCAGGCCACACAGGAACACCATGCACAAGGTCTCCTGCCACGTGAACTTCAGCCCGAAGCACACCGTATACGTGAAGAACGCGTTCAGGCCCATGCCGGCGGCCTGCGCGTACGGGACATTGGCGAACAGGCCCATGACCAGCGTGCCGATGATTGCGGCGATAATCGTGGCGAGGAACACGCCGCCCCACGGCATACCCGTCTGGCTCAGGATCTGCGGGTTGACGACGATGATGTACGACATCGCGAAGAACGTGGTCAGGCCGGCGGTGATCTCGGTGGATACCGTGGTGCCGTTCTCCTTGAGATGGAAGAACTTCTCCATAAGTTCCGCTCTCTCCTTGATTCTTGGATTCTTGGTTTGTGCACGACGGATGGGCGCCGTGCTGAGGTTACTGCGACTCGCCCGGTCGCCGGCGATGCGGCCGGCGGCAAGGTTCACGCGATGGGCGAACCGCGCTGTGGCACGTGGACGACCCATCGGACATGCCCACGATAGCATGTGGAGAAGTCATGAAGATGCGGGGGCGTCTTTCGACCACATTTGCCCGGCGTGGTGGACCCGGCCGGCAGCGCATTCGTAATATGCACATGTATTGCATCAGAAAGAATCCGGGAACGAACATCACAACAGGAACATCATCATGAGTATTACCCAGCGCTCCTCGAACTTCGCTCCGAAAACACAGGGCTTCCACGAGCAACTGCAGGCGCGAAGTATCGCCACACAACAACAATGTCTGTCGCTACCGAACAACGCCGGCACGCAACTCATCTTCGCAGCGGCGACATCTCTGGAACTTCAATGCATCCCAGCACTTCGACATCCCGACGAGACGCTGAATCTCCTCGACGCGACCAGTCTGCCCGGTATGCCGCGCGCACGATGCATGGGAATCAGAGAACACCGATGGCACATCGGGACTCAGGAATCAGTGATCCGGCACCGTAGCGGGCTGCGCACGCTTGACCTGCTCCACTCGTGGGCGCAACTGGCCACACGGCGCACGCTTGAAGAACTCATCATCATCGGTGATGCAGTAG
>NZ_JBJEIH010000022.1:0-16218 GCF_051876855.1 Bifidobacterium sp.
CACAGACTTCGGCAACGGCAACACATCATGCTGCAATGCCCAGCGCACGCAAACCATATACACCGCATCTGCGTAGGCATACAACCCTCAGGAATTATCATTAGCAGCGTGGACTGAATACAGAACCATCCAAACCGGTCATGGAAAACAACCCGGCAGAGTAACCAGTGTCAGAGAACTCATACCTTCAACACGTGGGAAAGGGGTCTCTCAGAATGATTGCGAACTGCCGGATCCGTGCAGGCTGTGTTGACACGCAGAACAACACGCCACACTGAAATTGGCACCTTCTATTAGACTGTTTATGGATATGTCCATACATCATGGCCTCGTGATCATCATGTGATTGCAAGGCCTACGGGATTCGTCCCACAGGAGAATACATGACGAGCAAGATAATCAAGGAATACACCGAGCCACTCACCACACCGATCAATGCAGATCGCAGCATCTTCACCATCCTTGAGGATCGTGCCGAACGGACTCCGGAAGATACGCTGATTGAATATCATGGTGCTGACGGCAGCTGGCAGCACTTCACAGCCCTTGAATTTAAGGACAAAGTCGTGGCCTTGGCCAAAGGACTGATCGCGCGCGGCATTATGCCGGGCGATTCGGTCGGCATCATCGCCCATACATCATGGCAATGGACTGCACTTGATTTGGCCATCATGTCCATTGGCGCAGTCACCGTTCCGGTGTATGAGACCAACTCTCCTGCACAAGTCCGCATGATTTTCAACGATTCGCATGTGCGCATGGCTTTTGCCGAAGACGACAGCCAGCGTGACAAAATCGAGTCTGTCCGTCAGGAATGCCCTGAGCTGGGAGACGTCTATGTCATTGCGATTGATGCACTTGACGCCATTGAGACTTTCGGCAAAGGCGTGTCCGATCGAGAGTTCTATGAACGTGCGCACGCTGTCAAGGGTGACGATCTCGCGACCATCGTCTATACGTCCGGTTCTACCGGTACTCCGAAGGGTATCGAACTGAGCCACGGCAATTTCGTATTCATCGTGATGTCCGGCACGATCACCATGCCTGATGTCGTCACCAAGCCCGGTCGCCGTCTGTGGCTATTCCTTCCGCTAGCCCACGTCTTCGCGCGATACATGCAGTATGTGTGTTTCGCTGGGAATGTGACGCTCGGTCTGTCCAGCAATTTCAAGTCGATGCTCGCTGATTTCCACGCGTTCAAGCCGACCTTCGTCCTTGCTGTGCCGCGAGTGTTCGAGAAGATCTACAACGCCGCCTCACAGAAGGCCGGTAAAGGCACCAAAGGACGGATTTTCGCCCGTGCAACCAATGTCGCGCGTGCATGGTCCCGTGCCCAGCAGAGTGGCAACATTCCGATTTCCCTGCGGATTCAGCATGCCATCTACAACCAGCTCGTCTACAAGCAGATTATGGATGTCTTCGGCGGGCAATGCGAATACGCGGTGTGCGGCGGCGCTCCTTTGGACATGTCCATCGCGCACTTCTTCAACGGCGTCGGCCTGCCCTTGCTGGAAGGCTACGGCATGACTGAGACCTGCGCTCCTGCATGCGTCAATCCGACGGTCGGCTATCGAATCGGCACATTGGGCAAGCCGTTCCAGGGAGTGAGTTTCGCAGTCGCCGATGATGACGAGCTGTGCATCAAGAGCCCGGCCGTTTGCATCGGCTACCACAACCATCCTGAAATCACCAAGAGCCAGATTGTCGACGGATGGCTGCACACAGGCGATTTGGGAGATATCAGCGAAGACGGGTACATCAAAGTCACCGGGCGCAAGAAAGATATCATCATCACCGCAGGCGGCAAGAACATGTCTCCGGGCGAGGTCGAAGCCAGCGTCATGACATCCCCTGTTGTCGATCAGTGTGTGGTGATCGGTGACCGTAAGCCGTTCATCGCTGCACTGGTGACAATTGATTTGGCCGACGCCAACGCATGGCTTGAATCCCAAGGTGCAGAACCGTGCAAGGATCTTGACGAAGCCAGCCGCAATCCGATTATCTACTCGGAAGTTGAGCGCGCGGTCAACAAGGCGAACGAGCTGGTATCCAGGGCTGAATCCATCAGAAAGTTCGAAATCCTGCCGGACACCTTCACCGAGCAGAACGGCATGCTAACGGCGAGCCTCAAGGCGCGGCGCCAGGCGATTGTCGAGCATTACAAGGATCTGATCGATCATCAGATTTATGTGCCGCGTAAGAAATAACGCCAATCAGTAGCTCCAACGAGGCGAGGCCGTCTGACGGGTTACGACCGTCAGACGGCCTTCGACTTACTGTGGGGCGGAACTCCCTAGTGGCACAATATGCTCCGCTACCGAAACCGGGAAAGGAGGAATATGAGCGAGCATACAGCCGTTGATGCTGTCCGAGATGCACAAACACAAAGCGCCGATACCGCAGATGGATTAGTGCATTCCGCGATTTCCGGTTCCGCCGATGACGAACGGAAGGCCGTGGATTCAACCGGCGCTGAACATGGTGGAATCATGGATTGTGCTGTTGCCGACCGTGACGTTGTATCCGGTGATCCCAACGGTTATTCCGCCGGATCCGCTTCCGGACAAGTTACCGACAATGCCGTCGAACACGATATTGACGGCGATTCTGCGTCCGCTTCCGGATTCGCCTCTCGCACCTCAACCGGATCGAGGCGCGACCGCATCCTGACTGCCCTGCGGTGGGCATGGCCGAACACGCTGCCGGTCTTAACCGGATACCTGTTCCTGGGTATCACGTATGGGGTGTTGATGACCACTCACGGATTCCCGTTCTGGCTCCCGATTGTCACCGCCTTGGTGATTTACACCGGTTCGATGGAATTCCTCCTCGTAGGAATCCTGTCATCGTCGTTTAACCCCTTGTCTGCGCTCCTGACAGCTGTGGTGGTCGGGGCGCGCCACCTGTTCTACGGGATCGCCATGCTTGGCAAATACCGGAATATGGGTTGGAAAAAGCCGTATCTCATCTTTACGACGAGCGATGAGACGTTCTCGGTGAATTACTCCGCCCGCATTCCGTGCGACCGGCACGTGGACCGCGGATGGTTCTACTTCTGGGTTTCCTTCCTCGACCAGATGTACTGGGTCGTGGGATCAGCGGCAGGCGCTGTTTTTGGCAGTCTCATCACTGTGGATATCAGCGGTCTTGATTTCGTGATGACGGCGATGTTCATGGTGATTTTCCTGCAGCAATGGTTCCAGGATGGCACGTCGTTGCGCCACGTATTGACTGACCACATCTGCGAACTCATCGGGGTCGTGGGCTCGCTCGCCGCGTTGCTGGTGTTCGGTCCGGAACGCTTCATCATCCCCGCCATGGCCATCATCCTTGTGCTGCTGCTGGCTATACGGCGTCCGTTGGAACGCGGCACTGAACCTCAGGGGCGACCATGACTTGGCAACAGCAACTAATCACGATACTCGTGGTGATTCTGGGTACAGTGTCCACACGGTTCACCCCGTATCTCGTGTTTTCGGAAAACCGCCCGATACCGCCGGTCATCAAGTATCTGGGCAAAGTGTTGGCGCCTGCGGTGTTCGGGCTGCTCATCGTCTATTGCCTGAGGAATGTGAGCGTCACCAGCGGTTCACACGGTTTGCCGGAACTCGTTTCCCTGCTTGTCGTCACGGGTTTATACGCGTGGAGACGTGACATGCTGACGCCGATGGTCGGGGGAACGCTGTGCTATATGGTGCTCATCCACCTGTTGTAGTGCGGTATTGGCTGGGCGTGCGGAATAATGCATGCAGCATTGCGGTTCCGCACGGGCGCTTGCAGGCCAATCTTGCCGACGCGCGGGCGGAACCATCTCTCGCGGCTGCTGTCGAGCTTACTGATTGTTGCTGTCAGCCGTTGTCGTATCCACGACAGTACGACGCGGATTCCGTATGATATCGACCAGTCCCAGCACGCCGTTGATGAGCAACAACAGTCCGATGATCCGCCACAGCATGTCGTTCGCTCCGCCGGGATGAATCATAATAGCCAACCCCACGACGAGGGCGACAATATCAAGGATAACCGTGCCAAGCTGCTGAGAGGCACGGCCTTCTCGCAGGACAGGCACCAGATCCAATGCCGCGGACACCATGATGATGATGCCCAGCGCCACAAACACCAATGAGACGAACACACCAGGCGAAATCAGGAATACGACACCGACCACAGCACATACCGCGCACGAGAACAGCGTCAGCGTTGACTCGTTGCCGGTTGTATCGTCGCCCGATTTGTGAGCTTTCAGACCGGTATAGCCGAGAAATACCGCGCACAGGATCAGCGCAACTCCTGTGAGCTGCACCAACAGCAGGCTGGAATCCGGTTTGATGAGCAGCAACGCGCCGAGAATCATGTACAGTATCGGTCTAATCATTGGTGAATTCATATTTGGCCGGTCCTTTCAACCACTTCGTCGATGAACGTTTCAATCAGGTCATCCACCATGGTACTCGTCGGGACGTCTATGCAAGTCGTGTCAGCACACGATATCCGGTTATTTTTCTCGGCGTGTCGCCGGGATAGAATGGCCATACACCGACATTTCACGTGCAAGAGCCATGACCATGAGAAAGGCAAGCTGATGATCCTGACCACCACCCCCACCATCGAAGGCCACGCCATCGTCGAATACAAGCCCATTGTCTTTGGCGAAGTCGTCTCAGGCGTCAACGTCGTCAAAGACATGTTCGCCGGAGCCAGGAACTTCTTCGGAGGCCGTTCTCAGTCATACGAGGATGAACTCATGAAAGCGCGCGAGCAGGCGCTCAACGAGATGGCGCAGCGCGCCCAACAGTATGGCGCGAACGCCGTAGTCGGCGTTGACATCGACTACGAGACTTTAGGCGAAGGCTCGAACATGCTGATGGTCACCGCGAGCGGCACGGCGGTCGTGGTCTCTTGATACTGACAGCACCGCGCGGATCATTGCGTATCTTCGAATAGAAGATCCCGTCTTGCATCCGTCCTCGGCGTGGCGGAATACACTCACCGAGGGCGCCTTGGCAGCTGTATGGCGGACAACGCTGAGACGGTATGGGACGGTCAATTGCCGACCAAGTGCAAACACTCAACGTACGAACAAAGGATGGCTTGAAATGAGCAGGACTGAACCTACACCAACGGGAGCGACACCGGGGCACGGCAAGCGCGAATCGTCCGGACGCGATGCTGTGCGCGGATATGATCTCAATCCCACCGGGAGCGAGACCCCGGCGATCAAACTGTCCGGCGTCGAATTCCGCAGACGAGGCAGGGTGATTCTCACCGATGTGAACCTGACCATCGCTCGAGGGGAGAAATGGGTGTTGTTCGGCCCGAACGGCATCGGAAAATCCACGCTCGTCAACATGATGAGCACCAGAGGATTCCCCTCGGAGGGCACGGTTGACATCCTCGGCAACAGGCTTGGCAAAGTCGACGTGTTCTCCTACCGTCCCCTGATCGGATTGAGCTCCGCGTCGCTCGCCAGGGAACTGCCCCCGCAAGAGGACCCGTTGGACGCAGTCGTCACCGCACTCACTGCCACCTTGGGCCGTTGGCGTGATACGTATACTCCCGAGGAGTATCAACAAGCGCGGCGGCTGATGGCGAAATTCAATATCTCCTATCTCGAAGGCAAGCAAATGTATCGCCTGTCTGAGGGGGAACGCACACGTGTACTCATCTGCCGAGCGCTGATGGCTGATCCTCAACTGCTGATCCTCGACGAGCCGACAACTGGTCTTGATCTGGGCGGTCGTGAAATCGCGCTTCGAGCGCTCGCCAGAATCGGCAGGGAAGACAGGGATCGGACCGTGGTGCTCGTGACGCATCGGCTGGAAGAAATCCCCCAAGGGTTCGACCATGTCGCGATCATGGGCAGACTTGAAGGCTCCGAAGCGGACGCTTACGAAACCAACGTCGCCGGGGGAGACCCGCAACCGGGCACCATCGTCTACGCAGGCGATCTTGAGCGCGGATTCACCTCTGAACGGCTCAGCGGCATATTCGGCTTGCGGCTCAACGTCACCCATGAGCACAACAGGTGGGGTGCCTACGCCGTCTGATGCAGCATCGGATTCGCCATCCTGCCAGAGCTGGTTCGCGTGGAGACGGTGATTGGCGGCGATGATTGGAAACGATGACTCGCTCAAACGGGGAAGCGGGTTCGTCGACGGGACTTCGCCGACGGCGATAGCATAGACACAGAGTAACGAACAGCGCGTAGTACGCGGGGAAAGGACAGTATGCCGAACCGAGGAGTGTTGCAGGCCGGTGAGAAGGTGCAATTCACCGACCGGAAAGGCAAGCGGATCACCGACCAGCTGATTGCAGGCGGTACGACCCAAACCGAACACGGCTTGATCATGCATGACCAGATCATCGGACGGACCGAGGGGATTGTGGTCACGACTGTCAGAGCGAAACGTGAGGCACAGATCAACCAACAGCATCCCGAACGTGATGAAGGCAAACCATGGAAGTCCGCACGCGCGATCGGCGGGTGGGAGTACGCGGTGATGCGTCCGCGTCTGGCCGATTATGTGCTGTCCATGCCCAGAGGCGCGCAGATTATGTATCCGAAAGACATCGCGCAGGTCATCCAGTTGGGGGACATCAGGCGAAGCATGAAGGTTCTGGAGTCCGGCGCGGGGTCCGGAGCCATGAGTCTGAACCTGCTGGATGCCGTGGGGTGCGAAGGGTCACTGACCACCATCGAAATGAGGCCGGAATTCGCGAAGGTCGCCCTCGGGAACGCCACCGTGTATTTCGGTGAGCGTCCTGGATGGTGGGATTTGCGCATCGGGGATTTTGACAGTGTCGCACGCGAACTGCCGGAGCATGCCTTCGACAGAATCGTGCTCGACATGCTTGATCCGTGGAATCGTCTGGAACAGGCGTATCGTGTCATCGCCCCCGGCGGGGTGCTTGTCGCCTACGTCACCACGACCACGCAGTTGAGTCGTATGGCCGAATCCCTGCGGCAGACGGGGGTGTGGACCGAGCCGGACATCCAGGAAACGCTGGAACGCAGCTGGAAGGCACAAGGTTTGGCCGTTCGCCCGGATCATCAGATGATCGGGCATACCGGCTTCCTCATCATCACCCGCGCCATGGCCGAAGGATGCCACGCATTGCATAAGCGGGATCGCGCCACGAAGGACACGACCACCGACGTTGACGAGTTGAGTGCGCAGCAGCGTGCAGCGCAGCTCGAAGACTTGGAACTGCGCGATATCTCCGATAGAAAACTGCGCAAAGTCCTCCGCGACCTCGATGCGCAGGTCGCCAACATCTCCTCCAAACAATCAGGGCAGCAATCCGGTGCCGCCACATCCGCGGATGATGCTTCCTCGGAGTTGGAATAAGGACAAAGCAAGTCGAAAGAGGCAGGAAATGGCACAATCACTGAAGAACATCGCCAAGACAGCGGACCAATATCGGTACGTGCTGCTAGTGATGCGTCACGCGAAAACCGAACCGGCGAATCTGGCGGGGGACCGTGCCCGTGAGCTGACGGACAAAGGCCGCAAACAGGCGAAAAACGTGGCACGTGGAATCGAGTCGCTCGGACTGGTTCCTGACCGAATCGCGTGCTCTGGGGCGGTTCGCGCCCAGCAGACGCTGGACCGGATGCTCAAGGTGTTCGGCGACGGACCGCAGGTAGATTATCGGCAGAGCCTGTATGAGGGCGGAGTCCAGGCGGTGTTCGACGAAATCGCGCGCACGCCGGATAAATACCACAAACTCATGGTCGTCGGCCATGAACCCACGGTATCCATCGCATCCGAATGGATTGCATCGGAACGTTCGGAGCAGTCGGTACTTGACCGGCTTCAGCTGGGGTTGTCCCCGGCATCGGTGGTGGTATTCGGATCCAATCAACCGTTCTCAAGCTGGCAGGTGCATGCGGCGGATCTGCTTGCAGTGCTCAATCCTAAGGATTTCAGCGACTGAGGTGCCTGCTGCTAGGAATGAAGCAACGGCAAGTAATAGGTGCACCGGATAACGTGTGAGTGAGCATGAGGCGGCGTGGTCAGCTACGTTTGTGGTCATCTATGTTCGTGAGGATCGAGAATCATCTGCGTCGCATGGTGATAACTTGAACTTTGATATCAGACCAAGTTTTTCATCTGACGGTATTCGCAGCCTGATGCTGCCCAGTCGGTTGATGGCACCCTAGCGGGAAAGCCGTGCGACGAGATCACATACCAACCGCCTAGACCGACGACAATCCGCAGAAAACCGTGCTTAATACGAGGTATCCATCTGTTCGATGCCTAAGCCGACAGCGTCTGGAATCCCATGGATATAAGTCAGTCTTATAACGACACCCATAATCGGCTGATGACCTTGTCACGCGGATTTTTGATATGGTGAGCGCGTTGCAATAGATATCCGTTTCGATTTTGGAGGACAGCCATATGACAGCACTGACTTCTGTTTCCGGGTTCCCGCGCATCGGTAGCAACCGAGAGCTGAAGAAGGTCATCGAGGGGTATTGGAAAGGCGCCAAGACACTCGGAGACGTGCGTACCACCGCGAAGCAGCTGCGCGCCAACCATTGGAAGCTTCAGCAGGAAGCCGGCATCGACCTCATCCCTAGCAATGATTTCAGCTATTACGACCAGATGCTCGACACCGCGATTCTGCTGGGCGCCGTCCCGGCGCGCTACCAGCGCCTGGGCTTCGACCAGCCTGAGGACACGCTGTTCGCCATCGGCCGTGGCTACCAGGGCGACAAGGGTGACGTGACCGCGCTGCCGATGAAGAAATGGTTCACCACGAACTATCACTACATCGTGCCGGAAATCGAAAGCTCCACGCAGATCCACCTCGCCAGCACCAAGCCGTTCGACGAATTCAACGAGGCGAAGGCGCTGGGCATTATCACCAAGCCGGTACTCATCGGCCCATACACCTTCCTCAAGCTCGCCCGCAACCCGCAGGCCGAGGAACTCGAATTCGACCGCGGCCTGATCAACGACATCGCCTCCGTCTACGCGCAGGTGCTCGGCAAGTTCGCTGAGCTCGGCGCCCAGTGGGTGCAGTTCGACGAGCCGTACCTCGTGCTCGACAAGGAAGACGGAGATGTCGAACTGTTCAAGAGCCTGTATTCCAAGATCCTGCCCGCACGCGACGGCAAGGTCAAGCTGCTGCTCAACACGTACTTCGGCCACATCGCCGACATTTACGAAACCGTGAACCTGCTGGGCTTCGACGGCATCGGGCTCGACCTGATCGAAGGCAAGGACGAGAACCTCGCCGCCGTGGACAAGTACGGCGTCGCCGAAGGCACGACCATTTTCGCAGGCGTTGTCAACGGACGCAATATCTGGCGCAACAATTATGCCGTCAGCCTCGGCGTAATCGACGCGCTGCGTACCAAAACCGACGACATCGCCGTATCCACCGCATGCTCCCTGCTGCACGTGCCGTTCAGCACCGAAGGGGAAACCGGGCTCGAGCCGCAGGTGCTCAAGCATTTCGCATTCGCTGTGGAAAAGCTCGGCGAACTGCACGACATCGCGGTGCTCGCCGACCAAGACGATACCGCACGCCGCAACGCCCAGGCGCTCGCCGACAACCAGGCTCTGTTCGACGGCACCCGTGTCACCCCGGACCAGGCGGTCGCCAAGCGTCTCGCCGCGCTGAATGCAGATGACTTCGTTCGTCAGCCGGCCCGCGCGGAACGCCAGAAGCTGCAGCGTGAGGCGCTCGGCCTGCCGCTGCTGCCGACCACAACCATCGGCTCCTTCCCGCAAACCAAGGAAGTGCGCGCCGAACGTGCACGTCTGCGCAAGGGTGAAATCACCCGTGAACAGTACGACGAGTTCATCAAGCAGCAGATCGACGAATGCATCAAACATCAGGAGCAGATCGGCCTCGACGTGCTCGTCCACGGCGAATTCGAACGCAACGACATGGTCGAATACTTCGGCCAGCATCTCAACGGCTTCCTGTTCACCAAGAATGCATGGGTGCAGTCCTACGGCACCCGTTGCGTGAAGCCTCCAATCGTGTGGGGCGACGTCTCCCGCGCAGAACCGATCACCGTCGCATGGAGCGCCTACGCGCAGTCACGCACCAAGCACATCATGAAGGGCATGCTCACCGGCCCGGTCACCATCCTCAACTGGTCCTGGCCGCGTGAGGACGTCAGCCATGAACTGCAGACCCAGCAGCTGGCGCTCGCCATCCGCGACGAGGTGCTCGATCTGGAGAAGGCCGGCATCAAGGTCATCCAGATCGATGAGGCCGCCCTGCGCGAGAAGCTGCCGCTGCGCAAGAGCGACTGGCACAAGAAGTACCTGGATTGGGCGATTCCGGCGTTCCGTCTCGTGCACTCCGCCGTGAAGCCCACCACGCAGATCCACACGCATATGTGCTATTCGGAGTTCAACGACATCATCCGCGATATCGACGCGATGGACGCGGACGTCATCTCCTTCGAAGCCTCCCGTGGCGATCTGGTCGTGCTCGACGCGATTCATGACGCGAACTTCGAGACTGAGGCCGGTCCGGGCGTGTACGACATCCACTCGCCGCGTATCCCGAGCGAAGCCGAGATCGAGCATCGCATCGACGAGATCCTCGCCAAGATGGACGTCAACAAGGTGTGGATCAACCCCGACTGCGGCCTGAAGACCCGTGGCAACGCGGAAACTTGGCCGAGCCTGGAGCATCTGGTCGCCGCCGCCAAGGCGGTGCGCGCAAGACTGGGGAAGTGACATGCACCAGCCGATGTTCTCCATCGAGGTGTTCCCACCCAAGCGTAATGCGCCGGTGGGAACCATCTACGACACGCTCGACGGGTTGCAAGGACTCAACCCCGACTTCATTTCGGTGACCTACGGAACCGGCAAGTCGTCTGACCGGACGGCGACCGCGCGCATCGCGAACACCATCCGCAAGGAGTATGACATTCCCGCCGTCGCACATCTGACCGCGCAGTACACTACGCGGGAACAGGTCGACGAGGCGCTTGACATGTTCAGGCAGGCGGGGGTGTCCGCGGTGCTCGCGCTGCGAGGCGACCCGGTGCCTGATCGCGAACCTGCGGGCGCGTTCGAACATGCCAGTGATTTGGTCGCGTACATCCGAGAGCATGACCCGGATATGACGATTTTCGGGGCATGCTACCCGGAGTGTCACCCGCAGGCGAGCGACCTTGATGAGGACATACGCAATCTCAAAATCAAGGTTGATGCGGGCGCAAGCCACCTGATTTCCCAGTTGTTCTATGACAACGCGGACTTCTACCACTTCCTCGACAAGGCGCGTGCAGCAGGCATCGATGTACCGATCGAGGCGGGCATCATGCCGGTGACCAATGCCAAGCAGATCAGGCGCATGGTGCGCATGTGCTCGTCACGTGTGCCGCTGGCCCTGGAATCCTTGCTTGACAAGTGGGGCGACGACCCGAAGACACTCAAGCAGGCGGGTGTCATCTATGCGTCGAACCAGATTGCCGATCTTGTGGCCCACGGTGTTGACGGGGTGCATCTGTACTCGATGAACAAGCCGGCTGTCACACGGCAGATCTGGCACAATGTCGAGGACCTGTTCTCGCCCGGGCAAACGGGCACAGACTTCGCCTGAGTAATCTATTGCAACAAGCCGGCGGACGGGCGCACCATTGCGGTGCGGTTGTCCGCCGGCTTTTTATGTGGGGTGGGTCGCGGGGGCTGCAAGACCGAAGGATTGCCTTGGGCTTCATTGTTCGGATATTCGACGTGTCTCGCCCTGTTCGGATGTAGGGGATCGTCTCGATATCGAAAGACATACGATAGCATCTCAGGTCGGCGCGGGAGAATATCGCGTCGATCCGGTTTCGTCGGTGTTCTATCGATACCGGTTTCAGGGGCGATATTTCCGAATCGTGCAATTTCAACGTTCCTGTTGGAAAATCATCCGCAGGAAGGCAGAATCCCTTCGAATCCTCGTTCGTATGCATCACAAATCTGACATATACGAAATCGGCATGAAGTATGAGCGATTTTGGCATTGGACGTATGAGTGGTGCTGCGTTATGCTCATCACGTGATGCGGATGCATCCTTCGTTGACATGTCGCCGCCTTGCGTCATCGCCAGTGCGGAGAATGAGCCGTCCCGTCATGTGATGTGCCGATCGTGCGCAGCATCCCGGCTGCGCTGTCAACATACGGAGGGGAATGAAAGAGCAATCCAAGCGATGAACATCTATCTCAGCGAATATATTGCGCCGTCCGCCAGACGGAGGATCGAAGCAAAATACACCATCGTCGATACCTTCGACCATCCTGAACAGCTCGATGGCATCATCGTCAGGCGAGCCGAGGTGACCGGCGATATTCTGCGGCGCGCGAGTAAACTTCGGGTGGTTTCCATGCACGGCGTCGGGCTTGACCATATCGATGTGAAAACCGCCAAAGAGCTTAGCATCCCCGTGACAAACGTCCCCGGGCAGAGTGCGCAATCCGTGGCGGAGCTTGCGGTATCCATGATGCTTGCCTTATCGCGGAAACTCAAATACATCAACGGTTGCGTCGAAGCGGGGAAACTCACATCGTTCGGCGAAACCCAGACCATAGGACATGAAATCTGGGGCAAACGCATCGCCCTGGTCGGTTCGGGCCATATCGCCCAGCGTGTCGCAACCATCATGCGTCTTGCGTTCGGATGCATGATCCTGTGCTACAACCCCCACAAGTCGGCGAGGGAATTGGTAGACCTGGGAATGACGAAAATAGACACTTTGGACGATTTGTTCGCCGCAGCGGATGTCGTCAGCGTACATGTCCCGCTCAACCAAGAGACGGAAGGTATGATCGGGCAGCGAGCGCTCGCGCATGCCAAACCCGGCCTGCTGCTGGTGAACACCGCGCGCGGGGGAATCGTGGATGAGCAGGCCCTGTACCATGCGCTCTGTCAAGGCAGGATCGCCGGTGCGGCGTGCGATGTCTTCACTGACGGAATCCCCGATCCCAAGACCCCGCTGCTGCATCTGCCGAATTTCATCAGCACGCTGCATATCGGTGGAAGCACCGAGGAGGCGTTGGAACGGGTGGGTAACAAGGCGGTGGACAATCTGTTTGCGGGGTTGTCCGGGCGCTTGACGGACGCGGATTGCGTGTGGGGGAGGACGGAATAATGGATTCGCAGGATATGATCATGTTCCTCGCCATCGCGCAGCATGAGAATCTGACCCGTGCCGCGAAGGAACTGGGCGTCACCCAGCCGCATCTGACGCGACGGCTCAAACGGATGGAACAGCAGCTCGGCGTGCAATTGTTCACGCGCGAGAAGAAAAGGCTGCATATCACCAAAGAGGGGTCGTATCTGATGCGACAGTGCCGGCAGATGCTGCAATTCGAGGAGAAGACGGTCGCTCAACTGCATGAGATGAGCGAGGGGACTTCCGGCCGGATATACATCGGGGCGATCGAGACGGCGGGAACGGTGTATCTGCCCGAATGGATTGAGGGATTCAGCGGCGGTTCGCCGAATGTCAGTTATCATATCTGGACCGCGAATACGGAGGATGTCATCGAACGGTTACGCAGACATCTGATTGATATCGCGTTGATTCGTACGGCGGTTTCGTCGGATCGTCAGGATGCTCAGAGCCATGAGGGCCATCAGAGTCATCAGTACGGGTCGATTCGTATCGCCACGGAACGTTGGACCGCCGTCGTTTCCGCCGAGAACCCGTTGTGCGCCAAGGATGGGGATGTCACGTTGGAGGATCTGAGCCGTGAACGCCTGATTGTTCCGACAACCAGGTGCGCTGAAATCCGGCAGGGTTTCGAGAAAGCCGGTCTGCCGGTGGATATTTTCTGCGAGTTCTCCCCGCTGATGAACGCGCTGGTTTTGGTCGAGAAGAATCTGGGCGTCGCGATTCTTCCTGAGTCGGCGCTCGCCAATGGTACGGGACGTGGGCTTGTCGCGAAGCCACTGTGCGAGGAAACGCTGTCCGAAGTCCGTCTCATCTGGCGAAACGACGGGGGATTGTCGGCGGCGGAACGCAATTTCATCGCATACATCAAAGACAGGCAGGCCGGGTGCGAGAACTGAGAGTGATGGAGTTAAGGCTGCAAAGGTTGATGCTATGAAGGCTGATGCTACGGGGGTTGAGGCGATGAGAATCGATCTGATCAGGGATGCAATCGATATGCATGCCCACACCATGCCGGATGTCGCGTCAAGAAGCATGACGGATATCGCACTGGCTCAACGGGCGATGTGCGCGGGCATGGCGGGGTTCGTCAGCAAATGTCACCAAGGCGATTCCAGTGCGAGGGCCGCGGTGGCGAGCGAGGCGATTCGGTCGCTGCATCCGGGGACGGATTTCCGGGTGTTCGGCGGCATTGTGCTCAATCACCCTGTGGGCGGGCTCAATGCCGCGGCGGTGTATGCGTGCGGTCGCATGGGAGGAAGGATCGTCTGGTTTCCCACGGTGGATGCCGACAATGACGCGCGGTATGCGAACCGGCATGCCACGGGGCCGCGCCTGGGGGCGTCCAATCGGTTGCCGGTGCGGGAACCGGGAATCAGTGTCCTTGATGATGAGGGGAATCTCACCGCGCAAACCATGGCGGTGCTTGAATGCATCAAGGCGTTCGACATGGTGCTCGCCACCGGGCATTTGTCGCCTCATGAAAGTCTTGTCTTGATCCGGCAGGCCGCGCAGATGGGCATCCGGCGGATCCTGGTGACCCACGCATCGCTGCCGATTACGAAAGCATCTATTTCGATGCAACGGCGGTACGTGGACTGCGGGGCGATGGTGGAACACTGCTATTTCACGCCGTTGCACGGGTTGTGTCCTTGGCGGCAGATCGTGGAAAGTATACGGTACCTCGGCGCGGAGCATGTCATCCTGTCCAGCGATTTGGGACAGGCCGGGGCGGTGGGGCCTGTCGACGGGCTTGCAACGTTCTTGGAACGGCTCAACGCGATGGGGGTAAGCGAAGACGACTTGCACCGGATGGTTGCCGGGAATCCGAGGAAACTGTTGGTGTCGGGGTTGTCGATTGACTAGAGAGGGCTGCGCTCGTCAAGGCCCGTGGCAAGTTCTGTCGACCGTTGGCAATCATTATGTGCGGCGGCGACGTCGTATTCTGGCGCGAAGGCTGTCCGCGAACATGCTTGCAAGGCTTGCGCGGCGTGGTTGACTTCGGATTTGCGGATGCCATATGATAGTCATGACAAGTCTTTCAGTCATCCCCCAATCCGGCTTCCCGGTCGGTCGGGGCGGGCGGAATGGCTTGCACGAGGTCACTGCCGGATACCTTCGCCGGCCCGAAAGGGCCGATAACCCGTGAGGAAGGTGTAGCATCCCGCCTGTGTGAAACCGTTGAGACACGGAAGGCGAGCGCACGTCGTGCGAGAGTGCGGCGACCGGCCTACGCAGTGGGCACAGACCCGAGAACGGGGCGGGAATCAAATCCCGCCCCGTTCTTTTGCCTGAAAGATGCCGATGGTCAACTACAGCAAAGAGAAGAAGCGTCTCCTGACGCAGATACGCCGGGAGGTGTTCCCTCAGTATTTGCAGCTTGTTCATGCCGGCACGTTGACGCTTTCTGGTGATGATGGTTCCGTCGTCCGCATTGTGTTCACGAAAGGCAATTTTGCCCATCTCTGTGGCTTCGAGGTGTTTGCATCACAGGACAAGACCTGTCGTGACCGGCAGTCGCGGTTTTATGATTTCATGCAGAGCGGAAGGCCACTGCCTTTAGGAAGAATCGATTTCGCCCATCATCATGGCTCACGTGCCATCAGTTTGGAGAAGGGGCTAAGCAATAGCGGCAAGAAAATCCGCGTTGCCCCGGTTGCTTTCGACGCGTTGCTCTCCGGGCTCTCGGAGCAGCAAGCGTATATCGTTCAGTCCGCGAAAAGCTCTGTTGCTATTTTCGTGGGCGAAACAGGTTGGGCACTGGGACTGAAGCTTCAAGAAGGTACGTCGAACGACTACATTCCAGTGTCACTGCTTGAGGAAAATGTGCTGTCGTCTCTGGTACACCGCTCCGGGAGTGTCATTGTGCGAGTGACGAGTGCTGAGTGGCGTTGATTTCGCATTGGCGATGTCAGAGCATCGAGATTCCGGTGTTCCGGGAGACCGGATTATGTGCGTACGGAATATGGGGCTACTCCACAATGTTGCGGCGTTCACTTGAACTCGCCCGTCTGGAAAGTCTGCGGGGGGGTGTCCCTATGTAATTTGTCAAGTGTGTCTGGTGCCGGGGTGTGTCGTG
>NZ_JBJEIH010000023.1:0-3027 GCF_051876855.1 Bifidobacterium sp.
CGGCGTGGACCCAGGCCTGCCGGGCAATGTGCGCATCGGCGCAAGCTCCCCGCAGGAATACCGGGGTGATGAGTCGAAAGCCGCCACCGGTATTGAAGGGCTGATTGACGCCGGATTCGTCGTGGCCATCACCGCCGGAGCCCAAGGAACGCTCGCCAGACTCAAACGAGCCGTCAACGAGACCGGCATCACGCGCTTCGGCGTATTGCGTTCGCGCGCCGTCGACGGGTTCGTGGACCGGGACGCGCGAATCGCCTTGCTCACCGAACGCGACCTGACCGGCCGTTCCAGCGCCGTCGGGCAAACAAAGACACCGAAGCGCCGGCGCAAGGCCATCGACCTGATGGAGCTCAAACCCGGCGATTACGTGGTTCATGAGCAGCACGGCATCGGGCGGTACACCGGTATGCAGCAGCGCCAAATCGGCCCTGCCGGCGCGAAAACGACGAGGGAATACCTGGTCGTCGAATACGCGCCCAGTAAACGCAACGCCCCCGCCGACAAACTGTACATTCCCACCGACCAGCTTGACCAGGTCAGCAAATACATCGGTTCGGACGCCCCCAAACTCAACAAACTCGGCGGCTCCGACTGGGCGCAGACCAAGGCGAAAGCCCGCAAGCATGTGCACGAGATCGCCCAGGACCTCGTACGCCTGTATTCGGCCCGCCAACGCACCAAAGGTTTCGCGTTCAGCCCGGATACCCCGTGGCAGAAGGAACTCGAGGACGCCTTCCCGTATCAGGAGACCCCTGACCAGCTGACCACCATCGACGAGGTCAAGGCCGATATGGAGAAACCGGTGCCGATGGACCGTCTGATCTGCGGTGATGTCGGCTTCGGCAAGACTGAGATTGCGGTGCGAGCCGCCTTCAAAGCCATCCAGGACGGTAAGCAGGTGGCGGTCCTCGTGCCGACCACGTTGCTCGTGCAACAGCATTACGAGACGTTTACGGAACGTTACTCGGGCTTCCCGGTGGATGTCGCTGCGATGAGCCGCTTCCAAAGTCCCAAGGAAATCAAGCAGACCATCAAAGGTCTGGAAGACGGGTCGGTCGATGTCGTCATCGGCACGCATAAGCTGCTTAACCCGAAAATCAAGTTCAAGGATCTCGGGTTGTTGATCATCGACGAGGAGCAGCGGTTCGGCGTCGAGCATAAGGAAACGCTCAAAGCGCTGCGCACGAACGTCGACGTCTTGTCCCTGTCAGCGACGCCGATTCCGCGCACCTTGGAAATGGCGGTGACCGGCATCCGCGAGATGTCCACGCTCGCCACCCCGCCTGAGGACCGTCTGCCCGTGCTCACGTATGTCGGCCCATACGAGGACGCGCAGGTCACGGCGGCCATCAGGCGCGAGCTGTTGCGCGGCGGCCAGGTATTCTACGTGCATAACCGCGTTGACTCCATCAGTGCCACGGCAGACAAGATCCACCAGCTGGTGCCCGAGGCGAAAATCGGCGTCGCGCACGGCAAGATGGGGGAGAAACAACTCGACGCAATCATCCGCGATTTCTGGCATCGCGATATCGACGTGCTCGTATGCACGACAATCATCGAGACCGGGCTGGATATATCGAACGCGAACACGCTGATCGTCGACCATGCCGACCGTTTCGGATTAAGCCAGCTGCATCAGCTGCGTGGTCGTGTCGGCCGAGGACGGGAACGCGCGTACGCGTACTTCCTGTATGACCCGTCCAAGCCGATGACCCAGCAGTCGCACGACCGTCTCGCGACCATCGCGCAGAACACGTCGCTTGGGTCGGGCTTTGATGTGGCGATGAAAGATCTCGAGTTGCGTGGCACCGGCAATTTGCTGGGCGACGAGCAGAGCGGACATATCGAGGGCGTCGGTTTCGACCTGTACGTGCGCATGGTTTCGCAGGCGGTAGAAGAGTACAAGGAGCCTGAGCGCAAGGAATCGGTAGCCGTCAGCATCGATTTGCCGATCGAGGCGTCGATTCCGGTGGATTACATCGATTCCGACAAGCTGCGGCTTGAGGCGTATCGCAAGCTCGCCTCGGCGAGGAGCGAACAGGATCTCGACGATGTGCGCGACGAGCTGACCGACCGCTACGGCAAGCCTCCAGTAGAGCTGGATTCGCTGTTCGCCGTGGCCAGACTGCGGAACAAAGCGCGAGATCTTGGTATCACCGAAATCATCGCCCAGGGACGGAACGTGCGTATTCGTGGGATTGAGCCGGCGGAATCCCTGATGATGCGTCTGCAGCGCATCTACCCGGGAGCCCAGTACCGGCCGCTCACCCGCACGTTGACGATTCCGGCGCCGTTCGCCGGTTCGCTTGGCTCGGGCCCCATGCCCGGCGACCAAGTGATTGCCTGGACCAACCAGCTGCTCGACGACCTGCAATGGAAGCCCCGGGCGGCCGGCAAGTGATTGACCGGGCTCGTCCGGTGCGATTGGTTGAGCCTGTGGTGTGACTGGGCGGTTGCGTGCTGACGTGATGGCAGGGGAAGATGCCCCTGAGCGTGCGGTACCGGCCTGTTGTGTTATTGGCCGGTCGCATCACATCGCGGATAGCGGATGGTCATAGGAGCCGGCCGTCACAGAACGCCGCCGCTGTCGAAGCGTCGCGCGAAGCTGGAAGCGCCATGAAACACAATACGAAGAGCACCACGCCATCCATGAACGAATGGCGCAACGTCATCCCTGCGCTTACCCCGTGGGGCAAGAACCGCGTCAAACCAGAGGAAGCCGTCAAGCATGCGCTAATCATGCCGGGCATCGGCTACACCGTCGATCGCCCGCTGCTGTACTGGGCGTCGCAGGCGCTCGCCGCCGAGGGCTGGTACGTTGACCGGCTCGCGCTCACTCTGACCGAAGACGTCGAATTCCCCGAAATGATCGCCTGCATGGAACGCGTCATCGACGTGTGGAAGGCGAAATCCGTCGCCCGCGCGACCATCGCCGCGCAACATGCGTCAGACAATCGCGACACAGACGATGCACAGGGCTGCGCTGCTGACGCCGGTTTCAACGCTTCCGCCGATTCCAGCGTTTCC
>NZ_JBJEIH010000024.1:0-83712 GCF_051876855.1 Bifidobacterium sp.
TCCACCTGCATGATGTGCTCGAGCAGCCAATCAGACCATCCGCCCAAACCACCCGAATCGCGGACCGAATCGGAAGTAGGAACCCGAAAACCGATCCAGTCCACGCCAGTGCGGACTGGGTATCCGGCCGCCGGCAACGGCACTACCGTAAACCAGCGGAATTCCAATGATTTGTCCGCACTATGATAATCGACCATTGCCGAACGAGCCGCCCGTGATACCCGGATCAAGGACTGAACTGGGAATCGTACTATGATATCGGAACCGGTCCACGCCCGTTTCTGCCTGAATCGACATCCGGTCATGTCACCAACGCGAAACTGCGGAGTACCAATCTCAGTTCGCCCATCGTAATCCGGCATCGCCAGGCCGGCCGCCGGTGGCACCCGGATTACGGGCCGAATCGGAAGTGGGAACCTGAAACCCGATTGAGTCCACACCGTGCCGACTTGGCATCAGACCGCCAGCCACGACGACACCGTAAACCAGCGGAATTCCAAGAATCTGCACACGCCACGATAATCGATTATCGTCGAACGAGCCGCCTATGACACCTAGATTGCGGACCGAAACGGGAATCGCACCTCGAAATCGGAACCAGTTCGTATCCGCGTCTGTCGGCATCGCATCGCCGATCACGGCAACACGACAAATCAGCAGAATTCCAATGGCCGGATCATATCATCGCAATCCGGCATCGCCAGACCTACCGACCGGACGCCCGAACCCGCGGGCTGAATCGGAAATAGAGGTCCGAAAACCGATTCAGTCCATAAGGATGACCGCCGTTCTGCGCCCGCCAGCTACTACGGCACTGTAAACCCGCGGAATTCCAAGGATTCATCGGCGGGACTGGCTCCAGGAATAGTCCGTCAACCGCTCCAGTCCCCGAACCTGTGGACTGAATCGGGAATCACATGACGATATCGGAACCGGTCCAAATCCACTCCCGTTCATACCCGGTCCGTCAATCGCGACAACACTGTAAACCCGCGGAATACCAAGGATTCTCGCGTCCATGGCAATCTGCCGCTGCTAGGCCAACCGCCCAGGTTGCCCGAACCTGCGGACCGAATCGGAAGTAGGAACCCGAAAACCGATCCAGTCCATACGTGTGCCGGCCCTTTTCCTCCCTGGAACCCTGAGACGGCATCCCGCACCGGGAATCCACCGTGAACCTAGGCAACACCAATACCCGAATCGCGCAACAAGGCACGCAATGAAAGAATGAATGGCTTGGCCATCCGAAATCGCCCTAGAGCAGAGGCGAAGCCATCCGCATCCGTGTGAACATCCACATGAACACAACCACCTACCGTGCGCGTGATCTACCGTGATACCGCGCCGTTGCGCCTCGCCGATGCCTGCCAATACCCGCCGATTCCGGTCGGCACCCCGCCCTGTCAAGTTGTCGGCATCCTGCCGGCATCCGGTTCTTGTCGGGTAACCGTCTCCCAGCCGGAACGCGATTCCGTACATCAATCAAAATGACACCATCTGATCTTGGCGGGAAAGGGATACAATGGGTGCCATATGTGTCGCATCGATGCCAAGCGAAGCGGCAAGGAGGAGCCCATGGTCATGCCCAAGCCCAACGCGATGCCCGAGCCTGACAATATCTTGTTGCGCACCGCGCTGTTCAAGCAGGTATCCGAGCAGCAGGCGGCGCGGCTTCTGCCGTACCTGCAACGTGCGCAGTTCTGCAAGGGCGGCGTGATTTTCGCGGAAGGGGACACCGATCATCGCATGTATCTGCTGGAGCGGGGGCGAGTGAAGCTCACCCGGCGTTCCAGCGACGGCCGCGTGCAACTTCTGAGCATCCACGCTCCGGGCGAAGTATTGGGTGAGATTCCGGTGTTCGATCCGGAAGGCGGACCGCGTACGGCATCGGCGGTCGCTATTTCGAGCCCGACCCAGGTCGTCTGGCTTGAGCATGACGCACTGTTCGCATGGCTCGACCAATATCCGCGTGTCGCCGTTGACATGTTGCAGGTGCTCGCACGTCGTATGCGCGCGAACAACGAGCGCATCAGCGACTTGGTATTCATGGATGTACCCGCCCGACTGGCGAAAACCCTCATCAATCTGGCGTCCCGCTTCGGCGTGCCCGAAGAGGCCGGCGTCAAGATCCCGCACGATCTGACCCAGGAGGAGCTGGCGCAGCTGGTCGGTTCGTCCCGTGAGACGGTGAACAAGGCGTTGACCGAATTCGCGAACCGCGGGTGGATTGCGCGTGATGGCAGAAGCATCGTCATCTATCAGCCGGGAGCGTTGATTCGCCGTTCCAAGCGCTGAGCCGGCACGGGAACCGGTCATATCGAATCGAGGGCTTCAGGCGGCGGTTTCCACAGTGCACCCGCCCTTCGATAGGCTGATTTTCGGCTTGTTTTCAGCCTTTTTCGGATTTTTAGCGGAATGTGCAAATACCGTGCCGTTGTGCGAGCGGCAACGCGGTAATGGTACAGGCGACACCATAGAATGGGGCACATGCCCAAGAAGAACTCCCTGACTGCTCGACGTGCGCTCGCTTTGCTGCTCGCATATCTGACCCTCTGCATCGCCGGAGGCGTCGTCGTGAGCCTGATGGCGATGCCCGCCGTGTTCGGGGCGAACAACGCGGCGAAGGCGCTTGCACCGTCCCTGGCTGTCGAGGGCATTGATTTCGATGTGACCAGCCTGCCGCAGAAATCCACGCTGTACGCGTCTGATGGCAAGACGGTGATTGCCTCGTTCTACGCGCAGAACCGCGAGGTCGTACCAATCAAGAACATTTCTGTATACATGCAGCGTGCCGTGGTCGCACGTGAGGATCGCCGATTCTTCGAACACGCCGGCGTCGACGTCCAGGGCGTGCTGCGTGCGTTCGTGCAGACCTACGTGGCTAAGGGTGACACCCAGGGCGGCTCGTCCCTGACCCAGCAGTATGTCAAGAACGTGCTCATGGTCAAGGCCCGCGAGGACGATGACCCGATTGCCGAATACCATGCCTCCGAGGACACCGTCGCGCGCAAGTTACGAGAGATGCTCATCGCCGTGCAGATGGAGAAGAAATATTCCAAATACGAGATTCTGCAAGGGTATTTGAATATCGCCCAGTTCGGCTCCGGCAGCCTGTACGGCGTGGAGGCGGCGGCGAAACGCTACTTCAACACGACCGCGGCGAAGCTCACCGTCGTCCAGGCGGCCACCATCGCGGCGATTACCAAGAACCCGGAGAAATACGATCCGTCCATCGAAGCCAACCAGAAGACTTCTGAGGAACAGCGCAATATCGTGCTCGATTTGATGCTTCAGGAGAAGTTCATCACGAAAGCACAGCATGACAAAGCCAAAGCTACCCCGCTGAAAGACACGCTGAACATCCAGTCGGTGCAACAGGGGTGCCAGGTGGCCGGCGATGCTGCGTTCTTCTGCAGCTATGTGACCAACCAGATCCTCAATTCCAAGGAATTCGGCAAAACCGCGCAGGCCCGGCAGAAGCTGTTGAACGAAGGCGGCCTGGAAATCTACACCACGATGGATGTCAACGCGAACAGCGCCGCGATGAAAGCCGCGCGTGACACCATCCCGGTGGATGACCCTACGGGCTTCGAAGTGACGATAGCCGCAATCAAACCGGGGACGGGAGAGGTGCTCGGCTTCGGCATTAACCGAACCTATGATGCGACGGATGCGGCGAAGACCGATCCGACGCGAACGTCCATCAACTATGCGGTCGACCAGAAAGACGGCGGAGGTATCGGTTTCAACGTCGGTTCAACGTGGAAGCCGATCAACATGATCGCCTGGATGCTGCAAGGGCATTCCATCAACGAATCCTTGAGAACCTACACGAGTTATGCGAACAGTTCCTTCAACTGCTCGAAGTTCTCCGGACATGGCACATGGTCGCTGCACAACTCCGAAGGCGGCACCGTCAGCCAGGAAACACCGTTGCAGGGCCTGATCAAATCGCACAACACCACGCAGGCGTCCATGACGCAGGTGATCGGCTTGTGCGCGATTGCGGACGCGGCGAAAACCGTCGGCTATCATAACGCAATCCTCGGGCAGGAGGATGTTTACTCGGCCAACTCGTTCAACCCGCCTATGATCATCGGTTCCGTTCAGGCGTCCCCGCTGACCATGGCGAACGTGTACGCGACTATCGCGGCGAACGGTGTGGAATGCACGCCGATCGCCATCAAGAAGGTCATCAAGCAGAACGGCAAGAGCGTCAAGGTGCCAAGCGCGAACTGCCATCAGGCCATCGCGCCGGAAATCGCCCAGACCACGGCATACGCCCTGAATCAGGGCGTGTTGAAGGGCGAGGCGAAAGCGGCGCAACTTGACAACAACCGTAAGACCTTCGCGAAAACCGGTACCAATGAGCAGACGTACATGTTGACGGCCGGGTTCGTGCCCAACCAGGTGGCGGCATTCGTCGCCGTCGGAAACGCCGAGGTGCAGGAGAGCTTCTCCGGCAAGACCATCAACGGGGTCAGCCACGGCACCTGGTACGGCATGTATATCGCGTCTCCGGCGTGGAAGGAATTCATGGACACGTATCTTGCCGCAATCAACGCGCCGATTGATAACGATTACGGCACGCCCGCCGAGCAATATATGAGGTGATTCGGCTGGGGCATCGGCACGACGGCCACAGACAGGAGGCGATTCGCGATTGCGGGTCGCCTCCTGTCATATTCGTCGCGGATTGTCTCACCGTCGCGGATCGGCGCCGAAACCGGTGCGCGGACGTTTGGCTGATGCTCGGCGGACGCTTGTTCGTCCGTTGTTCACCGAATCTGTCGGCGATTTGCAGCCTGACATCATACAATGCAAATGGAGGCACACGAGAGACCATATACGGGCGGTTTACGCAGATACAGTCGTTGAACGGCATCGAACAGTCGTCGAACAGTCGTCGACGGTTCATCGCGGCCCGCTGAAAGGAGTCGACATGGCAAAAGACGATAAGACCACGAAAGTGAAGGATATCAAGGGGAAGGGTGACAAGGAGCAGAGCGGCAAGGGACAGTCCCGCGTCGATAGCAGGCTGTTCGAACCGTTCCAGCTGCGCGGCTTGACGATGCGAAACCGCATCTGGCTGCCCCCGATGGACACCTATTCGGTGTATGCGCAGGATGGCAAGCCGACGCCGTTCCACTATCAGCATTATGTCTCCCGCGCCATCGGCGGGTTCGGCATGGTCATCGTCGAATCCACTGCGGTGAGCCCGGAAGGCCGTATTTCCCCATGCGATGTCGGTCTGTGGAACGACGACCAGATTCAGGCGTGGCGTTGGATTGTCGAAGGCGCGAAAGCGACCGGAGCCCGCATCGGCGTGCAGCTCAACCACGCTGGTAGGAAAGGCAATACCGGCAGTTTCTCGCTGGGATACATCCATGAGAATGTGCCGCAGGACAAGGGCGGCTGGCAGACCGTCGCCCCGAGCCCAATCCCGTATGCGAAACTGGACGCTCCGCGTGAACTCAGCGTTGATGAGATCCACGGAATCGTCGCACAGTTCCGCGATGCCGCGGCGCGCGCTGTGGCCGCCGGCTTCGATATGGTGGAAATCCACGCAGCCCATGGCTACCTGCTTTCGGAATTCCTTGACCCGCTGACCAATAAGCGTGAAGACGAGTACGGCGGTTCGTTGGAGAACCGGATGCGTCTGGTGGTTGAAGTCGTGGATGCCGTCCGCCAGGTGATTCCCGACTACATGCCGCTTGTGGTGCGTGTTTCCGCGACCGATTGGGCCGCCGGCGGCTGGGATCTGGTTCAAACCGTGGAGCTGTCCCGTGTGCTCAAGGAGCATGGTGTAGATCTGATCGACGTGTCGACCGGCAGCATCATCCCGCATGTGAATGTGCCGGTCAAGGATGGATGGCAGGTACCGTTCGCCGCGGCGATCCGCAAGGAAGCCGAGATTCCGGTGAGCGCGGTCGGACTGATCACCAAGCCTAAGCAGGCGGAGAAGATCGTGCGCAAAGGCAAGGCGGATGTTGTGGAAATCGGTCGTGCCGCGTTGCGTGACCCGTATTGGCCGTTGCGCGCCGCCTACAAGCTGGGTGTGCCCGCCGACCAGGTGCCGTACGCGGACCAGTACCGTCGGGGCGCTTACTGCTGAGGTTTGGGCTTTCCCTATAGCTGGGCTCTGCTGCGGGGCTTGCCGCCACGTTTGACGCCGTGTTTGGCGGGTATTGATGTCGTCAAGTCTGGCGTCGGATTTGGCCGGGCTCGTCACTGGGTGATGCGTCGGGTATTGATGCGGGTGTCGGGAGGGTTCCGGATGTTCATGCAGTGCGTCGGGTTCATGGTTTCCGTCCTGTTCCGGGTATCTTCCATGTTGTTCCCGTGCCGCATGCCGTGTGGAACATCCCTCGCAGCGAGAGTTTGGCGCGCCACCTGCGCAACGCCGGCAATGATTTGAGCATGGCAGTGCGTTCCTTGATGACGTCATTCCAATACCGGTCGACTTGATGCTGATTGATGGTGTCGCCGGAGAAGGAGACATAGTCCGCTTCCTTGCCCAACATGACCAGCGCATCAGGCGTGAGGCCCATTTCCTGGGCGATGGCTTGCGCCTGCTCGTTTCTGGTGCCGTGAACGCTGAGACCGCTTTGCAGTGCGGTTGTGGTGACCGCCTGCCAGCCTGCTGCGATGCGTTGCGATGGGCTGCCGTGTTTGCGCGCCCATAGCAACGTGATTGCCTTGATGGCGAGCAACAGTGCACATACTGCGAGCAACACCCAGATTGGGCTGCCATACAGGGCGACCGCTCGGGCGACGGTACGGAACCGTGCCCAAGACGTGTTGTCTGGTGTTTCATCGGCCATGCTGCCGCCGATTGATGATGCGCCGGTGGCTTGATTGTCGTCACGCAAAGGGTTGGTGAGCGGGACCGCGGGCTGGCGCACCAGCGTCTGCGGATTCGGCGGGGTCAGGTTCTGGTTGTCGTCCGGGATTTTTGTTTCCTTCGGTGTCGGGTAGAACGGTACCCAACCGTATCCGTCCAGCTTGATTTCCACCCACGCGGTCACATCATTGCCGGTGAATTGTGTGACGGTGGATGTGCCGTGCTTCTCGGTGCGGCTCTCGCTGATGTCGCCCTCATCGTTCTTCGGTAAGAACCCGAGCACGACGCGACTGGGTATGCCCAGGCTGCGGGCCATCAATGCCATCGCGGAGGCGTATTGCTCGCTGTCGCCGACCATGGCGGACCCAGCCAACAGCTGGTCGATACGGTAATTGCCGTGGCCGGCACTGGAGGGGTAGTCCCCGTCCAGCCCGTGTGAGAACCAGCCTGATTCCTTGAGTTGCTTCGCAATGGCCTGTGCCGCCTTGCCGCCGCTGGCCTGTCCGCCTGCTGTGGCGTTGGCGAGCTTGTCCACGCTGTCGGGCACGTCTTCGGCTTTGGGCTGACTGATTGGGCAGGTCGCCGCCTTAGCGATTTCCTCGTCGGTCGGCATGCGAGGAATGACGCCGGTTTCCGTGTAGGACAATCCCGCGTAGGTGCGTGCGGAGTAGATGGAGGACATGGTGTCGGTGTTGTAGTAGAACGAATCGGCGTCGGATGTTTTCGCGAATCGTACGTTTGACGCGGCGCCGGCGATGGGCAGCCAGTAGTCGGTCAGCCCTTTGTCCACTGTGAATGTGGCGGTGAAACGCTTGCCTTCCGCGGTGTTGCGGATACTGGTGCCGACACGGCGGTAGTTGGAAGAGTCCGAGGCCATTGCCGAGTCGGACAGATTCCACACATTGCCGTCGAACCGGTCCATGACGGCAACGCGTACGGTGGAGCCGGCTGGCAGATCGGTGACGGTCAGCAGCACGTCATCCTTGTGGTTCTTGACGTATGAGCGCATGCCGCTGAGCGGGCTTGTGTACAGGTAGGGGCTCAGCGGCGGTTCGTAATGGTCGCGCAGGATGGTGCGGTGCTGCCCGACAACAGCGCATCCGCCGACCGCGAGCGACGCTGAAATCAGCACGATGATGATACTGCTCAACCACCGGCTCAGCTCCAGCAGGTTCCATCGCGAGCTGATCCAGACGACCAGCGTAATGGCTGTCACGGTGCCTGCGATGATGCGGTGGAATCCGGTCGTGGAGCCGAGCAGCGCGCAGGCCGCCGTATTCGCCAAGATGGGGATGACGGCGATTATGGTGTACCGTCCGTTGTCGGTGACGGCGAAGATACCGGTTAGCAGCGCCGCCCATAGACAAATCGTCCATACAGCGAGTAGTGAGCCATCTGCCGTCCCCACCGGCGGGTCGAGTGCAAGCAGGTATTTGAACGAGCCCAGCATGCTCATCCATCCCTGCCTGATGGTACGGACTGTCGGGATGATATGTGCGATGGTGGTGTCGTTGAGTATCAGGACGGGGCCGACCACCAGTTGCGCGAATGCCATGAACAGCATCTGCCACCATAGGCGCAGCGCGGGGAAGACCCCGGCGAGCGCCACCAGCGAGCCGATGATGGTGGCGGGGATTGCTGCCGTGGCCCATGACAGCGCGGATCCGTAGACATCAATCAGATTGCTGGATGCGACGAGGGTGAGCAGCGCTGCGATAAGCAGGCTTGCGTAGGGTGCCGCGCAGTGCCGTGTGCCGGCCAAGGGGGTGGGTTGTCCTGGGCGCGTTATCCAGATTGCCGAGCGTGTGGAGTCCATCCATGTGCCGGTGGCTGTCGCCGTCGCCGTGGATGTGACAGTCGATGCGGCGGTGTCGGTCAGATCCGTGGTACTGGTGACATCGCCGGCGTTCATGGTGGTGATGGGGTTGGTGGGGTTCATGCCAGTGCTCCCATGATGATCGGGAGGTCGTCGAGGTCTCCTACGGTTGCCAAGGTGAAATCAGGGTAGTGTTTGATGGTGCGTGGCTGGCCCGGCGCGGTTTGCAGGACTACGCAGGTCGCGCTGTGGGGGAGCGCCAGTGCCATGCGCGTGATGATGTCGATGGGTTTGAGGCTGCCGACTGTGAAGCAGTAGAAGGATGCGTCTGCTGCGTGGGCCAGTGTGGCTTGTGCGAGATTGGGGTTGTCGTCGATATCAGGGTCGATGCCGCTGCATTCATCTAGGAATTCCGTGGGATTGCGGGGTGTCGTGTGGTTGATGCCGGCGTGGGCGGTCACCGGCCGGTCCTGTTGCAGGCACTGCACGCCGATGGATGCGTGGACTGACACCGCAAGTTCAAACTCCTGCGAGTGTGCGTAATCATGGGGATTCACACTGATGGTCAGCGAGGTGTCGGTGCGTCGGGTGGCTTCGTATTGGCGGATCATCAGTGTTCCGGTTTTCGCGGAGCTGAGCCAGTGGATGTTGCGCACGTCGTCGCCTGGGGCGTATTCGCGCAGACCGTGGAAATCTAGATCATCATCCACGATTTCGTTGCTTGGCTGGCCTTCGAGGTCTCTGGGGACGCCTGCGCTGAGCGTATTCAATGCGACTGTGCGCGGATGGACGAACACGGTGATCTGCTCGGTGAGTCGCCTCTCACGGCGCACCAGGCCGAATGGGTCGCCTCTGCGGATGGATAAGGGGCCGACGGGCAGAATATCCCGTGATACTGCGGTGAATTCCACGGTTGTCATGCGGGACTGGCCTGCGGCGAGCATGGGGATGGTGAAGCGCTCGTGGTCGTCGCCGATGGGCAGGTCGCCTCGCGCCGAAGCGGTCGGTGTGCGGCCGGGATTGTCGACGCATACGTTGACGGCCACCTTGTCCGATACAGTGACCCGTCTGCGGGACACATCGATGGTGGCGTTGAAGGTGGTGTTGCCGAGCGACAGCACAACCGCACATATCATCATGGCCGTGAACGCCGCCGCCATGGCGAGCAGTTCGTGCCATCCGAACAGAAGGAACGCCGTCGCCGAGATGATGGCCAAGGCGATGACCGTCCACCCGGGGACGGAGATATACGAGGTGAGCAGCCGTTTGGCCCGGTGCCGGATACGTCGCAGGGTGCGTACCGTGGCTGTTCTGCGCCGCATAGTGTGCGATTGCCGCATTCCTTGACCTTTCGATGAGGGTGGTTTACCGGTTCGATATGGTTCACGCGTTGGCACCAATGGTTGGCGCGGGGACGTCTTCGAGGATCTGCCCAATCAGCTGTTCAGGGGTTGACCCGGCGAATGTGGATTCGGCGGTCAGGGTGATGCGGTGAGCGAGGACCGCAACCGCAAGATGCTTCACATCGTCGGGCACCACGTATCCGCGATTGTCGGCTGCTGCCCAGACGCGCGCACACCGGGTGAGTGCCAGTGCGCCTCGCATGGAGGACCCGACTCGGATGCGCTCGTTGTGACGGGTGGCCTCGACCAGTCGCACGATGTATTCAAGGATTGAATCATCGAGACGCACATGCTCGCTGATGCCACGCATGCGCAGCACATCCTCCCCGGAAAGCACCGGGTGGACGGTGGCGGCTCGGTCAGTGACGTTGATTTGCCTGAGAATGTCCACGCTGACGTCATGACTGGGGTAGCCGACGGTCGTTTTGATGAGGAAACGATCCATCTGTGCTTCGGGCAGTTTATATGTGCCGAGCTGTTCAATCGGGTTCTGGGTGGCGATGACCATGAACGGTTGGGGTACCGGATGGGTGACGCCGTCGACAGTGACGTTCTGCTCCTCCATGACTTCGAGCAGTGCCGACTGTGTTTTCGGTGAGGCACGGTTGATTTCGTCGGCGAGCACGATGGAGGCGAAGATGGGGCCATCTCGGTATTCGAATTCGCCGGTTTTCTGGTCGTAATAGGTGACGCCGACCACGTCGGACGGCAGCAGGTCCGGTGTGAACTGGATGCGCTTGAACGGCATATCGATGGAGTTGGCCAGACCGCGGGCCAGCTGGGTTTTTCCGGTTCCCGGGTTGTCTTCGAGCAGGATGTGCCCGCCGACCACCATGGCGGCGGCGCATTGGCGGATCGGTGTTTCCTTGCCGACCACGACGTGGGAGACGTTGTCAACGAGTTTGGAAAACATGCTGTGGAATTCGGCGATGTCCGCCGACGGTGTGGGGAGCAGGGACGGTGAGAAGGCGGCCTGGCCTGCCTGTCCTTGTTGGCCATGCCATTCCTGCCGTGGTTGCGCAGGTTGGGCGGGTCGCGCAGGTTGGGCGGGTCGGCCAGGTTGAGTAGGTCGGGCGGGTCGCGTAGGTTGGGCGGGGCGGCCAGGTTGAGTAGGTCGGGCGGGAGAGGGTATGGATTGCGTGGCGTGCGATGCCTGTGGAGTCAGCGGCGTCTGTGGAGTCATCGGGGTGCGCTGGGACTGCTCGTTCGGTGCGGGAACGATTCTCGTGGGTTGGCCTTGCGATGGTGCCGGGGTCGCTTGTATTGCGGCCGGCGGTGTTGTCGACGGCAGAGTTCCGCGAGTGCTCAGCAGCGTACCTTCAATATCGTCATCTGGATGCGCCGGTGGAAGTCCTTGGCTTGGAGCCGTTGCCGCAGCGGATACCGTTGCCGCGACCGGAGGCGCGGCTGCGGCAACGGAAGAAACCGGCGCCGGAGCCGGAATCGCCGGCTGGGCCGGTTGTTGTCCGGTTTGCGCAAGGAACGGCTGTGGCACCTCCGGGCGCTCGGGAATGCGCGGTGTATGGCCGATGGAGCCCAGTTGGGTTTCCTCGTCGAATTCGTCGCTCATGAGATGATTGCTCCTTGCTGTTGGGTGATTATGGTCAGGACGTATTGTTCCTTGGTCGACGGCGTGCGCCATGCCCTGAGTCCCAAGGCCTGGGCCTGCTGCCGATGCTGGAACAGCATGATGGGGGAGAAAGGTGTCGATTTCTGGCTCACCGTGTTCACGGTATCCGTGCCTTCATTCGCTGTGCTCACCCTGTTCGATTGGACACTCAGGCTTGCGCTGGGCGTCACGCTGGGCGTCACGCCGAGAGTTGTGCTCGGGTTCTTGCTGAGGTTTGTGATGGGACTTGCGCTCGGGCTCGGTGTCGGGTTCGGCTGCGCGTGCGGCTGGTACCTGTCGGCATCTTTCAGGCGCTCGCCGCTGGTCTCATTGCTCAATGCCGGGTCGTCGCCGACCACGCGCGCCTTCCAGACATAGTCGACTCCCGTCGGGAGTATGTTGTTGACGTTGAGCGTGTGATCGGAGGGTGTCCACGGGACATCGTACGACTTGCCTTCTGCTGTGAAGGTAATCATGGTTTTGCCTGACTGCCCGTACATGTTCACGGTTCCGCCCATGACGTCGATGGTGTCCGTATCGGTACTGCTCCAGCGCAATTGCGGTGCTTGGATGCCCGCTTTCTGCTTATTCACATAGACCGGGGAGGCGCTGCCTTCGGTCGGTTTGCTTGTCACGCCCTTGAACCGCTGCATTACGCTGGCCGAAGTGCAGGACTGCCATGGGGCCATCATGAAATCGTGCGACCGTTCGGATGCCCCGGCCTCATAGGGATCGAACCCGCTTGCGTGTACGGTGTACCCGTCGGCGTGCCCCCGCATCTTCCACGTGACCGTGCAGATGCCGTTGTCGCCGGAAACGGAGACGCGCTCCGGCTTCTCCACGGTGTACAGCGGGGTGAAGGTCACCTTGGCGGGGTCGCTTCGCGTCGCCTTCTTGCCGATGACGATCGCTTCAACGACGTATTCCTTTGTGTTGAGATTACGCTCCGGGATGTCGAAGGATTCCGACCCGGAGCAGGACATCGTCATGGTGACGTCTCCGGACAGTTCAATGGACTTGCATCCCGCGTTGCGCGTATTGCCGACCGATTCGACGGTGACGGTTCCGCGCGTGTCATCATTGGTCAACGTGACGGTCGGAGCGTCCGGCCTGCCCCATGGTTTCGCATCGTCGGACTGTTTGGAAGGCTGGCTCCAGTTCACGTTGTTGTGCGATTGCACGGTCGCCTTGTAGGATGCGCCGTCGACGATTGTGTTGTTTTCGATGGTGAAAGTGACGCTGGTGCCGGTCGTTTCAACGGGAGCGGGTGCGTTCGTGCCGCTCAGCGTCACCCGGTACTTGTCGATCGCGGAGAAATTGCCGTTCGGGGCTTTCCATGTGACCGTGACGGAGCGTTCACCGGCTTCCGCCGTCACATCTGTCGGCGCGTCCGGCAGTTTGTCGGGGGTGCTTTGCACGGTGTTGGATTCCTTCGACCAGCCGACCTCGTTCTTCGCCTGCACTTTGAATGTGTAGGTTTTGCCGTTTCTCAGGCCGTCCACCGTACATGAGGTAGCCGCGCCACAGGATTTCTGGCCGGAACCCTCACCACCCCAGATGACCCGATATTCGGAGATCGGGCTGCCGTTGGCCGATCCGGCCGTCCAACTCAAATCAACCCTGCCGTCCTGTGGTTTGCTGGAAACCGCGGACAGGAGCGGTGCATCTGGCTTGTCCGTCACGGAAACGTTGATGGTCCCGGTCACTTCGCGGTCCTTGGCCTGGGTGGCGTCGCGCACGGTGACGATCACCCTGTTCGTGCTTGCACCGATGTCTGAGGCCGCTTTGATGGATACCACGCCATCGGGCGAACAATCCACGGTGAATTTCGCGTTCTTGTCCGAAACGCAGCCGGTCACGGTCAAGGGGGTGTTCGGGAACGGGTTGTAGGCGTCGGACAGCATATTCACCTGCCCGACGGACCCAGCTTTGATGGTTATCGTCTTATCGCCCAGACGCGCCAACGGTCTGGTGGATGAGGTGACGCGTACCGTCAAGCCGGCGTTGACGGTACCTTTCGAATAGGCGATGGCGATCGGCACATTGACGGTGGTGCCGGCTGTAGCAGTTTTGTCTGCGGACACGGTCAGTTTGCCGGTCGCACTCACCTTGGCAGTGACGCCGTTGGCGTTCGCCCCACCGGAATACGTGTACTGCTTTTCGTCATCGTATAATCCGGACGCCGAATGGGTCAGCGCTTTCAAATCGATGGTCGAAGCGCTTTCCCCGGCCACCACATCGATTGTGGAGGAGGAGAAGGTCGGGGCGGGTACGTCACGCCCGATTACGGTGATCGGCAGGGTGAGCACCGCGGAATTGACGATTTTCACGTTGTCGTTCTTGCCGCGTTTGCCGTCCGTTGCGGTGAAGGTGATGGAAGCCGGGCCGGCATAGTTGCTGGGCGCGGTGAAACGTAGCGTTTGGTCGTTGACATACAGGTTGTCGTCCGCGGCTTTTGTGGTGGTCACCGAATCAGCGCCGTCCACGTAGGCGGTTTTACCCGCGCCCACACGAACATAGTTGGCGATGTTGATGGTGATGGTTTCACGTGCGTTGACTTTCAACGCGGGGGCTTTCGGACGCAGGGTGGGCGGGAAGACGCCGTACGCCGGCACTTGGATGAACGCGGTGGATGTGATGCCGTACGTCGTGTTCGTCACGGTGTACGGGACCGCACGCGCCTCGTCGGTCAGTTCCACGGTGATGGTTGTGGAGCCCTTGCCGCCTTTGACATGAGCATGCTCCGTGGCGGAGGGGTCGACGCCCACGCTCAGCTCGTCTGCGGTTCCCGAAGGATTGGCGATCCACTGCGAGACATCCACGTCCACGGATTTCTTGTCGATTGTGGCGGCTGCGGGAACGCGGTAATCATAAGCGGTCGGAGGATCGATGGGGGCGTTCGCGTCTACGTTCACCGTCAGGGTCGCGGTGTCGGACAAGCCGGCCTTGTTCTTGACCGTATACGCCACGTAATAGGTGCCTGCCTGTTTCGGCGTGGTGAACGCGAGCATGCCGTCGATGACGGTGATGCCGTTGATGCCTTGCGATTCGACGTGTTTTGCGACCGTGAGGTCCGTGTTGTCGCCGCAGATGTCGTTCTGGGCTACTGGTACGGTCGCCGCCGTGTTCGGACGCAGGGTGATTTCGTCATCGCGTGCGTACACGCCGGAATCGGAGCCGGAGGAGAAGACGCCCACGCGGATTTGCGCGGTTGCGCGTTGACCGGTCCAATCTTCCACGGCGTAGGAGAAGGTGTCGGTGCCTGACGAATCGGCGTACGCCTCATACACCAGGTATGTGGCGCCCACTTCGGTGATTCGGCCGAGTTTCGGTGCCTTGTTGCCTAATCCAAGCAGTTGCACGTCATCGCCGTCCGGATCGATACCGGTCAGCGTGATCGGGATCTGGACCTTTCTGCCCGCTGCCACCTGGGCCTCCGTGTCCGAGGGGGTGGGGGCCGCCTTGTCGACGGCGTCCTTGCGGTGTACGTCGATGGTGATTGTGGCGGAGGCTGTGTTACCCAGATTGTCTTTGACCGTGTATGTGACGGGGTAGGACCCGGGTTCTCCCGTGGCCTGATAGCGCACGGTGTTCCCGGAGACGAACACCAGGCCCTTGAACGTGGCCTTGTCGACCTGCAGGTTGTCTTGCAGTTTCACTGTGGTCCCGTCCGAGTAGGTCACATGGTCGAGCACATTCACGGACACGATGCCGCCGGTTCTCACCTGCGCTGTGACATTCTCGGCTTTCGGTACGGAGTTCGATCTGGTCAATGCGGGCGGTTGCAGGGTGATGACACCCGTCGACGATCCGGCGGCATTGGCCACGGTGTATGTCAATTGCACCGGTTCGGTCGGCACCTGGCGGGCGGTGATGTAGATTCGCTTGTTGCCCACAATGCCGGTTTTGATGCCGCTTTGCGTGTCCGCGGCGACGCTGGCCACTGACAGGACGCCTCCCAACGGGTCGACATCGTTGGTCAGCGGCTCGACGATTGCGGTGTTGTCTGCGCCCAGTAGCGCCACATCGTTCGCCGCAACCGGCTTGGCGGCGTCGCCGGTCACTGCTTGCACCTCCACCCGTACGAGACCGGTCGCCGGGATGGTGCCTTGGATGATGGTGTACGGCACATAGTAGGTGCCCGGGCTTGACACGCTAAACGCAATCGACATATCCGCAGCGTTCATGGTGGCGGATACGCCGGGTACGGATTCCACTGATGTCAGTCGGGCGGGTTCCGCGCTGGTGCCGTGCACATACTGCTTGAGCGCGATGGTGGTGCAGGTGCCGGGCGTGGTCTGCATAGCCACCGGGTCGATCACGGCGGCGAGCGTGTTCGCCGGTTTCACGGAGAAATAGATCATTCCCGTACCGGTCTGCTTTCCGTCCGACACGGTGACTTCGATGCCCACGCGTCCTGAGGACATGGAACCGGCGTTGAACACAAGTTGGCCGTCGGCTCGCGTGGAGACGGTCACCTGATCGGTGTTCTGTGGGGATGCCGACACCAAGGTCAGCGGGTCGCCGTCAGGATCGGAGAAGCTTTCCAACGCATTGGCGGTATAGGAAGCCCCCTGCTCGACGTCGATTTGTGGAGGAATATCGGTCTGCTGCGGGGCCCGGTCCTCGCCGTCGGCGAGGTTCAGGGACACGTTCGCGCTGGCGGTCTGGCCGTGTCCGTCAGAAATCTCGTAGCTGAACGTCACCTCGCCCGCCCCTGCCGCCGAGGCGTCAAGTTGCAGGTACCGTCCGTCATAAATGGGGAAGACCGTAATATTCGCGCCATCGGGTGCGCTGACCGAATCGATGTGCAGCACCGAGCAGTCGGTCTGCTCATCGTTACGCAACACGTCGAGAATCTGCTGGGACCCGGTGCGCGCGCCGAACGCATCGTCTTGCGCCCTGATCTGCCCTGACTGGGATGAGCAGCTCTTGCTGAAACGGTGCTGATTGCTGGCGCTGTCGTTGTTGCGCTCCTGCTGCTTGGATTCCTTGGTTTCCACCTTGTTCCACTGGATTTTGATGACTTTGGCGGAATCCTGCGGATTCCACACATTGCCGTTGATTACGTCGTTGAGGACCACCAGACGATGGTTGGTGCGGAAGACGAGTTGCGAGGTGGGGTCGATGGATTCCAGCGATGAGTATGTCGCTCCCTCGCTGTTTGCATCGCATGCACTTACGTAGTTTTCAGCCCGCTGCGCCCACGCCGCGAAGACGCATCCGCCGGTCGACACCGGTCGTGCCACATCGCCCTTGCCTGCTTTCGGCAATGTGTTGACAGCACCGGAATGCAGATTGACCAAGGCGAGGCCGCGCGGGGTCGCCGCCGCCACCCAGCTGCTCTGCTTGTCATCGGTGGACGGGGCCTGTAGTGTCACCTTACCTTGCAAGCCGATGTCGGCGCTTCCTTTCGGCCAGAACACCTTACCGTTGCCGGCGACGACCGGTGTGCCGCCGATGATTGTGAACGATTCAACCCCCGTAGCGTTCTCGATCCGAGCGACCTCATTCGACGAGCCCTGCGGGCCATTAACGCTCAACACCGCATGGTCGGACGGGCGATACCCGTACACGACACCATCATGGGTCACGGCGATCGCACCCGAGGAGCCGAGTTTCATGGTCGGACTGCCGCTTGTCGGGTTCACCGAGGCGATATCGGAGGCGGAACCCACCCACACGTTCCCCGATTTCGTGTTGATAATCGCCGCCGTCTTCCCGCCGATCACGGTTTCCATATCGGCGGTGATGCTGGTGTTTCCGTGCACGCTGACGGTGGAGGCCGCGATATTGCTCGCTTTTGTCCCCTCGGCAATCACGGTGTCACCATCGTGCTGGGCTATGTCGAAACGCGCTGCAGTCGAGGCGACTCCGGCATCGGCGTCCTTGTTCTTCACGTTGAACCGTGCGGCCTTATGGTCTTTGAGCGAAGTGACCCATACCGTGCCGTCATCAAGCTGCACATGCGGCTGTGTCACCGAACTGACAATGACGCAACCGGCGACGATGCCGAGCAGCAGAACCAGCATGACGACCGGGGTGATCCACCGCCGGTTGCCGGACGGTACCAACCGGCGCATCGGGGCAGGGAAACGCTTCCGCATCTCGCTGGGCGGCGGCAACGGTTGACGTTCGATGAAATTGCTGCTGCTCATATCCTGGCTCTTCCTTGGGCGTGAAATGTACTGTGTTCTTGTGCTCACGATTACGGTCTGATGGCGCATGCCATCGCGGGGGTGTCGGACATCCGTCTGTCCGCACGGATCAGACTCACCTGGATACAAGTGTGTGCTTCACCGGACGAATCGATTTCGATGGAAGTCGACGAGTTCAGCGTGCCCTGTGCGCCCGCGGGCGCGTCCGTGTCACCCACAATCGCCCACGCATATGTGTCGCCGTCCTGCGGTTCTGGATTAATCCACGTGAATGTCACTTTGTCTCCGACCGCGTTGTAAGTGCCGGTAAGATCATGCACCTGGGGTACGGATCCGGAAGTGACCGCGGAATCCGGATCATCCTCCTTGCGTTGTTCCTCGGCGTGATTGTCGCCGATACCGCCGCTGGAGACCTGCATGGCGCTGTTGTCCAAAGCCGTGTCCATATTCGGCGCGACGGCGAAGACAAACACCAGCGCGAGAACCGTAATCGCTGCCACCACAGACAGCACGGCAACAAGCGGCTTCACCCACGATGAGCGTTTGTGAGGAATCGCAGTAGACAGGGACTGAGGGGAGGCCTGCGAAACCGGGCGCAAATCCGCCGGCGCGTCCGCCTCACCTTCGATGGTCGTACGTGTGGCATGACCATATACTTCTTGCTGCGCGCGCTGCATATCGCGAGCGAATTCCAGCGCCGAATAATACCGGTCCTCGGGAGCCCAGCTCATCGCCTTGTGCAACACGCGCTCAACGGGGGCGGGAATATCCGGACGGTGGAATGCCGGCAACGGCTTTGCCAAGATGATGGCCTGCAATCGTTCCGCCCGTTCCCTCCTGTGGGAATCGCCCAAATCGTCGGCATACGCGTATTCATACGGGGATTGCCCAGTCACCATAGCGAACAAAGTGGCACCCAGGGAATAAATGTCAGACGCCTCATTGCCTCCTCCGCCGTTGGCTAGTACCTCGGGCGGCGCCCAAGCGACGGTGAATCCCACGCCGGGGCCTCCATAGATAGTGCCCGCGATACCGAAATCGGCGAGCATGGGCATATGCTGCGCGTTGATAAGTATGTTGCTTGGCTTGATATCGCGGTGAATGATGCCTTTGCGATGTGCGGCGAACAGTGCGCTCGCCAGATCGATGCCGATGGTAAGCATCTGGTCCGCGGTGAGTCTGTCATGTTCGAGGAAAGCCTTGAAATTGCCTCCCGGGGCGTACTCGAACACGGTGTATCCGTGTCCGGTCGCGGTGATGCCGCTTCCGTAAATGGAAAGAATATAGGGATGCGCAGAAATCTGGCCCATGAAATCGGACTCGGAACGGAAACGGTTCGCCACCTGCGAATCCAGTATCTGCTTGCTGATTTTGATGGCAACCAGACGATCGGGGACATGCTGGCGGTACAGGCATACCTCGGCCTCGGAACCTGAGCCGAGCCGCGTGATGGGTGTGTAGCCGGGGATGCGCCCGACTGCGTGTTCTGTGATGCCAGTTTGGGCAGCCTGGGTTGTTCGAAATGCTTCGATGATTCGGTGTACTTGCGTGCTCTTTGTGCTCGATGACGAATACCAGGCCTTGGCATCATCCGGCCTTGCAACAGGTCGCTCGTGTGGGCCACCAAGTGACAGCGGTGCACTGATAGTCATGACAATTCCCCCTGCAATTGTGCATACATTGTCCCCCATGCGCGTTGGTGTTCGCGCGAATGTATTGGTTGAAATCGTATCCTGTGCCGGGGATTGCGATGACGTGTCTCGCCGGTAACGAATTGCCTTCTGACGCGAAGCAATGATTCTGGAAAACAGCGATGTTCTGCGTCGTCAAACGTTTCACTTCATTTGTTCGCATTCGTGTTTGTCCGCTGGACGGGGCTATTGATTTCCTTGAAACGGTGCGGTGCCCATATGTTGAGACGGCGTGTCGGACGCGTGCAGTTGATGTCCCGACGTTGAAGCGGGGCGTCGGCGTACAAAAGCGGCGTATATAGGAGGGAATGACAATGCGTGATTGGTACTGCTGAGGTATATTCATGAGCATTGATGTCGCTGACAATCGGCTGACATGTATGGAAGGACAACGGAGACTGGTGGCCGGTTGGTCGGTGATGATTGGTCGGTGATGACTGTCACGATGCATGGAGGAAGGGTATGGGCAATCCGAATATTATGCCGCCAGTTGGCCGCGGTGGACTGATGCCGCACGATGGGCGGATGCCGTCCGGCGGCCAAGTACCGGGGCAGCTCGGTTCGTCCGGTCAGCTGCCGTATTCGCAAGGGCGGTATGTGCAGGCGCCATCTCCGTACGGGTCGTATCCGCAGCAGCCGCTGTCATCGGAGCAGCCGCCGGCACCGCAGCAACAGTCGATACCGTCGATGCCTAGAGCGCAGCGGCAGATATCGCAACAACCTGCGATGCCATCAGTACCGCAACAGCCTGGTCCGCCGGCGCAATCTTCCTTCCGTCCGGGCACTCCCGCGCCATCGATGCCGAGGTATGCTCAGACTCCGCAACGGTTACCTTGGTCGCAGCAGTCGGTGGTTTCCGGGCAACCGCAGCCTTTGCAACAATCGCCAATATCGCAGCAACCGCAACCCATGCAACGGTCACCTTGGTCGCAGCGAGTCCCGCAGCAAGTCCTGCAGCAAGGCGGGCCGAATAGCAATCCCAATCCTGCGGCTGGTGTGGTGGCGACTGAATCACAGGATCATCGTTTCGACCTGCTACCCAATCGAATCGTCAATATCGTGTTCAGTGTCGTATCGTTGTTCATCATGTTCCTGCCCGGCCTTTCTTGGGGCGTCGGCGCCAGTGGTCTGCGCGGCAAGCTCATATTGGCAGTGGTGCTGCTTGTGGTCGGTGTGGTTGGAATCGTTTACATGCTTGTCAAGGCGGTGCCGCGACTGCGTCTGGCCAAAGACGTGGGGTGCGGCTGGAAGGTCGGCATGTCCGGGCGGACGGCGGTGGTGCTGACAGCGATTGTGCTGGCGGCAGGCGGAGTCTTGACGGCGTTCACGGTCTCGGATTATTCAACCGGCCCGGTGACCGACATGGCCACATTCGTGGAAAGGGGCACGCTCAGCGGCTCCACGACAAGTGCCTATTACGAATTCCGCACTGACTACGGCAGAAAATTCCGTATTTCGTTGGCGAACGGTGACGAGGGACTCATGCCCGCAGACCTCGAATCCGGTCAGCGCGTCACCCTGACGTACTACTCGCGGACGGGAATCCTGGTGCCCGATCCCGCGCCAACACTCGCCGAATGAGCGGGGTGGCGCGGGCGTCTGCGGATGTCTGCGGGTGTCTGCGGGTGTCTGCGGGTGCCGCCGTTTTGATCGCGGTGGTTGCGGTTGCCATGTCTGTTGATTCCGATCTGCGTGAAGGCGCGCCTGTGTGAGGATTGACTCACACGATGGCGGGCCGGGTGGCCGGGCTTTGGGTTCTGGGCGGATCCGAGCGTCAATGTGTGAGGATTGGCTCGCATGATGGTGGGTCAGGAGCATGGGGAGAGCTGATTTGGCGGTTCCGGAGGCCGTTGTGTGAGGATTCGCTCACACAATGACGGTTTGGGTGCGCGGGGAGAGCTGATTTGGCTTGGTATGCCGTGTCTGTGTGAGGATTGGCTCGCATGGTGGCGGGTCGGGCGGCCGGGCTTTGGGTTCTGGGCGGCTCCGAGCGTCAATGTGTGAGGATTGGCTCACATGATGGCGGGCCGAGTGGTCTTTGGAGGCTGGTGTGGTGGTCCTTGAAGGCCATTGTGTGAGGATTGACTCACATGGTGGAGCATCAACCAGTCATCAATCCCGCCTCTTGCGGGACCAATGCGGGGACTTCGCACATTCTGCAAACTGGTTACGCTAACTCCCTTGTCAGGGTAACCAGTTTGTAGAAAGAGAGCGGATGAGTGATTGCAGCGGTGCAGTGGATCTGTGGGGTGGTGAGAGCGGTGCGGTAGGTCGCTGAGCGGTTCGGCGGGTCACAGCGGTGCAGTGGGTCAGTGAGTTGTCGGATAGGTTGGTGAGCGGTTCGGTGGTGTCAGTTCGTGTATCTCCTGACATACGCGAACCGTCTGATTGGCTTGTTCGGCGGCTGATTTCCGAGGCATTTGCTGGATTGTGCGTGCCCCGACATACGCAACCCGGCAACTGCCGCGCGCCAGTGTTGGATCATCAGTTTTCTGGCAAGCTTTGTATGTCGGGGCATGCGCAACTTGGCAGATGCTGCGGGTTAGTGTCGAATCGTCAGCTATCTGTCGCGTTTTGTATGTGGCGGCATGCTTGATGCGGCGCTCATCCGCCGCGTTTCGCGTGCATGGCATGTCCGGCATGCATACTTTGGGACGCTTAGTATGTTGCGACATGCTTGACGTTGCGTTTGCTCAGTGCGCTTCATGCACCTGTCGCACCCGTCGGATCCGCCGTACCCGCCGAGCCCGTCGCGTCAGTGTCGGACCGTCGGTTATCTGTAGTGTTTTGTATGTCGGGGCATGCGCAACTTGGCAGATGCCGCGGGTTAGTGTCGGACCGTCAGTTATCTGTCGCGTTTTGTATGTGGTGACATGCTTGATGTGGAGTTCATCCGTCGCGCGAACCCTGCCACGTGAATCCCAGCACAATCAAGCACAATCAAACGCAATCAAGGCGCAGCACAACACCGCCATCAAGCCCGATCAAGCCGCCCCGATCAAACCCCAATCAAGCGTCGACGCCGACCGCTTCGCTGACGTGCTCGAACCCGTCCCGCCGCAGCAGCTCGGCGAGCCCGCGCTTGAGTACAGTGATCTGCTGCGGTCCGCGATACATGAGCGAGGAGATGAACATGACCAGGCTGGAGCCCGCGCGAATCTTCTCGTACGCCTGCTTGGGGGTGAATACGCCGCCGATGCCTGCGATGGCGAACCGGTCGCCGTACTCGCGGTAGGCCTGCCGAATCATTGCGTTGCTCGCGCGGTAGGTCGGCCCGCCGCTTAGTCCGCCCTTCCACATCGCCGGGATCTCCATGCCGCTGCGGTCCTTTTGCAGGTTCGCGATGCTGACGCCCTGCACATTGTGTTCCGCCAGCACGTCAAGCAGCTCGCGGAATTCGGGCCATGTCTTGTTCAGTGGCATCTTGACGAGCACTGGCTGCGGGCGGTCGATCTTGTCCAACGCGCTGAACAACCGATCGAGGTTTTCCGGCTTGCCGAACGGTTCGCCGACATAGGTGTTCGGGCAGGAGATGTTGATTTCGATCATCGCCGTGTGCCCGGCCGCCCGACGCATCGACGTGCAATAATCTTCGATGCCTTCGTCGATGTCTCCGCACAGTTTGTCGTTCGTCCGCGCGATGGACACGGACACCTGCATGCTTTTGGCCTTATCCCATGCGCGTTCTGCCCGCGGAATGATCCGTTCGCTGCCGTCGTTGGCAAGCCCGACATGGACGATCATCGAATCGTATTCCGGCAGCCGGTGGAACCATGGCCGCGGATTGCCTGCGCACGGGCGTGCGGTGGTCGAGCCGACTGTTTCAAAACCGAATCCGGCGTTGTCAAGCAGCACCGGCATGTCGCAGTTCTTGTCGAGGCCGGCGGACAGACCGAAGGGGTTGTCGAAATGCACGCCCATCACATCGGTCTCGAGGATTGGGTCGGTGTAGTTGAGCATTTCGCGCAACAGCCACATAAGCGGCGGAATGTTGCGGGTAACCCGGCAGAATTCAATCATCTGGTCGTGCGCCACGTCGGGCGTGTGGTTGAACACGAAGAACGGCTTGACGATGTGCTTGTAGCCGAAAGTGAAAAGGTCTGTGGTCGCCTTGTTGACGGCGTCGTGCAACGGCTGTTCGGAAACGTAACTCATACCTCATATTGTGGCACTGTTGTCAGCGTGTTCGCAACAAACGCGGGTACTCTGAACACAGAGTCCAATTGGGACTGGTGGCATCAAACGGCTTGAGGCGGCACAGACGGCCTGAATATCGTTTGATGTGACATGAAATGATGGAAAACAACGTGAAGCAGACTGAAAGGGGAGTCATGACAGCATCTGCGAGCGGAACCAGCATGGCGGGGGGCAACGTGTGCGTGGTGATGCCGACATATAACGAGCGTGAGAACCTCCGCACGACCCTTGATGGCGTGTTCGCCTACAATCCGGGTGTCGACGTGTTGATTGTCGATGACGCCTCCCCGGACGGCACGGGTGAGCTCGCCGATTGGATGGCGCAGGACAACGGGCGCATTCATGTGCTGCATCGCGCTGGCAAAGGCGGCCTGGGGCCGGCGTATCTGGCCGGGTTCGCGTGGGCGCTGGATCGCGGGTATGCCGTGATATGCGAGATGGATATGGATGGATCGCACCGCCCGCAGGATCTGGCGCGCATGCTCAAGGTGATGCGCTGCGACCGTGGCGTGGATCTGGTGATCGGCTCGAGGCGTGTGCCGGGCGGGCGCACAGAAGGCTGGCCGTGGTATCGCGACTTGATTTCCAGGGGTGGATCATGGTATGCGCGCAGGATGCTGGGGTTGGGTGTGCGCGATATGACCGCCGGGTTCCGCGCGTACCGGGCTGATTTGCTCAGGCGGATGGATTTGCGGTCCGTTGAGGCGAACGGCTATGTCTTCCAAATTGATATGACTAGGCGCGCTGCGGCGGTCGGCGGCAGGATTCTCGAGGTGCCGATTGTCTTCCCTGAGCGTCGCCGTGGTGTGTCGAAGATGGATTCGGCGATTGTCGTTGAGGCGATGCGGAATGTCACCTTGTGGGGGATTGCGCGGATACGTTTTGCCCATGGCCGTCGTGCCGATTAGCGGATCGACTGGCGGGGTGCCGGGTAACGCGCGGTAGAGAGCATTCAGCCTGTGATACGCAGCAGAAGATAGCCAGCAGACGGTATCCGACAGACGACACCCAGCGGGTGACGCGCAACAGGCGACGCGCAGCGGGCGACGCGCAGCGGGCGACACGCCGATAGCCATAACAAGGATGCGTTCGTTTTTGTTCGTCTTGCTTATGGAAAGTGCGGAAAACTTAGCGTTTTTGTGAGTTTTATCAGCGTTGTCGAGCGTTATCCGCTCAAGCCTGTCACTTGTGTGCGCAATTGTGTGCGATAATGTTCATATGATTTCGTCACAACGTCAGCATCTGATTCTCAGCAGATTGCGCACCCGCGGTGCGGTGCGCATCACCGCGCTGTCCAAAGAGCTCGGCGTGTCAGCCATGACCGTGCGTCGGGACATTGCCGAACTCGCCGACAAGGGCCTGCTCAAACGCGTCCACGGCGGCGCAGTGACCACCAGCACCCTGCTGAGCGAGCCACTGTTCTCCGTCAAATCGCAGATGGACATCGGCCTCAAGGATGCCATCGCGCAGGAGGCAGTCAACTACGTCTCCCCGGGCGACGTCATCGCCATCGGCGGCGGCACAACCGCCTACGTGTTCGCCCAGCATCTGCTTGAATCCCAGCAATCCAGCGGCGTCACCATCCTCACCAACTCAATTCCCGTCGCTGAACTCGTCCAGGCGCTCGAATCCAAGGATGTCGAGGTGATTGTCACCGGTGGCGTCATCACCCGTTCCAACTCTCTGGTCGGGCCGATTGCGGACAAGGTCGTGCAATCCTTGCGCGTGAACACCGTGTTCCTCGGCACGCATTCGGTGTCCATCCCGCGCGGATTCCTCATGCCGAACTCATTGGAAGCGGCCACCGATATGGCGATGATGGATATCGCCGACCGGACGATCATTCTCACCGACCACACAAAATGGAGCAGCACCTCGCTGTCCCTGTTCGCCAACTTCGACCAAGTCGACACCGTGATCACCGATGATGGGCTCGACCCTGATTCCGTCGCCAAAACACGCGAACTGGTCAAGGAACTCGTGCTCGCCAAGCAGGGCGAGTCGGATGAATCGGTTCGTTCGCCCCGCCGGATTCACCCGAACGAGAACGGCGTGGTCGCCGAACACGTCGGGGCGCATGCGGCCGCGGGAAGCCCGGGGTATCCCGATCCCGTCGCTGACGAGTATGACCTTCCGGCGGACCGTGCCCCTCGCGGCAGGGAGACGAAGGGCAGCCGGACGGCGGGGGCGCCGAAGCCGGCCGGCAAGTAACAGACAACCACAACCAGACCCGGCGGCGGGCAGTGCAGCCCGTCGCCGTGGCAGGGGCGCAATGCGGCGTATTCAGCGTTTTGCGACGCATACCAACGGCTCTGCCGCGAAAGAAACAGACAACACAAGCTCAACCGTCCAACAAAGGAGACGACATGACCACCCAATCATCTCAATCGGCTCAGCAGACGCCAGCATGGCAGTACTACCAGCCCGGCGCATACGCGAGCGCCAATATCCGCATCACGCCGACCACCCTCGCCGACGGGCGCGACTTCTTCTATCTCGACGACGACCCCGAGTACGTCAGCGGCAAGAAGACCCGCGAACTGCATGATCCTCGCCATCTCGCCTACCGTTTCGCGCCTCATCTGGACGCCGACGGCAACGAGGTGCCGTACGCCGCACCGCAGATGCGCCGCGACCCGCTGACCGGCGACTGGATCCCCATGGCCACTGCGCGCATGAATCGGCCGATCACCGCCGGTCCGGGGGCAACCGCGAAGGGCAACCCGCTCGCCGCACGCAAGCCGGGTGACCCGTATCAGGACGGCGAAGTGCCGGATACCGATTACAACGTTGTCATTTTCGAAAACCGTTTCCCCTCGATGGTGCGCGTGCCCGGCGTGCCTGACACGGTGACGAATGTCGACGGCAACCCGCTGTGGCAGCAGAAAATGGCCGGTGGCAGGTGCGAGGTCATCTGCTTCGACCCCAACGAGCATGGTCTGCCCGCTGATTTGCCGGTGCGCCGCTTGCGCACGGTTGTCGAGGCATGGGCTTTCCGCACCGCCGAGATCTCTCATATCGACGGTATTGAGCAGATTTTCCCGTTTGAGAACCACGGTCAGGAAATCGGTGTCTCGCTCGCTCACCCGCACGGCCAGGTCTACTGCTATCCGTTCATCGCACCGAAGCTGGAAACCGAACTGCGGCACACCGAGGCATACCACGAGCGTACCGGCGGCAACCTGCTGTGTGACCTGATGAACGCCGAAATCGAGGCGGGGGAGCGGATCGTCATGCGCAATCACAGCTGGGTCGCTTACGTGCCGGCGGCGGCGCGCTGGCCGTTGGAAGTGCATGTCGCCCCTGTGCGCGACGTGCTCACCATCGACGAGCTTGATGACCAGGAGCGTTGGGATTTGGCGCAGATGTACTCCACGTTGCTCAAGCGTGGCAACGCCTTCTTCGATAAGGGCGACGGCAAGGGCATGGATCTGCCGTACATCGCCGCGTGGCATCAGGCGCCGATTCATGACGCCCGCCGCGCGAACTACCGGCTCAACCTCCAGTTCTTCTCCTTCCGCAGGGCGGCGAACAAGATCAAGTATCTGGCGGGTTCCGAATCAGGTATGGCTGCATGGGTGTCCGACACGACGCCGGAACTCATCGCCAAGCGGTTCCATGAGCTCGGGCCGATTGACATCGACGACTGAACGCGCGGCGGTCCGGGCGTCGGCGTGCGGAACGTCGGCAGGCCGGGCCGCAGGCGGCCTGCAGCAAAGCGGCACATCAGCAGAACATCATTCGAAAGGAATAATCATGACAACACCAGACCAGCAGCATGCAACGAAGGATGCCGCCGGAAGCATCCCGTTCATCGACGCGATGAGCGACGCGGAAGGCGCCGCCGCAGCCCGAAAGCTGTTCGAACAAGCCTACGGTGAGGCGCCGGCAGGTGTGTGGGCGGCTCCGGGGCGTGTGAACCTCATCGGCGAGCACACCGATTACAACGCAGGCCTGTGCCTGCCGATCGCGCTGCCGCACCGCACGTATATCGCGCTGAAGCCGCGCGAAGACACGCGAGTGCGTGTGGTTTCAGACGTTAGCCCCGACAAGGTCGCACAAGCCAATCTGGACGGGCTCGCAGCAGGAGGCGTCGACGGGTGGGCGGCCTACCCGGTCGGTGTCGCGTGGGCGCTGCGTAAAGCAGGATTTGGACAGGTCAAGGGCTTTGACGCGGCCTTCGCCTCATGCGTGCCGCTCGGCTCCGGGCTGAGCTCCTCCGCCGCGATGACCTGCTCGACCGCCCTCGCCCTGGACGACGTGTACGGGCTCGGCTTCGGTTCAAGCGATGCGGGACGCATCACCCTGATCAACGCTGCCATTGCCGCGGAAAACGATATGGCGGGCGCTTCCACGGGCGGGCTCGACCAGAACGCCTCCATGCGATGCACGCCGGGGCACGCCCTGCTGCTGGACTGCCGGCCTGGCCTGAGCGCCCTCGAAAGCGTGTCCCAGCAGGCATTCGACCTCGACAAGTATGGGCTTGAACTGCTGGTCGTGGACACGCGGGCCCCGCATCAGCTCAACGACGGGCAATACGCCCAGCGCCGCGCCACCTGCGAACAGGCGGCTGCCGGGCTCGGGGTGGAGAACCTGCGGGTGATTGCCGACCGGGTCAACGCCGCCGACGACCCCGAGGCCGCGCTTGCGGACGTTCTCGGCAAGCTCGATGATGACGTGGAGCGTCGGCGTGTACGTCACGTCATCACCGAAATCGGTCGTGTCGGACAGTTCGTCGATGCGTTCGCAGCTGGGGATATCAAGCGTGCCGGCGAACTGTTCAACGCCTCCCACAATTCCCTGCGCGACGACTACCAAGTCACGGTGCCGGAGCTCGATGTCGCCGTGGACACCGCGCGGACCAACGGCGCGTACGGCGCCCGCATGACCGGCGGCGGCTTCGGCGGCTCCATCATCGCGCTGGTAGACAAGGGACGCAGCCGTGAGGTCGCGCAAAAGATCGCTGACGCGTTTGCAGTGCATGGATTCCACCAGCCTCGGGCGCTCGCCGCGGTCGCATCCGCTTCGGCGCACCGCGTCGACTGATACAAATCGACTGACACGGGGAACGTCAGCAACGCCTAGATGCCCGGAACGGACCGTCGGCAACAATGCCGAGTTCGTTTCGGGCGTCTGTTATTTCGGGTGTTTGTTGTTTCGATTGCCTGTTGTGTCGCGTGTCCCCGCTTCAGGCGTCGTTGACTTGGCGTCCGTTATTCTCACAGCGAGTCGGTGCCCTTCAGCCCTAGGCAAATCGTCCCGAAACGGACATTCCCGGCCCGATGACGTGTGCATTCCCTATACTTGAATCCATCTGGATACCATCGCACCGATTTTCCAAGGGAGATCCATGAACAAGGCAATCATCACCGTCGTAGGCCAGGACACCGTCGGCATTATCGCCCGCGTCTGCACGTACCTTTCCGGTCACCATGTCAACGTCCTCGACATTTCGCAGACCATCATCGACGGGTTCTTCAACATGATGATGATCGTCGATTACAGCAACGCCGACAACGAATTCGGCACCATGGTCAACGACCTCGACAAGCTCGGCGAGGAAATCGGCGTGCGCATCCGCTGCCAGCGCGAAGAGATCTTCACCAAGATGCATCGCGTCTGAGTCCAGTTATCACGCGGATCGACGCGCAAGAACGCAACCGAACGAATCGAAAAGGACAGACACGACCATGCTGAATATCATGGAGGTCCACGAGACCAACAAGATGATCGAGCAGGAGAAGCTCGACGTGCGCACCATCACCATGGGCATCAGCCTGCTTGACTGCGCGGCCGACACCGTGGACGAGGTGTGTGACAACATCTACCGCAAGATCACCACGTACGCCAAGGACCTGGTTTCCACAGGCGAGGCCATCGAGCGCGATTACGGCATTCCGATTGTCAACAAGCGCATCACCGTCACGCCGATTTCGCTGGTCGGAGCCAGTGCTTGCAAGAGCTCCGAGGATTTTGTGCGCATCGCCCATGCGCTTGACAAAGCCGCGAAAACTGTCGGCGTTGACTTGATTGGCGGATACTCCGCACTTGTTTCCAAATCCATGACGCCCGCCGAGGAGATGCTCATCCGTTCCCTGCCGCAGGCACTGAGCGAAACCGACATCGTGTGCTCGTCGGTGAACGTCGGCTCCACCAAGACCGGCATTGATATGAACGCGGTCTACCTGCTCGGTCACATCGTCAAGGATGTCGCCTACGCCACCCGCGAGACCGACAGTGACGGCTGCACCAAGCTTGTGGTGTTCTGCAACGCGCCGGATGACAACCCGTTCATGGCGGGCGGCTTCCATGGTGTCACCGAAGGCGACGCGGTCATCAATGTCGGTGTTTCGGGCCCGGGTGTGGTCTCCCGCGCGCTTGACGAGGCCAAGGGTAAGGATTTCGAATTCCTGTGCGAGACCATCAAGCGTACCGCGTTCAAGATCACGCGTGTCGGCCAGCTGGTCGCCCAGGAGGCGTCGCGCCGACTCGGCATCCCGTTCGGCATCATCGATCTGTCGCTCGCCCCGACCGCCGCAGCCGGCGACTCCGTCGGCGAAGTGCTGGAGAAGTGCGGCCTCGAACAGGTCGGAGCTCCAGGCACGACGGCGGCGCTCGCGATGCTCAACGACCAGGTCAAGAAGGGCGGCATCATGGCGTCCTCGTATGTCGGCGGTCTGTCCGGCGCGTTCATTCCGGTGTCCGAGGACAAGAACATGATCGACGCGGCGGCATCCGGCTGCCTGCGTATCGAAAAGCTTGAGGCGATGACCTGCGTATGCTCGGTCGGCCTTGACATGATTGCGATTCCGGGCGATACCACGCCGTCCACCATCTCCGGCCTGATCGCCGACGAGGCGGCCATCGGTATGGTCAACCAGAAGACAACCGCCGTGCGCGTGATTCCGGTCATCGGCAAGGGTGTCGGCGAATCTGCGGAATTCGGCGGTCTTATGGGCTACGCGCCGATCATGCCGGTCAACACCGCCAGCTGCGAGGCCTTCGTGACCCGTGGCGGCCGCATTCCGGCACCGATCCACTCCTTCAAGAACTAGCGCATCTTCACGCTTGAGTGCATTGCTTCGGCCCCTCCGCGGAGGGGCCGTTGTGTTTGCGCATGGATGTGAGATGCGAGCTTGGTAGGGGAGTGCGGATTCACAGGAAACTCGCAGAAAAACATGGTGGTTCCTGAAGGTTAGGGAGGTTAACTATGTCTCAGCTGCAAAAAGCCTCGAACCGCAAGGTTCCCGATAATTGAATCCCCTTCTTCTCTCTTCTCTCTCTAAAGCCCGGAGGCGTTCGCCTCCGGGCTTTTCTGTTGATTGCATATTTTCTTAATGCAGCTGGTTTATTCGTCTGTTTCCGTTTCGGGTTTGCCTGGTCGGATGGTCGCGGCTCGCGCGACCCGCAGGAGCTCGCCCTCCCAGCGTTCCACGGCCCTGGCCCTTCGCCCGGGCCGGGCCGCGTCCAGGCACAGCATCACGGCCAGGCCGCCCGACCGGGGCGCGAGCAGCGCGACCGTCAGGCACGAGCCGTTTCGCGCCTCCCAGCGGCGCGTGAACGGGCCCTCCGCGCACGGCTCGCGCGAGACCGAGCGCGCGGGCCCGTTCTCCTCCTCCCAGCGTTCCAGCCACTCGTCCCACGCCTCCCCGCCGTCCGGCCCCTCGTCCCATTCGGCCTCGGCCAGGTACAGGGACGCCACGGGATCCCCGTCCCGGCCGGTGTGTTCGAAGGCGAGCAGCACCTCGCCCGCGGCCGACGTGCGCTCCACGAACCCCTCCCCCGGCCCGGGCAGCAGCACCTCGCCCCCGTCGCACAGTGCGGCGCTCCGCGCAACCGGCTCGCGTCCCCCGGCCCGCCGGCCGTGCGTCCTCTTCCACTCGTCGACCGCCCCGTACGCGTCCATCACCGCATCCCCAAGCTCCTCGGCGGACGCGCCGGCAGGCACGGTGCCCTTCCACACCTCGTCGCCCACCAGATCACTGGTACGCGGCGGATATGCGCACACCCAGTAGTACCTATCCTCGTAGTAGGTGACGTCCACGAAATCGTTGTTCCGGGCGAACGCCCTCCATGTCTTGTATCTGGTGTCGTGCCGCCAGCAGTTCTCCTGCTCCTCGAGGTTCAGTTCGAGCGGTCCCGTGCACTCGATGAACGCGAACGCGTCCAGCAATGCCCCGCCCACGTCCTCGGCCGTCACGTCGGGGCCCTTCAGACTCGCAAAGAACCGATCCGTTAATCGATCAACGCCCCAACACTCCACATAAGGTAGAAGCAGGAGCCTATTCCCCTCCCGGTTCACCGATACCGTCATCACACCCATATCATCTGCTTCCTTTCCTTCTGGTAATCCTGTACACGATCCGGAGCCTTGTTCACTCCCCGCTCGCCGCGCGCCCTCTTCCACTCGTCGATCGCCCCGTACGCGTCCATCACTGCCCCGCCCGAGCTCCCCCGCGGACGCGCCGGCGGGCACGATGGCGTGCCATATGGAGTCTCCCGGATCGTCGCCGCCCGACCTTGGCGCATAGGCGCACACCAGATACCTGCCGCCGGGACTGGTGGAGACCCGGACGAAATCGTTGTTCCGGACGAACGCCCGATGCGTCCTGTACCTCGTGTCATACCTCCAGGAATTCCTCCTTTCCTCGAGGCTCAGCTCGAGCTGGCCCGTGCGCTCGATGAACGCGAACGCGTCCAGCACCGCCCCGCCTATGTCCCCGGCCGTCATGCCGGGGCCCTTCAGGCTCCTGAAGAATCGGTCCGTCACCCGATTGACGCCCCAGGATTCTACGCATGGGCGAATCAAGAAACGACTGCCCTCCTTGTCTATCAACACGAATCTGGGATCGAAGTCCGGTTCCATATGCGGTCCTTTCACTTGGCGATCTTGTATACGATGCGTATGCCCGTGCCGGCATGCTCCCTCTGGAACGCCCTCAGCGCCTCGGCGATGTCGTTGCCGATCGCAGTGTCCGGGAACACGACCTCAAGCATCTTGGTGAAGGCATTGCCGTGTATCGCCTTCCCCGTCTTCCGCTCCCCGGTATCGGCGGTGGCTACGGGAACGGAAGCCTCATTAGATGCACGATTGCTATCTGTGTTCAGATTGTCTAATCCCTGTGGCTGGTTGTTGTGTTGTCTCATATTCTGGACGTTTCCTGGTTGGTGGGTCAAAGGTTTGACGGCTGTGGTTCCAATGGTTCCGTTGGCGTTTTGTGTTCTGCCGTCGTTTGCGTTCCGGGGTGTTTGTCTGTTGTAATCGGTTGCGGGCCGCGGCCGTGCGGGCCCGCAGGGAAGTGAGGGATGCGTGGGGCGTCCGCGGCGGCGCACGCGCCCATGCGATGAGGTCAAGGGAAGAGGGCCTATGAGAGGTTCCCGTCTGTCATGCGTGCTGTGCGCGCTGCTTTCGATGTTCATGGTGATGCCCGCCTCGGTGGCGTCCGCAGCCACCGATGGAAGCGGCGGATCAGGCGAAGTGACGATTCATTATTACGACAGTGCCGGCTGGGCGAAGCCGTTCGCGTACATGTACGGCGACGGCGTGCGCTCCGCGTCCTGGCCGGGCGAACGGATGACGGACGACGGCGACGGCTGGTACAGCGTCACCGTGGACGCGCCGCATGGATTGCGCGTGCTGTTCAGCGACAACGGAAAATCGCAGCACCCCGGAGCGAACCAACCGGGGTACGAGGTCAATGGCGAAGCCTGGTTCGTGGGGAGCACGCGGCACGACTCCATGCCGGAAGGCATGAAGGTGCACTTCTACGACTACGCGAACTGGGGCAAGGTCCGCCTGTACTACTATTCCGAAGCGGCCAGAGGGCCGACGTGGCCGGGCGAGGCCATGCATGCAGACGGTGACGGATGGTATACCGCGACCATCTTCGGAACGCAGCCCGCCCGCGTGCTGTTCAACGATGGCGGCTCGAGGCAGACCCCGGCAAGCGGTCAGGAAGGTCATCTGGTAACGGCCGAGGCATGGTGCCGCAACGGCGTATGGACCGACACGAGACCCGACGGCGTGCTCGTCATGTTCCATAAGCCATCGGGATGGGGCAGCCCCCGAATCTACTATTACACGTCCGATGCCGACACCGGGCCCGCCTGGCCGGGCAACGCCATGAAGCACATGGCGGACGGCTGGTATTCCTACACGATAACGAAATACGCCAAGGCGCGTGTGCTGTTCAACGACGGCGGGCATCAGGTTCCCGCAAAGAGCGCGCCCGGCTACGAGGCGTCCGGGGTATGCCGTTGGGACGGCGGCGACTGGTCCTGCGGCGATCCGGCCATCGACGGCGACGATGACGGCGTGCCCGATGTACTGGGCATGATGCTCGGCGGCGATAGCGACACCGACGGTGACGGACTGCCCGATGCGTTCGAAACCATCAGAACAGGCACGGACCCCTCCCGCGCCGATAGCGATGGCGACGGCGTGGCGGATGGCGATGAGGATCCGGATGGCGACGGGCTGACGAACCTGAACGAGCGGGAGATCGGCACGGACCCGATGGCGGCCGATACGGATGGCGACGGGCTGACCGACGGCGAGGAAACGACGCGCACTCATACCGATCCCCTCAAATCGGACACGGACGGCGATGGCGTGGACGACCGGCGTGAGATCCAATGGGGCACGGACCCGCTCGTACCTCAGGAGACGTTCGATGTGACGGCACCCGCCGAGGATGTTGGGCAAGGCGACGTGGACGTGTCCGTGTCGGTGAATCTCCCCGCGAGCCAGGCCGCCACCCTCGACGTGCGCAGATACGACAACCCGTCGTATTTCCCGGACGATATGCCGGGGCTCATAGGGGATGCGTACGAGTTCACCGTTGACGGGCAGGTGGGGTCCGCGACGCTGCGCTTCCGCTTCGACGAATCGCTGTTGTCGGATTCGTCGTTCGACCCGGCCATCTGCTGGTTCGACGAAAAGGAACAGCGGCTCGAGGAACTCGATACCACCGTGACCGGAAACGAGGCCACGGCGACGGTCTCGCATTTCTCGAAATACGTGCTGGTGAACCGGACCACGTTCCACGACTCGTTCTCATGGGAGGACGTGTGGGGCGACGAACAGTTCAACGCGGTGCAGACGGTGTTCGTCATAGACGATTCGGGCAGCATGTGGAGCAACGACCGCGGGAAGAAGCGCCTTTCCGTGGCCCGCGACCTTGTAGGGCGCTTCCCGGGGAACACCCGCACCGGCGTCGTGCGCTTCGCGGACGGAGCCACGGACCTGACCGGCGGGCTTACGGATGCGCAGACCGCGAAGAACGCCCTGGCGGATGCGAACTTCCACGATTCGGGCGGCACCAGCATGTACCTGGCCGTACGGCAGGCCCTGAACATGTTCCAGGGCGACGATGATGCGACGCTACGCAACATCATCGTGCTTTCCGACGGGGAGACTGCCGATACGCGGCTGCATGACAGCGTGGTCGCCGAAGCCAACAAGCGCAAGGTCAAGATCAACGCGGTCGGACTGGGCGGAGGCGGCCCCGGATCATATTTCGAGCGATGGATGAAACCGCTGGCCAGCCAGACCGGCGGCGAATCCTATCTCGCCCAGGACGCCGATGCGCTGGCCGGCATCTACGAGAACATCGGCAAGCTCATCGACATCGAGACCGACAACGACGGCGACGGCATCGCCGACTGGTACGAGGACCATCTCGTGCTGTTCAACGGCGTCTCGCTCAAACTCGACAAGAACAATCCCGACACGGACGGCGACGGCATCCCCGACGGCGAGGAGATCGACCGCCTCGACTACCGGTACAACGCCGACCGCACCAAGGTGATTGTCACCGGACGGCTCATCACGAACCCCACACTGGTCGATTCGGACGGTGACGGCATCGCCGACGCGGACGAACCGGACCCGACGACCGACCCGATGAATCCCGACACGGACGGCGACGGGTTGACCGACGGCGACGAAGTGCGCCGCAACTTCGACCCGACCTCGCCCGACCCAGACGGCGACGGGCGGCGCGACGACAGGGAGCTCGCCGACGACACCAGCCCGTACGTGTACGACAAGGCATGGTACGAGCAGTTCGCCTGCTTCGTGGTCGGAGCGCTTGCGGGGGACTTCATCACCGATGACGACGACCCCGTCACCCTGGCCGGCCAGATCATCGGGGGCGTCATCCCCACATCCGATGTTCGCGACGCCATAGCGAACGTGAAGCACGGCGATTACGCATTCGCCGCGATCAGCGCCGCGGGCATCGTCCCCGCCGCCGGCGACGCGGCCAAGGGCGCGGCGAAGGCCGGCAGATTCATCCTGCGCAACATAGACGACCCGGCGAAGGCCGCAAGACTGCTGGCCATACTGGAGGAGAGCTGCCCGAGCGTGGTCGCCAAGCTCGGCGGCAGCGACGGATTCGTCAAGGCCGCCGCCAGCTTCTCCCAGACCGGCCACGCAAGACTCACCAAAAAAGAGAAGCAGCATCTCGTCAAGGCCGTCAACAAGGCCGGTCTCGCCAAGCATCTGGTCACATCCGGTAGGGACCTGCCCATCGCGGCCACAATCGACACCGGCAAGAACGTCTGGAACGAGCGGTGGCTGAAACGCGGCGACATCATCGACGAACACCTGAACGGGCATTCCACGGGCCGCGGCCTGGGCCGCACGTTCCCGGTCGCGGACAGGCTGGAGAACAGGGTCCTGGTGAGCACGAAAAGCCTCGACCTGGACGCGCGCAGCTACCAGACGCCCGGCAGGCTGAGATCCAGACTCAACAAGTACGTGAAGGATCTCGAGGGATTCGAGGACAAGTATCTGAATAAGGTGGATAGTGAAGGCCACAGGTACAGAAAGATTGGAAATAGGGATAAACGTCTGTCCGAAAAGGACTATGACTCCAAGATGCTGGAGGTCGTGTTCCCGGACACCGCCATCGGCAACGACATCGCCGGGGCGCTGAGGGCGTTCCAGAGGGAGCATGCCGGCACGGGCATACGCATCGTGTACAAGATCGCGAAATAGGAGGAAAATACATGAGCCAGATAAGGATAGTCTCCATAAACAGGGAGAAGGACAGGTTCCTGGTCTGCCCGTTCGTGATGAGCTGGGGCATCAATCGGGTGACGGACCGGTTCTTTCGGAGTCTGAAGGGCCCCGGCGTGACGGCCGGGGATGTGGGCGTGGCGCTGCTGGACTCGTTCGCGTTCATCGAGCGCACGGGCCCGCTCGAGCTGAGCCTCGAGGAGCAGGAGAACTTCTGGCGGCACGACACCAGATACAGGACGTATCGGGCGTTCGTCCGGAACAACGACCTCGTCGAGGTCACCAACTACAAGGACAAGGAATATTGGGTGTACGCATATCCGCCAAGAATCGGCGACGATTGGGACGACGAGGTGTGGCGGGGCACCGTGCCTGCCGGCGCGTCCGCCGAGGAGCTCGGACAGGCGGTGCTGGACGCGTACGCGGCCATCGACGAGTGGAAGAGAACGCACGGCCGGAGGCCCGCGCCCCGCGTGCCGGTTGCGCGGAGCGCGGGACTGTGCGACGGGGGCGAGGTGGTCATGCCCGGTCCGGGAGAGGGGTTCGCGGAGCGCACGTCGGCCGCGGGCGAGGTGCTGCTCGCCTTCGAACGGACCGGACGGGGCGGGGATCCCGTGGCGTCCCTGTACCTGGCCGAGGCGGAGTGGGACGCGGAGGCGGACGGCAGGGAGGCGTGGGACGAGTGGCTGGAGCGCTGGGAGGGGGATAACGGGCCCGCGCGCTCGGTCTCGCGCGAGCCGTGCGGGGAGGGCCCGTTCACCCGCCGCTGGGAGGCGCGCAACGGCTCGTGTCTGACGGTCGCGCTGCTCGCGCCCCGGCCGGACGGCCTGGCCGTCATGCTGTGCCTGGACGCGGCCCGGCCCGGGCGTCGTCCCAAGGCCGTGGGGCGCTGGGAGGAAGAGCTCCATCGGATCGCACGCGCCGCGACCATCCGACCAGGCAAAACGGAATCTTGAGAATGTGAGGCAATAGTGAAAACAATAATCGCGGTGAAAGCAGCGTTTGCATTGCTTTCACCGCGATTATTGTGGAGCATAAGGAATCCACTGGGCTTCTGCGTCACGCTCCGTTTGCAATTATTGACCGGCCTTGCGGCCGGACGGTCATATCTCCTCGTTCGGCACTGTCGTGCCTCTCTCGGCGGGGCTACGTAGAAGCCCACCGGGCTTCTACGTCACGCCCCGCCCTTGAAGCCCATTTGGCGCCAGGCTTCGTAGATGGCGATGGAAGCACAGTTGGTAAGGTTCAAGCTGCGCAGGCTCGGGCGCATCGGCAGACGCACCTGCTCAGCCACATGCGGGCCGGCCATAATGTCCATCGGATCGGGAATATTGCCCGGTTCCGGGCCGAACAGCAGAATGTCGGTCGGCTTGTATTCGATGTCGGTGTACAACTTGGTGGCGTGCGCGGTGAAGGCGATGATGCGCGAATCGGGCATCGATTCCACCAGATCCTCGAAATTCGGGTGCAGCACCACATGTGCCATGTCGTGGTAGTCAAGCCCCGCGCGGCGCAGCTTGGTGTCGCGTAGATTGAAGCCCAAGGGCTCCACCAAGTGCAGGATTGTGCCGGTTACGGCGCACAGGCGGATTGCGGAACCCGTGTTGCCCGGAATGCGTGGGGAGTAGTAGCACAGATGCGGCGTGGAGGTTTCCGTTTTGGCCGCATCCTTCGCGCTCAGCATGGCGTCCACCACGGAAATCGGGTTGCCGTGCGCGTCGGTCACCAGCTCGTCCGGCCCGTAATTGGACTTGCGGTACCCGTATTCGAACATCTTTTCGACATGATCCTCGGGATTTGCTGCTTCGTTAGTCATGAATGCTAAGAATAGGAATGATGAATGACACCAAGAACCTTAACGCAACCGAAGTCGCGCTGTGCTTGGCCGCATGGTGGCGGTCCAATGCGCGTGACCTGCCGTGGCGCTTCGGACGGACCGGCGCCTGGGGCATCCTTGTCTCCGAAGTGATGAGCCAGCAGACCCAGATGAGCCGTGTCGTACCGTATTGGACGGCATGGATGGAGCGTTGGCCCGACGCCAGTGCGCTCGCCGCCGCGCCCAAGGCTGAGGTCATCACCGCTTGGGGGCGCCTCGGCTACCCGCGCCGCGCCTTGCGCTTGCAGGAATGCGCCCGTACTGTGGCCAGCCAATACGATAATCAGCTGCCGCGCACCTACGGCGAGCTGCTGGCGCTGCCGGGTGTGGGTGATTACACCGCCAGCGCGGTGATGAGCTTTGCCTTCGGTGAACGTATCGCCGTGATCGACACCAATATTCGTCGCGTGATCTCGCGCGTATTCCGTGGTGGGGAATCCTTTGGCGGCGCGGCAAGCCCGGTGGAGCGTGAGACGGCGCGTCGTCTGCTTCCAGAGAACGACCGCGCATCCGTGGTCTGGAACCAGTCGCTGATGGAACTTGGTGCGACGGTATGCACCGCCAAAGCGCCGTTATGCGACCGGTGCCCGATCGCTGGGCAATGCGCCTTTCTGCGCAATGGCAGGCCGGGCTTGGGGGAGCGGCGTACCAGGCCTCGCCAACGGTTCCAAGGCACGGACCGGCAGGTGCGCGGACTGGTGCTTGAGGCGTTGCGCGGGCTGCCGGCTGGCTCAGTATTGGAACGCGAGCAGGCAGAACGGCTCTGGAAGGATCGTATCCAGCTTGACGCGTGCATCGCCTCACTGGATGATGACGGTCTTGTCGAGATGCTTGCCGACGGCTCGTTGCGCCTGCCGCAGTAGGTAGACTGGGGTACGTTATGACACAGGGCAAGAAGCGCAAGCGCAAACTCAGCAAGCGGCGGCGGGCGGTGTATCGTCGCCGTCGCATCGTCGTCGGTATCGCATTGGTATTGGCCGTTGCGCTGACGGTGTTCTGCGTGTACAGTCTCGGCCGTGGCATGGCGGCGATTGACGCGACAATCCGGCATGACGATCTGATGGCGTTGTCACGCAAGGCTGTGCCTGCTCCCAAGCAGAAAAGCAAGGTGAAGGATTGCACGGCGTCGAACGTCAAACTGTCACTGCAATCGGATTCGCAGTCGGTGCCTGTCGGCGGGGCGATGAAATTCACTGCGACGATCACATTCGTCCCCAAAGACAGCAGCAGTTGCCTGATTGACGCTTCGGACCATTCGCGGGTCCTGACCATCACCTCGGGCGGCGACACTGTATGGCGTTCCGACGCGTGCGATGTCGATTCGCGTAAACTGCTGCTCGCGGCGGGGGACACCGATACGCAGACGATGACGTGGAATACGAATCGTTCCGGGCAAACCTGCACCGAGGATTCGAAATTGCCGAAGGTCGACGCGGGTACGTATACCGCGCAATTGTCGATGAGAGACCATCCGAAAATCGTCAGCAACAAGGTCACCATCACGGTCCAGTAGCGGGTGGGATGCGGTGGCGCATGAATCAGCTCCCACAACCGTGACGTCGAGCGTGTCGTGGTTGCGTATCGTATAACAATCGGCTATCCTATTGAATTTGCGTAAAGTGTGTCATATTGCGGGCATGCTGACAGTGAAGAAGCGCCCGCGAACAGCATATAGTGGCCGTCCGCCCGCGTTTCCGGGGAACAAACGACAAAGCGAGCGATAAGGAACGTCCATTGGCTGCTGAACAAGCTACGACGAACACCACCAAAGTCATCGCACGTGCCGACGAGCATGACATCAAACTGCACAAGGCGTCGGATCGCGTGAATTTCGGCTCCATCCGTGAGCCCATCGATGTGCCCTACCTGCTGGGCGTGCAGACCGACAGCTTCGATTGGCTGATCGGCAACGAGCGCTGGAAGAAGCGCGTCGAGGAAGACGAAAAGAACGGCACCAACACCGTGCCGCACGTCTCCGGCCTTGACGAGGTCTTCCAGGAGATTTCTCCGATCGAGAACTTCACCCAGACCATGAGCCTGACCTTCTCCGACCCGTACTTCGAAGAGCCGCGTCACACGGTCCAGGAGTGCAAGGAGAAGGATTACACCTATTCCGCGCCGCTGTATGTGAACGCTGAGTTCGAAAACGGCGACACCGGCGAGATCAAGAGCCAGACCGTCTTCATGGGCGATTTCCCGCTGCAGACCCCGCACGGCACTTTCATTATCGGCGGTACCGAGCGTGTCATCGTTTCGCAGCTCGTGCGCTCCCCGGGCGTGTATTTCGACCGCCAGCAGGACCGCACCTCCGACAAGGAGGTCTTCGGCGCGAAGATCATTCCGAGCCGCGGCGCATGGCTTGAATTCGAGATCGACAAGCGTGACGTCCTCGGCGTGCGCGTGGACCGCAAGCGCAAGCAGTCCGCGATCGTGTTCCTCATGGCCATCGGCATGACCAAGCAGGAAATCGCCGAGTCCTTCAAGGATTACCCGCTCGTGCTTGACGCGCTGGCGAAGGAAACCTCGATCAACACGCAGGACGAGGCCCTCATCGACCTGTACCGCAAGATTCGCCCGGCGGACACCCCGACCCCCGAGGCTGGCAAGAACCTGCTGGATTCCTTCTACTTCAACACCAAGCGCTACGATCTGGCACGCGTCGGCCGCTACAAGATCAACCGCAAGCTGGGCCTTGAGCGTGATTACAACGATCGCAGCCTGAGCCGCGAGGACATCATCGCCACCATCAAGTACCTGGTGACTTTGCATGCCGGCGACAAGACCTTCCCGGGCATGCGTGACGGTGAGCCGGTCGATCTGCGTGTGGACGTCGACGATATCGATCACTTCGGCAACCGTCGTATCCGCCAGGTCGGCGAGCTGATCCAAAACCAGCTGCGCACTGGCCTGAGCCGTATGGAGCGTGTCGTGCGCGAACGCATGACCACCCAGGACGCCGAGGCCATCACCCCGCAGTCCCTGATCAACATTCGCCCGGTCAACGCGACCATCAAGGAGTTCTTCGGCACTTCCCAGCTGTCCCAGTTCATGGACCAGAACAACCCGCTGGCCGGCGTGACGAACAAGCGTCGTCTGTCCGCCCTCGGCCCCGGCGGCCTGTCCCGTGACCGCGCATCCATGGAAGTGCGAGACGTGCACCCGTCCCACTTCGGCCGTATGTGCCCGATCGAATCCCCTGAAGGCCCGAACATCGGCCTGATCGGCTCGCTGGCGACCTTCGGCCGCATCAACCCGTTCGGCTTCATCGAGACCCCGTACCGCAAGGTCGTCAATGGCCATGTGACCGACGAGGTCGTCTACATGACAGCCGACCGCGAAGCCGAGCACGTCATCGCGCAGGCCAACCAGGAGCTTGACGAGAACGGCAACTTCGTCTCCAAGGAAGCCCTTGTGCGTGACGCCCAGGGCGAGGCGGAAGATGTCCCGGTCGAGATGGTCGACTACATGGATGTCTCCCCGCGTCAGATGGTGTCCGTAGGCGCCTCCCTGATTCCGTTCCTCGAGCACGATGAAGGCCACCGAGCGCTGATGGGTACCAACATGCAGCGTCAGGCCGTCCCGCTGGTCAAGTCCGAGCGCCCGCTCGTGGGCACCGGCTCCGAATGGCGTGCAGCCGTCGATTCCGGCGATGTGATCCTCGCCGAGAAGGACGGTGTGGTCACCTACGTGTCCGCCGACATCATCCGCACGATGAACGACGACGGCACGCAGTCCAGCTACAAGCTCGCCAAGTTCCAGCGTTCCAACCAGACCACCTGCTACAACCAGGTTCCGCTCGTCAAGCACGGTGAGCGCGTGGAGAAGGGCACTGTTCTCGCGGATGGCCCGGCCACCGAGAAGGGCGATCTGGCACTGGGCAAGAACCTGCTCATCGCGTTCATGCCGTGGAACGGCTACAACTACGAGGACGCCGTGATCATCTCCCAGCGTCTGGTGCGCGACGACACCCTGTCCTCGATCCACATCGAGGAGTACGAGATCGACGCCCGCGAAACCAAGCTCGGCGCTGAGGAAATCACCCGCGACCTGCCGAACGTCGGTGAGGACGCGGTCGCGAACCTCGACGAGCGCGGCATCATCCGCATCGGTGCCGAGGTCGAGGCCGGCGATATCCTCGTTGGCAAGGTCACCCCGAAGGGCGAGACCGAGCTGACCCCGGAGGAGCGCCTGCTGCGCGCCATCTTCGGCGAGAAGAGCCGTGAAGTTCGTGATACCTCGCTGCGCGTGCCGCACGGCGAGACCGGTACTGTCATTGCGGTCAAGGAAATCACCCGTGAGGATGCCGAGGAGGATGGCGACGAGCTGCCCAACGGCGTCAACCAGATGATTCGCGTGTATATCGCCCAGCACCGCAAGATCACGCAGGGCGACAAGCTCTCCGGCCGCCACGGCAACAAGGGCGTCATCTCCCGGATCCTTCCGGAAGAGGATATGCCGTTCATGGCCGACGGCACCCCGATTGACATCATGCTCAACCCGCTGGGCGTGCCGAGCCGAATGAACTTGGGCCAGGTGCTCGAGCTTCACTTGGGCTGGATTGCACACGCCGGCTGGGATATCAGCATCGACCCGGATGTCGAGGCCGCTTGGAAGAAGTACGTGCCTCAGGGCGCCGAAAAGGGCGCGCCTGGCACCCCGGTCGCGACCCCGGTGTTCGACGGCGTCCGTCCGGACACCTTGAAGGGCCTGCTCAAGTGCACGCTGCCGGACAAGGACGGCAACAAGCTCGTGGGCGAGGACGGCAAGGCGCAACTGTTCGACGGCCGCACCGGCGAACCGTTCCCGAAGCCGATTTCCGTGGGCTACATGTACATGCTCAAGCTCCACCACCTCGTGGACGACAAGATCCACGCGCGTTCCACCGGCCCGTACTCGATGATCACCCAGCAGCCGCTCGGCGGCAAGGCCCAGTTCGGTGGCCAGCGCTTCGGCGAGATGGAGGTGTGGGCCCTCGAGGCTTACGGCGCCGCCTACACGCTGCACGAGATGATGACCACCAAGTCCGATGACGTCGACGGCCGCGTGCGCGCCTACGGAGCCATCGTGAAGGGCGAGAACCTGCCGCCGGCAGGCATCCCGGAGTCCTTCAAGGTGCTTCTGAAGGAAATGCAGTCGCTCGCCCTGAACGTCGAGGTGCTCAACGCCGACGGCCAGGCGATCGACATGCGCGAGGAAGACGACGACCCGGCTTCCAACTCCAACGATCTCGGCTTCAACATCGGTGCCCGCCCGGACGCCTCCGCCAAGGAGGACCAGGCCGCGGAAGAGCCCGAATACAAGTGACGACACAGCTGTCCGCGTCCCGCCTGAAGCGGGCCGGGCGCGGACAGCTCCCGCAAACGTGATGGAAACAATTTCAAAGACAGGAATCAAGAGTGCTGGACGTCAACGCATTTGACAAGCTTCGCATTGGCATGGCCACCGCCGACGACATCCGCGGCTGGAGCTATGGCGAGGTCAAGAAGCCTGAAACCATCAATTACCGTACCCTCAAGCCTGAGAAGGACGGTCTGTTCGGCGAGCAGATCTTCGGCCCGACGCGCGACTGGGAGTGCGCGTGCGGTAAGTACAAGCGCGTGCGCTTTAAGGGCATCGTGTGCGAACGCTGCGGTGTGGAAGTCACCCGCTCCCGTGTGCGCCGCGAACGCATGGGCCACATCGAGCTGGCCGCCCCGGTCACCCACATCTGGTATTTCAAGGGCGTTCCGAGCCGTCTGGGCTACCTGCTGGACATCGCTCCGAAGGACCTCGAAAAGGTCATCTACTTCGCGGCCTACATGGTCACCGAAGTGAACGAGGAGCAGCGTCATCAGGATCTGCCTGACCTCCAGGAAGAATTCGACAACGAGATCGCGAACCTTGAACGTCGCCGCAACAGCGACATCGAGGCGCGCGCCAAGAAGGTCGAAGAGGATCTGCACGCCCTGGAAGAGGCCGGCGAGGCCAAGGGTAGCGCACGTGCCAAGCTGCGCAGCGGCGCCGAACGCGATATGGCGGCCATCCGCCAGCGTTACGACGACCAGATCCAGCGTCTGACCGCCGTGTTCGACCGCTTCAAGAGCCTCAAGCCCGGCGATATGGAAGGCGACGTCGATCTGTGGCGTGAAATGAAGGATCGCTACGGCGATTACTTCGACGGCTGCATGGGCGCCGAAGCCATCAAGAAGCGCCTGCAGGACTTCGATCTGAAGGCTGCTGCGGAAGAGCTGCGCGAGGAGATCGACAAGGGCACCGGCCAGCGCAAGGCACGTGCGCTCAAGCGTCTCAAGGTCGTCAACGCGTTCCTGACCACCGATAACAAGCCGGAGGCCATGGTGCTTGACGTGATTCCGGTCATCCCGCCGGATCTGCGCCCGATGGTCCAGCTGGACGGCGGCCGCTTCGCGACCTCAGACCTCAACGACCTGTACCGTCGTGTGATCAACCGTAACAACCGCCTCAAGCGCCTTATCGAGCTCGGCGCCCCTGAAATCATGCTCAACAACGAGAAGCGCATGCTTCAGGAAGCCGTCGACTCCCTGTTCGACAACGGCCGTCGCGGCCGTCCGGTCACCGGCGCTTCGAACCGCCCGCTCAAGTCCCTGGCTGACATGCTCAAGGGCAAGCAGGGCCGCTTCCGTCAGAACCTGCTCGGTAAGCGCGTGGATTATTCTGGCCGTTCCGTGATCGTCGTCGGCCCGAGCCTGCGCATGCACCAGTGCGGTTTGCCGAAGCCGATGGCGCTTGAGCTGTTCAAGCCGTTCGTCATCAAGCGTCTTGTGGACCTCAACTATGCGCAGAACATGAAGAGCGCGAAGCATCTGGTCGATCGCGGCGACCCGGCTGTGTGGGGCGTGCTCGAGGAAGTCATTTCCGAGCATCCGGTGCTCCTCAACCGTGCACCTACGCTGCACCGTCTGGGCATTCAGGCCTTCGAGCCGATCCTCGTCGAAGGCAAGGCCATCCACCTGCCGCCGCTCGCATGCGCCGCATTCAACGCGGACTTCGATGGCGACCAGATGGCAATCCACCTTCCGCTCAGTGCCGAGGCACAGGCTGAAGCCCGTACGCTCATGATGGCGTCCGACAACATCCTGAAGCCGGCAGACGGCCACACCGTTACCATGCCGAGCCAGGATATGATTCTCGGTCTGTACTACCTGACCACCGTGGTCGAGGGAGCCAAGGGCCAGGGCCGTGTGTTCGGCTCTCTGGACGAAGTCATCATGGCTCTGGACAAGCATGACATCGACATGCAGGCCAAGGTGCTGATTCGCATGCCGAAGGACTTCGTGCTGCCGACCGGTTGGGAGCCGGGCGAGCTCAAGGTCACCGACCCGGAGCCGGGCAGCCCGGATGTCGTCAAGGAGGAGCGCTTCTCCGACGGCACCTACCTGTTCGCCACCTCCTACGGACGTGTCCTGTTCAACGGCACCCTGCCGGTGGACTACCCGTTCATCAACGAGCAGGTCCCCAAGGGCCGTCTCGCCAAGATCGTCGATGACATCGCAACTCGCTACTCCACGCAGCAGGTCGCCGCATCCCTTGACGCGCTCAAGGATCTCGGCTTCACCCGCGCACCGTGGTCCGGCGTGACCATGGCATTCTCCGACATCGTCGAGCCGCCGGATCGCGAGCCGATCATCAAGGACTACGAAGGCCAGGCCGCCAAGGTCAACTCCCAGTTCGACCTCGGTCTGTTGACAGACGAGGAGCGCCGCCAGGAGCTCATCAACCTGTGGACCGAATGCACCGACAAGGTCGCCGAAGCCATGCGCGACAACTTCCATGATGACAACAATGTGAACATCATGGTTCAGTCCGGTGCACGAGGCAACTGGATGCAGATTCGCCAGATCGCAGGTATGCGAGGCCTCGTGGCTAACCCGAAGGGCGAGATCATCCCGCGTCCTGTCAAGTCCAACTACCGCGAAGGCCTGTCCGTGCTCGAGTACTTCATCTCGCAGCACGGCGCGCGTAAGGGTCTGGCCGATACCGCACTGCGTACCGCAGAATCCGGTTACCTGACCCGTCGTCTGGTCGACGTCGCGCAGGAAGTCATCGTGCGTGAAGAGGATTGCGGCACCAAGCACGGCCTTGTCATGAAGGTCGCCGAGCGTGATGAGAACGGCAATCTCGTGCTCGTCAAGGCCGCCGACGGTGGTCCGTACTCGCGTCTGCTCGCTGAGGATGTGCTCGACCCGAAGACCGGCGAAGTGCTCTACAAGCGTGACGAAGCAATGTCCATGGATGTGCTGCGCGACATGGTCGCTCACGGCGTGGAGGAAGTCAAGGCGCGTTCCGTGCTCACCTGCGAATCCAAGCGCGGCGTGTGCGCGAAGTGCTACGGCTGGTCGCTGGCCACCAACACGCTGGTCGATGTCGGCGAGGCCGTTGGTATCGTCGCTGCCCAGTCCATCGGTGAGCCTGGTACTCAGCTGACGCTGCGTTCCTTCCACTCCGGCGGCGTCGCTTCGGCATCCGATATCACGCAGGGTCTTCCGCGTGTCACCGAGTTGTTCGAAGCTCGTACTCCTAAGGGCGAGGCTCCGATTACGGATTACGCCGGTACCGTCAAGGTGCAGGACACCGATCGCGGCCGTCAGGTCACGCTGTCTCCGGACGGCGAAGGCATCGAGCCAATCGTCTACCCGGTGTCGCGTCGTGCCCCGCTGCTGGTCAAGGATGGCGACCATGTCGCCGCCGGCACCCAGCTGTGCGAAGGTTCTGTCGATCCGAAGAAGATTCTGCGCATCCTTGGACCGCGTGCCGCTCAGGTCAACATCGTTGAGGAAGTGCACAATGTGTACCGCTCCCAGGGCGTGGATATCCACGACAAGCACATCGAGGTCATCGTGCACCAGATGCTGCATCGCGTGACCGTGCTCGATGCGGGCGACACCGCGTTGCTGCCGGGCGAGCTCGTCGATCGCCAGAAGTTCCAGGAGATCAACAAGCAGACCGTCAAGAACGGTGGAAAGCCGGCCGCCGGTCGTCCGGAGCTCATGGGTATCACCAAGGCTTCGCTCGCCACCGATTCCTGGCTGTCCGCGGCTTCCTTCCAGGAGACCACGCGCGTGCTCACCGAGGCCGCCCTGAACGAGAAGGAAGACGATCTCAAGGGCCTCAAGGAGAACGTGATCATCGGCAAGCTGATCCCGGCCGGTACTGGTTTGGCGCGTTACCGCAACGCGACGGTCGAGCCGGACAAGGCGATCCGCGACACCATCTACCCGAACTTCGGGCTGGGTGGCGATGCCGACGCTTCGCTCGACTTCGGCGACGAGAACGGCGACATCGACCTGTCGAACATTGATTTCGGCGACATGAAGCTCGGTGGCGATTTCAACCCCGACGACTTCAACGCCGACGATTTCAACCCTGACGACTTCCTGGACGACCAGGGTGGTCAGGAAGATATCGACAACGCCGGTGATGATGCGTCTGGTGACGCAGCCAAGGGCGCTGATGGTGCTGACGGGGCTGGTGCCGATGGTGCCGATGCGTCGGATGGCGCTGACGGTGACGGGCAACAGGCCTGATAGACCTGTGATCCACTGGGCGCGCTGAGAGCGCTCAGTATATTCGAGTCGGGCCGGGTGACTGTGGAAACGCAGTCGCCCGGCCCGACTTCGTGTATCTCGGGGATGTGCGACTGTGCGGTCGCATGGTGAGCGGGTTTTGTTTGGTTTCTGCCTTGGGGGTTGGAGTATCTCGCTGCTGTGCGGCTTACGCGTCGCATTACAGCTAGGTTCTGGCTGATTTCCACGGCTCTGGTGAGGTATCTGGCTGCTGTGTGGCTGGCGGGTTGCATGGCGGGTGAGTGTTGCCGGGTAGAGGGTTGATCTGTTGGCTATCTCGTCGCCGTGTGACTGTGCGGTCGCATTACAGCTAGGTTCTGGCTGATTTCCGCGGTTCTGGTGAGGTATCTGGCTGCCGCGTGACTGGCGGGTTGCATGGCGGGGAGATGCTGGTCGGATTGTGTTTTTGGGGTGGGGGATATCTGTCCGCTGTGTGACTGGCGGGTTGCACAGCGGCTGGGTTTCCTCCGCGGGAGCTGGAGTATCTCGTTGCTGTGTGACTGACAGGTAGCATTACAGCTAGGTTCTGGCTGATTTCCACGGTTCTGACAAGGTATCTGGCTGCCGTGTGACTGGCGGGTTGCATGGCGGGTGAGTGTCGCCGGGGTTGGGGTTGATTGGTTGGTTATCTGGCTGCGGTGTGACTGGCAGGTCGCACGGCAGGGTGGTTTTGGTGGATTTCCGCCTTGGGAGCTGGGATATCTCGGTGCTGTGCGACTGACGTGTCGCACGGCAGAGTTGTTCGCACTGGGACGGGCGGTATCATCGACGATTCTGGACAGTTGTGGCAATGATGGTACGCGGCAGTCGGCAATGTCCGCGACACCAGGCTTCTCATACCGCGTTCGCCGATAGCGAGCGAGACGACACGCCGAGAGCGCGGAAGATTAGGGGGTATCGGTGGAGGGGACAGACGGAACCACAGCTGCGCCGGAAGCTGCGGAACCCAATCGGCAGTAGGGAATACAGAGGAGTGCAAGGGAACGTTGAGGAATACTTGGGATTGCTCGGATAATGATTGAGCGCCCGATGTATGTCACCATGATGTAACTTTCGCCACACAACAGACGAAAATGTCGTTAAACGTTTGACGTGGTCGCAAGTGTGTTCTATAAATAGGGGGTGGTCAATGGGGAAATAGAAATAGAAATGCATTGAAGCTGTACCGGCTTGAAGAAGTTGGCGCGTTGCTGAAATGAATCCCTTGGCCCATCGGAATGTTTGCGTAACCATTCGCATCGCGATCAATCGATTGCCGGACAATTCCAGGGGGTGAGAGCATGGAGAACGCACGTCATACCGCATGCGGTGAATCGTCCGCAAGTCGCAGACCGGCAATAAGCCGACGGCACGTTGGACGGTTGCCGTTTGCCGGCATTTCGTCCAACAAGGGGGTGATTCGCCGCGCCCATGCCCGTCATCGCGGAATAACTTCCATCCGCGCCCGTCATGCAGGTGGCACGGTCATCCGCGCCCGTCATGCCGCCACCCTTCGCTTCGGTGTGCAGCGGCTGTGGGCATGTGTTGTGGTCATCGCGCTGCTGGCGACCGGCGCTGTGTTCGCTATGGGATGGAAGCCTGCGTCGGCGTTCGCCAACGACTCCACCGGCACATCCGCGTCAGCGCCAACGTCATCGTCATCAGACGGTTTGGGCAACTCAACCGGATCAGCAGACGCGACCCCCGGCACCTGCACCGAACAAACCGTCGCACTGGGCGGCGGCAGCACCTCACTCGCCCAAGCCGACACCGGCGTGGCGACGTACGTCGGCAAGGACATGTACATCGGCGGCAAGCCCTCGAACTTGAGCTCGCTTGAAAACGCCACCGGTCCGAACGGCACCTATGCGGCGGAAGCGGAGGGACTGACCGTCGTCAACGGCAAACTCGCCATGAAGCAGATCAAGAACAGCTGGGGCGGCATGGGCTTCCGTTTCGGCAACACGGGGTACGGCACGCAATATCGTCCTGCCGCGAACAATACCGTTCTTGCGGTCGGTCGGCGTAACGGCAAGAGCGTGACTCTCGGCTCTGGCGCAAATGCAGGTGAGATTGCGGTACTGTCGTGGAACGCCCCCGACAACACTTTCAAGACCGACACCAACCGCGGCAGCCATATGAATCTGGGTGGCGGCTGGGCGGGATTCCCCTCGGGCGGCGAAACCGAGAATATGAACTACAACATCCGCATCGCCGGCCCCGAGACCTACGCGTGGGGCTACCCGTTTGCACCATCGCTGTACCAGTACAACAAGGACACGCTCAACTCGAACGGCGTAGGAACTATTCAGCCATTGCCGGCAAGCCAGACCAACCAGTTTGCGCAGGATTTCACGGTGAACGGCACCGATTACAGCACCTTCGGCTCGCAAATAAGGCAGGATTCGACCGATCTTTCCAGTTTGACGCCCACGGGTGACGTGTCGTATGATATCGCGCCGCGTCCGAACGAGGACTACAAGAGTTCGAAGAGCAACTACAAGATTGATTATGTCAACTACAAATACGATTGGTTCGCAAGTGAAGTTTGGAATGCCAATCCGGTAGAGACATATGAATATATTTTCAAAGATTCTTCGCTTGAGAATGAGAAACTCATCACCTTCACCGGTGACGGCCACTCTTCACTACAGGTGTTCGACTTGCCTGCCAGTGAGCTGAACGCGTCAACATACACTGGCATCGACTTCTGGTTCCGCGGGATTCCCGAATACGCTTCGGTCGTCGTGAATGTGACCGGCGGCCAAGCCATCGATTTCCATAACGGATGGCGTTTCTGGTGGGGTGGGGACGCGAGTACATCCGATGACACCTTCATCACCCAGGCGGATAGTAGCGTCTACAATCCAGACAGTAAAACGAACGGTGTCCGCGATATTTCAAATGATTATGCGCGACAGAGCAATTCCGACGCCGATCGCGTGGCCGAATATTCAAAGCGTGCGCAGCAGGTGCTCTGGAACTTCACAGATACCCCTTCGTTGACGATTCGCGGTGGCCAGGCGACAGGAACACAGTATTCGAAGGCGTCCTCAGAGGCCTATATTCCGAAGAAGAGCGGCGCGATGACAGTGTATGACGATCCCAGCGCCACTTGGATGGGGTCTGTCCTGCTGCCAAACGGCGATTTCGAATCTCATGTCTCCACCGCAGGGCGTGTCTATGTCGGCGGCGATTTCCAGATGTACAATCCAACGCCGGTGTCCTTCAATAACAAGAAATTCGTCAACTGGGAGGGCGGCAATTCCGCCTCCGCAATCGACATGGACCAGGTGCGTTACAACCTCCCGTGGAGCGGCCAAATAACCACGCAATGCTCGATGCTGCAATGGCAGGTGGCCAGCGACAAATCCGGCAGCCCGTTGTTAGGCGGTTCGTCGTGGGGTGTGTACGCATCTCCCGATGACGCGCGCGACGGCAAGAATCCGATTACCACCGTCACTGACGATGGCAGCAACGATTGGGATTCGACGCCGGGGGTGATCACACTGAAAGGCGTTACGCCCCGAGCTGTGTATTATCTGCGCCAGCTCGGGGCGGAAGGCGCCTATGACGTCAGCCCGTATATTTACGGTGTCACTGCCGCCTACACTGCCGACACGCCGAACTGGGTCGGCTATTCGCTTGACGCGAACAACTCGTGGAGCAGCACGCAGGGACTCGTTGAGATTGGCGGCAATCCGGCAATCGTCAACCATTACGACCCGACCATCAGCTGGAAGGCCATCGACGATTCTGACCCATCCCATACCGGTGTGGCTGGCGCGACATGGAAAGTGGAACGGCTTGACTCCACCGGAAAGGTCGTCGAACACTGGACAGTCGCTGACAACACGCGCGGATCCGTTATCTGCAATGCCTCCACCGCCTCGTGTGACGCCGACCCGTCCCGTGGTATCGTCACCCTGCACACTGGCGCAAGCGGCTCCGCATTGGCGGACGGAACCTACCGGATCACGCAACTGACCGCGGGTAAAGGCTTTGTCGCAGATGGCACACAGTACATATGCACGCTGTCGAACGGCATCGCCACATGGAGCGGACACAACGCAGGCGAAGCGTTGACGGTCGGCAATTCGCGTGTCGGCGGCACGATGTCTTGGAAGGTGACGAACACCAGTAATGACGCGCTCGGCGATTCGCAGTGGACCATCACCCAGACCAGCGCGGTCCGCTACGATGCCAACACCGGAACATACGCCTACCAGCCAATTGATGCAGATGCCCGCCATGCCGTCGCCGTCGTTGATTGTGCTGATGGGCAGGGCGGGAACGCCGGGTCGTCCGAGGGGTGCACGGCAACGGGAACCGGGACGCTCGCCGATGCCGACCATACGCGCGGCAGTCTTACGGTGGATTCGCTTGACTGGGGAACCTACGAAATCCGGCAGACCGCCGCTGCGAAAGGGTACCACACCGACACGCGGGTGGCCACGATTACGGTCGGCCCGTCGGGAACCGATGCCATCAACGCCGACAGCGGATTTTCGGGGCTGACCACCAAGGCGGACGCCGGAACATGGGTCAACACTTCCGACGTGCTGCTGCCTTCGGCAGGTGGCCACGGCGGACATTGGCCGGTCGCGCTGATTGCGCTGGTCGCCGGTATCGCGGCGATGCTGCTTGCCGTGACCATTCGGCTCAGGGGCAGGAGACACGCATGACGGAGATGATTCGATTGCGGGCACCTTTCCATGCACCTGGGTAAGACGCAGCGCCAGTAAGGCGTTGCGAAAACACAAGACCATCACAAAGTAGAGAAAGGAAAATTATGAGAAAGATAACCAGTCGATTTGCAGCGGCCATGTTGGCCGTCGCCACGCTCGCCGCATCCGCGGTTATGGCGACGGCACCCGCACGTAAGGCACAAGCTGTGACGAACGCTTGGCCTACTTCGGAGATCGTTGTTCACGGCGCCATGCAGGGCGCGACTTTTACTGCTTACCGCCTACTCAATTCCACGGATGACGGTACGAATTACTCATACACGCTACGTAACGTCCGCGATACCAGCACCAGCGATATCCAGGTGAGTGACAACGATACGAATATTACCAATGTGCTGACGACGGTAACCGGAAAGACGAGTGCGAGCGAAATCTACGATTTGCTGAGAAGCAAGGCTTCAAGCCAACAAGGTCTCAACCAGCAGATGAAGACCATCTACAAGGCAATCAAGGCGAACTCCGCGATCACTCCAGATGCTAACGCGTCCGCCGATACTACCGACGCGCAGAAGCCCGGTGCCTACCAAGCGACGTTCAGCAATATGCCACAAGGCTACTATCTGATTGCACAAACCGACGACAGCAGCGCAGCAGGATCGACCGTCTCCTTGCTGATTGCCAATACTGCGAACAGTACGAATGATAATGCCGGAAACCCCGGTGTCGATGTGGAAGTGAAAACCGATACCATCCAGCTTCTTTCTGCTACCGACAACGGCAATCCAGCCGCGCAATATCATGACGATTTTGCAATCGGTAAGAACTTCACATGGAGTGCCACCGGCACGTTGCCGGCCAACTATTCGCTTTATGATGCCTATAAGTACGCGTTTACTGTGAAGCTTCCTGCTGGTGTCGCCGCTGTTTCAGCTGATAACAATGGCTGCCCTGTGGTCACCGCTTCGGCGGTCAACGACGATAACGAGACGCCGATTGCTTCCGGTGCTTTCACCGTCCAGAAGCTTGCGGACGGAACCGGTTGCACCTATAGTTTCGGCGACCTGAAGACCGCTACAGCTTCAGATACCACAGCCCCGCTCACCATCGCCGCAGGCACCAGCATCCGCCTGAGTATGAAAGCGCACCTCACATCTGGTGCGACTCTCGGCAACAAAGGCAACATCATCAGCTCAAGCGTGAGCTATTCCAGCAATCCACTCGATTCAACCATGACCGGTACTACCGCCCCGAGCACCGCGACGTTGTACACCTACAAGCTGACGATCAACAACATAAACAACGATAACAAAGCGTTGTCAAATGGCGCGAAATATTCGCTCTACAGCTGCGATGACAAGGGCTGCAACACCCAGATCGGCACTGAGACCGAAGTCTCTGGCACCGATGCGTCAGCTGTGTTCAGCGGATTGGACTCCGGCACCTATGAAGTGCGAGAAACCACTGTGCCTGCGGGCTATTCTGCCGCCAGCCCGGTGCACTTTACAGTGACCCCGAACTTCCAGGATGGTACCGTCACCTTGACGAGCGATAACCCTGCAGTCACCACTACGGACGCATCGATGGTCATCCAAATGAAGAACACGTCGAGCGGCGGCCTGCTGCCGTCCACCGGCGGTATCGGCGTGGTCATCATGTATGTGTGCGGAGCGCTGCTGGTCGGTGTTTCGCTTGCTGGCATCATCGTAGCCGCACGTCGTCGTGATCGCGATTAATCTGCTGGTATGACCGATTACGTGACAGAGCCGAACGGCGTTGGAACCGTCTTGTCTGATGAGGACAAGACGGCCCGGCGCCGTTTCGGCATCTATGACGCTGTGATTGCGGCGTTCCTTGTCGTCCTGATTGTGGGATTGGGACTTCTGGCGTACCCGACGGTCAGCGACTGGTGGAACCGTTGGCATCAATCCGCGGCGGTCGCGGGTTACGTGAGCCGCTCCGACCGCCTTTCCACCACGCAACGCAAGCAGGCCATCGATCAGGCGAGAGCCTACAATGCGTGGCTTGCAACGGTGCCCGACCGGTGGCATCCGAGCAGCGAAGACACCCAACGCTACGACAACACGCTGAACGTGACCGGGGATGGGGTGATGGCCTACCTGAGCATTCCGAAAATCCATGTGCAGCTGCCGATTTACCACGGTACGGACCCATCGGTGTTGCAAGTTGGCATCGGGCATCTGCAAAGCTCGTCGCTTCCGGTGGGCGGAGTCTCAACACATGCTGCCATGTCCGGGCATACGGGGTTGCCGTCGGCGACTCTGCTGAGCAATCTTGACAGGCTCAGGAAAGGCGATACTTTCGCCTTCCACGTGCTGGGGGAGACCTACACCTATCAGGTTGACCGCATCGACGTGGTTCTGCCGAGCGATTTGAGCAAACTCACGCTTGACTATGGCAAAGACGAGGCGACACTCATCACGTGCACGCCCTACGGAGTCAACACGCATCGCCTGCTGGTGCGCGGACACCGGATTGCCAACCGTCCCGACCACACGGCGTACGACACGCCGAATACCATGCTTGCGAGGTTGTGCGGCCTTGGAGCAGGGGTCGGCACGCTCGCCGCGGGCTGGTTGGCGCTGCTGATTGCCGGTTGGCGGCGGCGTGGTAAGGAGGGGCCGATTCCGGTGCGGCATAGGGGCACGACGGGACGCTGAGGCGTTGCGCTGGGTTGGTGTTATGCCGGGTCTGGTGCCGCGCTCGGTTTGGTGCCCCACCGGACGTCGGTTGTGCCGGGTTTGACGTCATGCCGGACGTCGGTTGCGGTAGATGTTCCGCTTCGAATCATCGGCGTGTCGCGCACATATGATGGATTTCATAGGAGGTACATCTATGCGAAGCAACACGACGTTCGGCGGGCGCAGCGAAAGCGGGCAGCCCTGCGGTGATTTGGTGCAGGCGTTGCTCGCCGGCACGCTGACGAACAGCTCCGGGAATCCTACCCGGACGTTGGTGGTCTTGGGAGCGCCTTGCAGCGGCAAAACGCAGTTCGCCTATCGCGCGCTGCTTGGGGGCATCCGCGCGTTTGGGGACACACGCGCGGTGATGACCGTATCGGGACGCGTTGCGGCGGATGCATTGGGTAACGAGGCCATTCGTGCGCTCGGGGCGGTTTCTCAGGCCCGTCCGGTGACAACCATGTCGGCACTCGCGTTCAGGGTGATTACGGCAGTGCGGTCGGCCGAGGGCAAGGCGTTGCCGCGTCTGCTCAACGGCGCCGAACAAGATGCGCTGCTGCGTTTGGTGGTTGCCGAGCATATTCAGCATGCCCGTAGTGGAGACGAATGCCCCACATGCGCGCTGTTGCGCGAGTATTTCGCTCAAGATTCCTGGGCAGATATGGTCTGCGATCCTGTATCGCAGCAAGGTGTGCGTGCGGGTGCCAACCCAAGCGGGGTTTCCGGGCGTGGTGCGGCATCGGAATCCACATCGCTGGCGATGTTCACCAAAGGTATCAGCGACGCGTTCATCATCCAGTTGCGCGATATCATCTCCCGCATCAATGAGCTAGGACTGCGTGAGTCAGACGAGCAGCCGCTGATTGGGCGCTTGCACACGATTGCCGGAGCGACGGGGACTTCCGGCGCGGGTATGGGACCGCAGGCGAAACGGCTTGATGTCCAGTGGCGTTTAGCCTTCGCATTGCGGCAGGAATATGCGGCGGCGATTGAGCACAATTATCCGGGGCAATACCGGCTTGACCCGTCCATGCTGCTTGTTGAAGGGGCGCTCGCGGTGCCCTCGTTGAGTGGAGAGGATCTTCCCGAACTCATTGTGGTCGACGACGCGCAGGATTTGACGCTCGCAGGTCTCGCTTTCCTCAAGCAAGCGACCGGTGCCGGTGCACGGTTGCTCATTGTGGACGATCCGGACGAATCAGTGCAGGCGTTCCGCGGGTCGCATCCAGAATATGCGTTGGGGCGTCTGTTGGCGGCGCAGGGCGTATTCCATGCCGCGGTAGGTGCGCTGGACAAGCCTGAGCAGGGTGGGTACCGCAATCTGGTCGCCTCGCGGGTGAGCCTTGACATCGCCTCTGAAGAACAACTCGATATGCCGATTCCGGAACGTCCGTGGAAGAATGCGGTCGTGCCCGGAAGCTATCCGATTGCATCTATCAACACTGAAACGTCGGACGGAAGCATCACTGACCATACCCAGGACGGCAGCGTGGGCACCCGGCTGTATGCTTCGGCGAATGAAGAGCTCGAAGCTGTGGTCGCCGCCATCAAGGCAGAGCATCTCGATCATGGGCGTGCGTGGAATGATATGGCGGTTATTGCGCATGACAACGCGACTGTGCGGGCGTTCGGTGAGAGGCTGCGTCGTGACGGTGTGCCGGTGCGGTACTCGTCGGTGACCACGCCGTTGAAGGACGAACCGTTCGTCCAAGGACTCTTCGCGTTGATTGAACTCGCCCAAGTGCGTCTGCGTGGCACATCCGCCGTCAATGATGCGCGATTCGTTGGAGCTTCTGATGCGGATGCAGCCGGGCGGGACAATATTTCGAGGCTGGCTGCGTTCATCCGTTCCCGTGTGCGCATGGTCATGGGTTCGCCGTTGATTACCGCTCGGCGGAAGAGTGGTAAGTCCCCGGCGCGTATCGAACCCGTGGAGTTGGCCATGCAGTCTCTGGTCTCGCTGTCCACAGTCATACGGCAGCAGACCGCCGGAAAGACAGACCAAACTTCTGATACCGGTAATGCTATGGGTACCGGTCACGTTGAGGGTGTTGAAAATGCCGGTGGGGCTGGTGCAGATTCGGCCGCACAACCTCGGAATGAAGCCCCGTTGCGGTTCTTGGAACAGCAGTGGGGTACGCTGCGAGACGCGCTGACCCAGGCTAGTGAACAAGGCGGTCAGGCATCTCCAGAAGCAACGTCAGACGAGGCGACCGAGCCGCCAGCGTTGACGCTGGACGCGATGTACTTGCTGCTCACTTGCCCGCAGGCAGCCCACGATGCAACGCATGATGAGGGGGAGGAGACCGAAGACGCGTCTGTGCGAGTGTTGGGCGCTTTGAGCTCCATTTCCCGTCATGACGCGGATATTCGCGCATTCGGCAACCTGTGGCGGATTGTGGGCGAGATTGCCTCCGGTATCACCAAGCTTGACGACACCAAGCCGGTGTATGTGTTGAGCCTGGCTTGGGAGCGTTGCCATGTCGCCACCGCATGGCAGACGGCGGCGCTGGTCAATTCGCAGGAGGGGCGTGCCGCCAACGACCGGCTCGACGTGGCGATGCGTCTGTTCGACTACGCTTCCGGCGCAGGCGCAGGAGGCGATATCACCGCCTTCTTCCGCAAGGTGCGCTCGATGCGTATCGAAGCGGATTCGTTGGCCAAAGTCGCGCCGATCGACCAAGCGGTCACGTTGACGACACCGGCGGGTTCGGGCGGCAGACACTGGCCGCTTGTATGGATTGTCGCCATGCAGCAGGATGTATGGCCGAATCTCATGCCGCGCAACACAATGTTCGGCGGCGAAGACCTGGACGACCTCGTATTGCATGGCACGCTGCCATCATTGAACCACGGGGCGCATCGGGACGAACGTCTCACCACAGTGCTCCACAATGAGCAGAAAGGCCTGCTGGTAGCCTTGACACGTGCCTGCGAGCACGTGACGCTCACTGCGGTGCGCTCGGACGATCTCATTCCGTCGGACTTCCTGTTGCGGTATCTTCCTGAACGCTTCGACGGTTCAGATGTCGGCGGGTCTGCTACAGGCGAGACCGCTGGCGGTGATGTTGCAGACGGTGATGTTGCAGGCGGCCAAGGTGCAGGCATGGCCACCGGAGGTGAAACCGCTGTCGCACAGAGTGGAACGGATATGCCGGTTCTGGATGCGCAGCTCGACGCCATGTGCACCGACGTGCGTGGTCTGGTGGCGGCGGCTCGTATCACGCTCGCCCGCAACACCGGCGATACTGAGACTGAACGGCACGCCCGTGAGGACGCGTACAAGACCCTGACCATGCTTAAGGACCACGGAGTGCTGTCGGCAGATCCACGCAACTGGTCCTTCCTCACTGCGGTGCCGAAGGTGCCGGAGGGCAACGGGGAGCATACCGAGCCCGAGACGGATACCCAGATATCGGTACGGCAGCAAGGGGAGCAGACTGGTCAAGGGGAACAACACAACCCCAACGAAGTTAAACTGTCCCCGTCGTCCGTTGACGGTCTGTGGGCGTGCCCGGTGTGCTGGATGATGGACAACCAGTTCGCTGGACCGCGCCCCGGTGGAGTGCAGGCGAGCATTGGTACCATCGTCCACCAGATTGCCCAGGAAGCCAGCCAGGACTGGCATCTTGACGCGCCTGACAACCAGCAGGGGGAAACAGAGGATCAACGAATTGCCGTCATCAGTGATCAGATGATGGCGCGCTATCAGGAATTGCGCGTCGATCCCGCTACGGTCAGCGACCCCGCCGATCGCTACACCCTGCTATACAAAGACGCTCAAGTGAGCACCATGCTGGACAATATCGCCTCATACTTCGTGAAGTCCAATGACCCGGAGTATGGGATACTCAGTGGCGGCAAAGACACGGAACCAATCGAGGTCGGCAAACTCGAGTCAGCTGAATGCGAGAAGGAATTCAACGCCAAGTTCACTTTGAACGACATCGCTGAGGCATACAACAGAGTTAAGAATGTTACCGTACCGGCGACTGCTGCCGAAATCGGCGCAATAATGGGTGCATTAGTCGGCGGATGGCCAGAAGGGATGAGTGAGGATCTGACGATTCGCTTGTCAGGACGCATCGACCGCGAGGAACACCGGAGTGTCAACGGCAATCAAGTCATCAGGCTCATCGACTATAAAACTGGCAACAAACCAGACGTCAAAGGGATTTTCAACGATTTGCAGCTGGTGTGCTACCAGCTGGGGCTGGCCTACCCATCCGAAGGAGCCAGACTCGGCGAAACGAGCCAACCGTTGGTTGCCCAAAGCGAATTGTTCCATGTCAGTGCAAACGCGACTCCCGCGGAAAGCTACGCTCCGGAAACCTTGTACCAGCCCCCGCTCTTTGTCGATGGACATCTCAACGACCATGAGTTCTCCAATCGGTACCACTACCGTGATCCTGAAAAGCTCTACGATTATCCCCACAACGGCGAACGGCCTGCGAAAGTGCGAGAAGAGTTGTGGGAAAACTTTACCGCAATCTCTGCCGGCACCCAGATTGCTTGGGCGTTGGCGATGATTGCCCGGGTGTTCTACGCGGGTGCCGCCATACGGTCCGAACGGATTGCCGCGCATCCGCAGAAGGCGCATCTGGAATATTGCGACGGGAATGGCATTTGCCCGGCGTGCGCAGGGGAAATCAACACGGTGTTCGAAACGAGGAAAGTATGAACGGAATGAAAGCTAAGGGGAACACATTCCAGCCGAGCGACGAGCAGCGGCAAGTCGCCTATGCGCCCGAAAACGATGACGTACTGGTCGTAGCTGGCGCGGGAAGCGGCAAAACCACGACGATGACCGCGCGTGTGAACCACCTCATTGCTTGCGGAGTTCCGCCGGAGCGCATCCTCGGCCTGACCTTCACCAAAAAGGCGGCTGCCGAACTGTCCGAAAAGGTCTCAGGTGGGCTCCAGACCAGCACGAATATGTTGCTCAAGCCCACGGTTATGACCTATGACGCGTTCTTCCAGTCAATCGTCAGACAATACGGGCTTCTAGTCGGATTCGACCAGGATACACAGCCGTTGAGCGATGCAGGAGCCATCCAACTCGCCTCCAACGTCATCGAAGCGCATTTGGACGAACTGTTCGCCGCTTCCGGGCAAGACGGCGACGACGGACAAGACGACGGATCCGACACCGACGAACCGGATGGCACACAGCAAGGCAAGTTCCGCACGCTTGTCGGAAAACTACTCAACCTGTCGCACGCCATCGGTGGAGCCATGATCGGTGGTGACTGCGATTCGGTCGCCGAAGCGGTGCGCCGCATCCGACATTGGGACGACGCATTCATCGAGCGGGTGCAGCACATCGTCGATGCCGATATCAAAGAGCGGAACGCCGTGATTCCGTCCCGGGACCCGCTGGGTGAAGATGAGAAAAAGCGACGCAAAAGAGCAAAGAAAGACACCGATGAAGAGTATGCCGAGAAAGTGAGGAAACAGGAAGAAGAATGGCGTCAGCGACGTGCCGATGCCGCGCTGTTCCACTGCGCGAAGATGCTCGGCGCAACCAAGCAGCGCAATGTCCTGCTCAATCTGGTCGAAGCCTACGAGCAGGCGAAGCGTGAAGCCGGCATGGCTGAATTCAGTGATTTCACTATCGCCGCATACCAACTGGTCAGGCGTTTCCCGTCCATCGGGCAGCAATACCGCCACAGGTACACCCATGTCCTGCTTGACGAATACCAAGATACGTCCACCACGCAGTCAGAACTGATCGCCGCGCTGTTCCACCCTGACGCAGGCGGTTCAATCGCTGATGCCGGCAGATCCGCGGTAACTGCGGTGGGCGATCCATACCAGTCCATCTATGCTTGGCGTGGCGCAAGCCCGGGCGCGCTGCGAATCTTTCAGCGTGCGTTCGATTTGGAACAGCCCGGATTCAAGCCATACCCGATGACCATCAGCCGCAGGAACCCGCGCATGGTATTGCAGATGGCGAACAATCTCACCTTGGGGCTGCGTCGAGCGCACCGCAGGCGGAGCAGCTCGCGGATGTCCGAAGTCGATGTGCTCCCGCTGAACAACAATCCCGACAACACCGAACGTGGCACGGTCGGCGTCCAGGAGTATGCGACACTCGGGCAGGAAATCGACGCCGTCGTGCGATTCGCCGAATTCGCCATCGCGCGCCATACGAATGCCGATCCGGCGGCGGATGCCAAAGAGCGGCCGCATGTTGCCGTGCTGTTCCGCAGCAAACGGCAGATGGCGTACTACGAGCAGGCGTTGCGCGCCAAAGGTTTGAGCGTACAGACCGTTGGATACTCCGCCCTGCTTGAGCGTGCGGACGTACGCGATGTCCTCGCCTTGCTGCGTGTCGCCGCGGATCCCACCGACTCGCAATCGCTGATGCGTCTGCTGGCGACCCCTCGATTCCACATGGAAGCCAGGCAACTGACCGCGCTTGCCCGGTGCGCTGATCAGCGAGACACTGAGCGGCGGTATCAGGCGCTTGTCCAAGCCGGTTACGCCACAGGCGAGGAAACGGCCCGGCAGCGGGCCGAAGTCGTGCGGGAACATCGAGGGCAACTGCCGCATATGGTCTACCTGTCCGATGTGGTCGCCGACACCCATGAACCCGCCGATCTTGCCGGTTGCAAGCTGGACGAGACCGCGGTGGATGCCGTCGTGCGTGCCGGCGGCATCCTGCGCGAGGTGCGACAGGCCATGGGCTTGCCGTTGGAGCATGTGGTTCGCACCGCAATCCGCGCTTTGGATTTGGACGTCGATACCGTGCTCGCCCAGGCATTCGCCGATTCACAGCATTCGGTCAATCCGGCTCTTGCACATGCGCCGGTCGAATCTATTATCGAACTGGTCGGCACCTACACCCAAGAAATCGTGCAAGCCGGTCAGGCGACGCTGCGAGGCTTCATCAGCTGGGTCGATTCGCTGAAAACCGTGGACGACCCGACCGCTGCCGTGCATACGGAGCCGGTCGACGTCGTGCTCATGACAATCCATCAGGCCAAAGGCTTGCAATGGGATGCCGTCGCCGTCGTTGACGTCAACGACAAGACCTTCCCCAGCAACCAAGGCGACTCCCTCAGTGTCAAACCCGCCGACGACGCCAAGACCGTCAGTTCGACGAACGCCGCAGGAGAGTGGGAGCCGCCGGAATACACGGAAAAAGCCAACACATGGCTGACCTGTGCCGATATGGTGCCCGCACCGGTTCGCGCCGATGCAGATATTCTGCCGCGCTTCCCTCATGACGCCGTCCAGGGCGCTGATCCGACCGAAGCTTTCGGCGAATTCGAAGATACGCTCACCCTGGCGGACGAGGAATACGGAACAGGCCGCAATTTGCCGATCGACGGCATGGACTCCATCGATAAGAACAAGCTGTTCCTCACCCAGCGCGAAGAATACGGCCGACGCCTGCATGAAGATGAACGGCGATTGGCGTATGTCGCCGTCACCCGTGCCAAGCACGAGGTCTTCGTCACCGCAACGCAGTCAAGCAGCATCAACATGTGGTCCGAAGACGGAAAAAGCAACACCCGGTCCGTCTTCTGGCAGGAAATGTACGATTCCATGAGGCATTACGCGAAGGCGGAGGGGCTGGAACCGGCGGCGCTGCCCTCATGGGCGGATCGGCGCGAACTCGAATCCGACCAGAACGTAGACCCGAAGGACGGACATCCGCATACGCTCGCATCCGTCGGCCAGTCGCTACCGGATGGTTTCTTCGTCGGCGATGGCGCGCAGGACTTCGAGGACGCGGTCGTGGGACAGGCGTGGACGACTCCTGTGGAGCTAATCCACGAAAAAACGAGCTTGGCGTGGCCGGCGAACTTGAGCGATAAAATCCGCAGAAAGCTCGACGAATCCGCGCAAGAGACACTCGACTGGATGACATCGGCAGAATCCGTGAAGTCTGTGGCGTCTGTGGAATCTGTGGAACCGTCGGAATCCGCGGTATCCGAAGAATCCGGGGAATCGCGGGTATCTACGGCATTGTCGGACTCCACGGAATCGCCGGAATCCAAGCCGAGTGACGCCTCCCAAGGGCACGGGCGAACCGAGCCATGGGATATCAGCGAAATCGACGTGCTGTCGCGCAGGACGCGCGCCCTGCTGAACGATATGGATTTGCAGCCGCAGGAATACCAGCTCTCCACCGTCCCCGACGATCTTGACGACCAAGTGAAGCAGGCCGCCGTGCGTCTGATGGCGAACAGCCGCCGTTCGGTCACTTCCCTGCAGACGCAGGCGGGCCAGACCGACAACCGCAAGTTGCAACAGTATTGGCGCGGTATGATCCGGCCAATTCCGCGTATCGCCTCGCCGAGCGCCGAAGCGGGAACCCTGTTCCATGCTTGGGCCGAGCAGTTCGTGAACGCCTACGATGACAGCGGAATCATCGAAGACACCGATGCTTCCGGCATCGACGGCCAGGCGCCCGACACTGCCGTTCCGGCATCCGCCGCGACCACGCGTGAGGCGATGATCAGCGACCTCAATACTCGCGCTCAGCTGCTGTCCGCTGCAAAGGCTGAAAATCCTGAAGGCTCTGTAGGCGTCGCTGAAGGCTCTGTGGACGCTATTCGAAGCGGTGCCGCCGCTGCAAGCGCTTCCATTGCCGGTTCTTCCCCTGCCGACACAAACGCGAAAGCAGACGCCAGTGCAGCAGCTGGTACCAGCGCGAAAGGTACCGCGCTCGAACGGAAGCTCGTCACCTGGGAACGCCGATTGGTCGCGTCCCGGTGGGCGAAACGTCGCCCCCAAGCCGCTGAGCGCCAAATCGTCATTTCGCTGCCGCAACTGGATGACATCATCGTCCATGGCAAGCTTGACGCGGTCTTCTACGGTGGCCTCGATCCGCAGGACGATACCAAGCGGTTCACGGTCGTCGACTGGAAAACCGGAAGGAAACCGCGCAAACCGAGCGACATCGACGAGAAACTCGCCCAGCTGGACATGTATCGGCTGCTGCTTTCGCGGGTCGAGAACATCCCGTTGGGCTCCATCGACGCCACCCTGTACTATCTGAGTGAGCCCCAAGAGGCTGACCGCGAGCTACATGCGCGCGGGAAAACAGAACAGGATATCCTTGCCGAGTTGAGCTCCGGAATCCCCGAAGAATCTGACAACGACTGACCTGCGCGTGGGCGCGGGCGGCGGTCCACGGACTGGAAAACGCGTCCGTGGACGGTCATGTCAGCGGGGCCGCGACCCTCGAGCAGCATGTGTGGGCGGGCACACGTGCCGGATGCTGAGTTGAAACGAAAGTGAGGAACATCATGGGCGCGATCCGCGACCATATCCACAACGCCAAGGCATCATCTCGTAACCATACCGATGATGCGCGCATCGAGAACCGCAACCGCTCATCTATTCAGCGCTCGCCGCAGGCCGTCGTCCCGTTGCAGACGACCCGAAGCCATGCCAAACCTGCCGTATCTGCCGTGCTCATGCCCGAGACGTCATCGGATGCCGCCGCCACAGGTGGCAACGCTGTTACCTACCGGCCGCTGACGGCAACGGACCTTCCCGCGATCATCGACGAATACGACCAGACATGGGGATTCCGTCCGCTGTCGAAGCGCCGCCCGTTGTCGCAGATGGTCTCAAAACGATTCGTCATGCATTACCTCGAAGGCACCACCCGAGCGGAAGTCGCCGAGCTTGACGGCAAGGTCCTCGGCCTGACTTTCGCACAAGTGGACGGTGAACGCCCGCTGTATCCGCATGCGCAGGAAACACTCGCTGGCATCGACGACCGGCTGCGCGCCGACGACACCGGTTCCGTCGCCCTGCGCGAGACCCTGTACTGGCATCGCGCGGAAAACCGTCTCGAGCGCATCAGCCAAATCGGCAAAGTCACCCAGGCGGAGCTGCGGCTGTTCCTCGTCTCGCCCAAAGCCCGCGGCCATGGCGTGGGCGGAGGTCTGTGGCGGCGCCTGATGGCCTACTTCCAGGCGTGTGGCGTCAAACGCTACTTCCTGCACACGGACAATAGCTGCGATGTCAGCTTCTATGACCATCAAGGCTTGGTATGCAACGCGAAACGCATTGCCGCCGACCATCCGGAAGACCATGTCGAGAAGATGTACGGGCGGATGAACGACCTGTATATCTATTCCGGCGAACCGTCCCGAACCGTACGGCATCGTCGGCGCGGCGGCAATTCCGACGCGGGGCAGCAACCGAAACGGGGTGAGTGATTGGCTACGACGCCATCAAGCGCCGCAACGGTCGATCAGCAAGCCGGTTCGCCGTATCTGCGGCTGTTCCGTTTGCCGGGCGCGAAAGCCTTCTGTATCTCCGGCGCCATCGCGCGTCTGCCGATATCCATGATGAGTCTGGGCATCGTGCTCGCGCTCAACCACCTGTACGACAACTGGACCATCGCCGGAACCATGAGCGCGGTGTATATCCTCGCAGTCTCGGCGGTCACACCGTTCTACGCGCGCTTGTTCGACCGGCTCGGTCAGCGGCGTGTCGGATTCCCGGTACTCGCCTTGCAAGTGGCGAGCATGTTCGTCTTCGCGTTCGCCGCAATGGCCCGCGTGCCGATTGCCGTACTGTTCGTCCTTGCCGTACTCATGGGACTTTGCCAGTTCTCCATCGGCGCGCTCGTGCGCACACGTTGGGCATACGCGTTGCGCGGCAATCCGGACGCGTCGTTGCTGAACACCGCGTACGCCTTGGAAGCCGCAGTCGACGAAATCGTGTTCATTCTCGGGCCGATTCTCGCTGCTTTCCTCGCAACCTCCGTCAGCCCGGTCTCCCAGCTGTTCGTGCCGACTTTCGCGGCCGGAATCGGGGGAGCGGTGTTCTTCTCGTTGCGCAACACCGCGCCGCCCGTTATCGAAGTGGTGGAGGTCAAACCCGCACCTTCCGACGACGCCGACGTGCTGCATGCCGTCAGTCGTGGTCCTGAAACCGGCTCCGGCACGGCCGTCACGCTTGATAGCGGCGGTCTGCGCACCCCGCGCCGCCGCAATCGCAGCGTGCTCACCTATCCGGGTATCGGGCCGTTGCTCGCCGTGTTCGTCGTGTTCAACATCAGCTTCAACGCCTTCGACGTGTCGATGACCGCCGACTACAAGGCGCTCGGCATCGAGAAATTCCTCGGATTGCAGCTCGCCATGTTCGCCCTCGGTTCGTGCATTGGCGCGATCATCTTCGGCACGCGCAAACTCAAAGGTTCAAACTGGTCGCATATGGTGGGCTTCCTGTGCCTGCTGACCTGCGGATACGTGATGTTCCGTCTGAGCATGGATCATCTGATTGTGCTCGGTGTGCTCGAAGTCCTTGCCGGACTGTGCGTGTCGCCGTTGTTCGCGACCGGCAACCTCATCGTCAAGGACATCGTGCCGGAAGGCTCACTGACCGAAGGCCTGTCGTGGGTGACCACCGCCGGAACCGTCGGCACGTCGCTCGGCTCGACCATCGCCGGCGTGGTCGTCGATCATGCCGGTCCGCATGCTGGGCTCATGATCCCGTGGATCGCCACCGCGTGCGCCATACCGATCGCACTGCTCGGATGGAGGCTGTCGCGGCGGGGTAGAGGCAAAGCCGGTAAAGCCGTCGAAGCGTCTCTTTAGATTCATAAGAGTAAGTATTCGTAAGGGTGTATTGATGATATCCGGGCGGTCCGATGCGATTCATGGCATACGGGCCGTCCGGAATCAGGCAAGGAGCGAACATGATCAAGGTTTCCGTCGTCGGCGCCAAGGGACGCATGGGGTCGCACGTGGTCGAAGCGGTGAACGGGGCAGAGGACACGAGCCTTGCGCTTGCGCTCGACGCGGGTGACGACCTTACGCAGATCACCCCCGAAAACACCGATGTCGTCGTCGAATTCACAGTGCCGACCGTCTCGCTGGACAACGTGCTCGCTCTTGTCGCCCAAGGCGTCAACGTGGTTGTCGGCACAACTGGATGGACCGACGAGAAACTCGACCAGGTCCGTGCCGCGCTCGCCAAGGCTCCACGCGAAAACCAGAGCGTGTTTATCGCCCCGAATTTCGCGATTTCCGCGGTGCTGGCGGACTATTTCGCGAAGGTCGCGGCACCCTATTTCGAATCCGCTGAGGTAATCGAACTGCATCATCCGAATAAGGTGGATGCGCCTTCCGGCACGGCGATCCACACCGCGCACGCCATCGCCGAAGCGCGGAAGGATGCCGGTCTTGGCGCTGTCCCGGACAATACGCAGACCGACGGCGGCTCGCGCGGCCAGGTGATTGACGGCATCCACGTGCATGCGGTGCGTCTGCGCGGCCTCAACGCCCATGAGGAGGTCCTGTTCGGCAACGCCGGCGAGCAGCTGACGATTCGCGCCGACAGCTTCGACCGCTTCTCCTTCATGCCCGGCGTCCTGCTCGCCGTGCGCAAGATTGCGTCCGGCAACTACCCCGGTCTCACCATCGGCCTAGACCACTTCCTCAACCTCTAACCTCACTTCCCTCCTTCTACCGACGCTGAGACCGTCCTGAGCGTCGGTAGAAGGTTGCGTTTCTGTTTCTGCCGACGCTGAGCACCGTCTGAGTGTCGGTGGTGGGTTTTGCCGACGCTGAGATGGTCCTGAGTGTCGGTAGAGAGTTGTGCCGACGCTGGGTGGCTTGGAAGCCTCAAGTGGGGCTTGTGGGAGACGGGGTCTGCGTCCCACCCCAGAGGTACGGTTACCAAGTATGAGTGATACCACCATGCATCTTCTTGATCCGGCCCCGTTCGGGCGTATTCTGCCCGCTATGGTGACGCCGATGAAAACTGACGGTTCCATCGATTATGAAGCAGCCCAGAAGCTCGCCAAGCAGCTGGTCGCGGATGGCGCCGACGGTCTGGTGGTCAACGGCACAACCGGCGAATCGCCGGTCACCCACATGGAGGAGAAAGTCGACCTCGTCACCGCGGTCAAGGAAGCGGTTGATGTCCCGATTATCTCCGGTGCCGGCTCGAACGACACCGCGCACACCGTACGCATGGTCGAGCAGACGCAAGAGGCGGGCTGTGACGCTGTGCTCGTGGTGGCGCCGTACTATTCCCGCCCTTCACAAGAGGGCATTTTCCGTCACTATCAGGCGGTCAACGAATCGGCGGACAAGCCGATCATCATCTATGACGTCCCGGGTCGCACCGGCGTGCACATCCAGCTGGAAACGTACCGTCGTATGGCTGAGCTGGATCACGTCAAGGCGGTCAAGGACGCGACCGGCGACATCGCTGGAGCGGTGCGCAAGCGTCTGGAAACCGGTCTGACTTGGTATTCCGGCGATGATGGTCTGTTCCTGCCGTTCCTGTCCGTCGGCGCCGTCGGCATCATCTCGGTGATTGCCCATGCGGCCGCCGGCCCGATGCGCGATCTGGCCAATGCGTTCGATCAAGGCGACATCCATACGGCGCAAAAGATCGCCGTCCAGCTTTCCCCGCTGGTCGAATCGCTCAATGGCACCGGATTCCAGGCGGTCATGGCCAAAGCCGCGCTCAAGGTTCGCGGCGTGCTGGATTGCACGACGATGCGTCTGCCGAATGTCGGACCGGGCGAACCCGAGTTCGAACGCGCGCGCGAAGGCATGCGCGCCGCCGGCCTCCTGTGACGGGCACTACCTCGCCCACGTATAGGCGCGGGCACTAAGTAACAGAAACCCAACGAGGAAATGGCAAAAGAACAAGAACAGAACAAGAGCAATTCCCGCAGGCGCGGCCAGCATACCGGCCGCCGCGCCCGCACGTCGTCAGCCCGTAACACCGGCCGTACGACCACGCGCCGTGGATCGCGCCCACAGGAGTTCGCCACGGCCCCCCAGCAGGACGATGTGCTGATCGCCCCGCCGAAGTACCGCAAGGGCTCGATGCGTATCGTGCCGCTTGGCGGTCTTGGCGAAATCGGCCGCAACATGAACGTGGTCGAATACAACGGCCACCTGCTGCTCATCGATTGCGGCGTGCTCTTCCCCGAGGAGGAGCAGCCGGGCGTCGACCTGATCCTGCCTGATTTCCACTACATCAAGGACCGTCTCGACAAGGTTGAGGCCTTGGTGCTCACCCACGGCCACGAAGACCATATCGGCGGCGTACCGTACCTGCTCAAGCTGCGTCCGGACATCCCGCTGATCGGTTCCAAGCTGACGCTCGCCTTCGTAGAAGCCAAGTGCAAGGAACACCACATCAGCCCGACGATGATTGAGGTCAAAGGCCGTGACAAGATCAAGGCCGGCCCGTTCAATCTCGAGTTCGTGACCGTCACCCACTCGATTCCGGACGCGCTTGCCGTATGCGTGCGCACACCCGCCGGCTCGCTTATCGACACCGGCGATATCAAGCTTGACCAGCTGCCGCTTGACCACAAGATCACTGATTTGGTTGAGTTCGGCAAGCTTGGCGAACGTGGCATCGACCTGCTGATGATGGATTCCACGAACGCGGAAGTCCCCGGATTCGTGCGCCCCGAGACCACGATCGGCCCGGTGCTTGACCGCGTGTTCGCCGAAGCGACTCGCAAGATCATCGTCGCGAGCTTCTCCAGCCACGTGCACCGCGTGCAGCAGGTCGTCGACGCCGCCCACAAGTACGGCCGCAAGGTCGTCTTCGTTGGCCGTTCGATGGTGCGCAACATGTCCATCGCAGCCGATTTGGGTTACCTGCACATCCCCGAGGGAACGGTCGTCGACCTCAAGAAGGCCAAGGACATCCAGGACGACAAGATCGTCTACATGTGCACCGGTTCGCAGGGCGAGCCGATGGCGGCGCTTGGGCGTATCGCCGACGGCAATCATCGCGATATCACCGTCAACGAGTTCGATACCGTGATCCTGGCCAGCTCGCTGATCCCGGGCAACGAGAACGGCGTGTATCGTGTGATCAACAAGCTCGTCCAGCTGGGCGCCCGCGTGGTGAACAAAGACAATGCGGCGGTTCATGTGTCCGGTCACGCGAACGAGGGCGAACTGCTGTACTTGTACAACATCATCAAGCCGAAGTGCGCGATGCCGATCCACGGCGAGAACCGCCATCTGGTCGCCAACGGCTTGATTGCGGTCAAGACGGGCGTGGCCCCGGACAACGTCGTGCTTGCGGAAGACGGCGATGTCGTCGACCTGTACCATGGCAAGGCAGCGGTCGTCGGTTCTGTGCCGTGCGGCTATGTGTATGTCGATGGCGATTCGGTCGGCGAACTGACCGATGAGGATCTCGAGAAGCGCCGCATCCTCGGCACCGAAGGCTTCGTGTCGAGCTTCGTGGTGGTCAATACCGACACCGCGGACGTGCTCTCCGGCCCGAAGATTTACCTGAACGCTGTGGCTGAGGACGAAAGCGAGTTCGAAAAGGTCCGTCACCAGATCGTCGAGCAGTTGCAGGACGCGATGATGCAGGGCACCCGCGACACGCACAAGCTCCAGCAGATCATGCGTCGTACGCTGGGCAGTTGGGTCGCGCGTCAGCTGCATCGCAAGCCGGTTATCGTGCCGGTGGTCGCCGATATCGCCCAGCGCGACGAGGACGATCCGCTGCGCTGAACGAGCGGCACGGCTTCGCGTCGATTTTCGCGGCGACGACAGCTGTGATTCAGCGGCAATTCATGAGTGAGCGCCGTTCCACCATCTTCGTGGGACGGCGCTCACTCATATATCATCGGATATATTATCGGCGGGGTCGCGCGGTTTGTTCTGCGATTGTCCTATTGCTGTTCTGTGATTTCCTGTGGTTGCCCCATGATTACCAGTGATTCCCAGCTCCGCCAATATCATCTGCCTGCGACTTTTCCCTTGTAGCACACCCGGTTCTGTCGAATAATGGACATTGCCCGTACCGTGGCGTAGAATCGTCACGTTATCGACAACCAGTGCGGCAAGCACTGAAGAACAACCAACATCGCGGCGCGGCGTGGCTCACATGCCGAGTCGCGATGTTTTGCGTATACACGGCATCATGGCATCAGCCATGCGAATTTCGATACCGGCCGGCAACCACGGACAGTTACACCGTGCCAACCGGCGGATTCCGACATGCAGCCAAGGCCGTACAAGGAAGGAACGACATGCCAGGCGCGAACCTCACCAGAGAAGAAGCACAGGAACGTAAATCCATCGTCAAGGCGCCCATCCACTATGCCGTCAGCCTCGACCTGACCCAAGGCGCAACGGATTTCGGTTCGACCACCACCATCACTTTCGGCGCAAACACCGGTGCGAGCACGTTCCTCGACCTGATCGCCGACGACGTCACCTCGATCACCCTCAACGGCAAGGCACTCGACCCGGCGACCGCCTACCGCGACAACCGCATCGAACTGGCCGGGTTGCTCGAGCACAACGAGGTCACCGTCACCGCCCGCTGCCAGTACTCGCGTACCGGCGAAGGCCTGCATCGCAGCGTCGACCCCTCCGACGGCAACATCTACCTGTACACCCAGTTCGAGGTGCCGGACGCCCGTCGCGTCTATGCGGTCTTCGACCAGCCTGATCTCAAAGCGATTTTCGAGTTCCACGTGCTCGCCCCACAAAGCTGGATCGTCACGTCGAATATGCCGGTCATCTCCACGCAAGACGTGGACCATATCACCGCTGAGGGCACGCTCGGCGACCATCCGGCGGAAAGCTCCCGCCAGTGGACGTTTGAGCCCACCCCGGTGATGAGCTCCTACCTGACCGCGATCTGCGCCGGTCCGTATGCGCAGTGGCACACCGAATACGCGAACGAGGACGGTCGTACCGTCCCGATGGCGCTCTACTGCCGTCAGGCGCTCAAGGATGCGCTCGACAAGGACGCTGATTACCTGTTCGACATCACCAAGAAGGGCTTCGCGTTCTACGCCAAGACCTGGGGTGTGCCGTACCCGTACGCCAAGTACGACCAAATCTTTGTGCCGGAATACAATGCGGGCGCGATGGAGAACATCGGCATGGTCACCATCCGCGACCAGTACGTGTTCGAATCCAAGGTGACTGACGCGTATGCTGAGCGCCGCGTAGTCACCGTGCTGCACGAGCTCGCCCACATGTGGTTCGGCGATTATGTGACCATGAAGTGGTGGAATGATCTGTGGCTGAACGAATCCTTCGCCGAATTCATGTCCACGCTCGCCACCGCGGAGGCGACCGAATGGCATGACGCGTGGGCGACCTTCAGCTCCGGCGAGAAGAGCTGGGGCCAGGCGCAAGACCAGCTGCCGACCACCCACCCGATCGTTGCGCCGATCAACGACCTGAACGACACCTACGTGAACTTCGACGGCATCACCTATGCGAAGGGCGCGTCCGTGCTCAAGCAGCTCGTCGCCTATGTCGGCCGCGACAAGTTCTTCGAAGGTATCAACCACTACCTCAACAAGCACGCGTACAGCAACGCCACGCTCGCCGACCTGCTCTCCGAACTCGAACAGACCTCCGGACGCGACCTCAAGGCCTGGAGCAAGCAGTGGCTGGAAGCCGCGGGTATCAACACCATCAGCGCCCGCGTTGACGAGAACACCGACGGCACCATCGCAACGCTGACCCTCGACCAGAGCGCGCCCGCCGAGCATCCCGTGCTGCGGCCTCACCGTCTGGCGGTCGGCTTCTACAACGAGAACGCCGACGGGCAGATCGTGCGTACCGACCGGTTCGAACTCGACGTGACCGGCGAGCATACGACCGTCGAGGAAGCCGCCGGCAAGAAGCGTCCGGCCTTCATCCTCGTCAACGACGATGACCTGACGTACACCAAGTTGCGGTTCGACGCGCAATCCCTCGAATTCGCGGCGGACAACCTCTACCGCTTCGCTGACCCGCTTGCGCGGTCCGTGGTGTGGCTGTCCCTGTGGGATATGACCCGTGACGGCGAATTCCCGGCCGAACGCTTCATCAACACGAGTCTCGACGCGCTGGCGACCGAACACGAGTCCACCACCTTCCGCTATGCGCTCGCCCAGGTGTCCACGACGGCCCACCACTATGTCGCCCCCGTCCGCAGCGCCGACGTGGCGAAGAACACCGCCGAGCGCCTGTGGAAGCTCGCCGGCAAGGCGAAGGCCGGCTCCGACGAGCAGTTCCAGCTGGTCGGCGCCTACCTCACCTACGGCGTGGAAGGCGACGAGCGGTTCCTTGCCAATGCGGAGGGCCTGTTGAGCGGCAATGTCAAGCTCGAGGGGCTGGACATCGACAACAACATGCGCTGGACGATCCTCAAGGCGCTCGCCGGTGTGAACGCCATCGACAACGCACGCATCGACGAGGAGCTCGCCAAGCGCGACACGACCGAGAACCGTGAATTCGCCTACGGAGCCCGTGCGAGCCGTGCGACGACCAAGGCGAAGGCGTGGGCGTGGGATCAGGCGCTGCACAACGGCGATTTGACCAACATGCAGCTTGAAGCGGTCGCCGCAGGCTTCGCGTCCACCCCGCGCGAGGATCTCGCCAAGCCGTACGCCGCCGAGTATTTCAACCAGGTGGACTGGGTGTGGGAACACAAGACCTTCCACATGGCAGAGGCCCTGCTCGAAGGACTGTACCCGTCCTATGCGGATCCGGCGGAACTCGTCCGGCTGGGCGACCAGTGGCTCGGCGAGCACGCCGATGCGCCGCGTGCGTTGCGCCGCATCATCATCGAGAACGTCGAATCCTCCCGCCGCGTGCTCAAGGTGCGCGCCTACAACGAGGCGCTGTGACCTGCTGACGCAGGCACGCTGAGGGCCGGCCGGCTGCTGTATTGCACCGGCCGGCCCTTCCGATAACCTGGAACGACATATATAGCATATATGATATAGTGGTGCTATGGACACCATTAACGCATTGAAGGCCCGCCGTCTTGAAGCGGGGTTGAGCCAGCAAGCGGTGGCGTCACGGATGGGCACCACGCAATCGGCATTATCCCGGGCGGAACACGGCGGCAATCCGACCCAGGATTTCCTGCAACGGTATGACGATGCCCTTTCCGATCTCACGGCGACATCAAGTATCACAGTGAAGTCCGGTAGTACTGTCGATATCACGACGGTGAAGCTGGTCACCGGTGCTATCGCCGCGAAATACGGTCTTGCACAAGTGTATCTGTACGGTTCATTCGCTCGTGGGGAGGCGGATGACGATTCCGATATCGACTTGCTGTATGTCTCGCGGGAGGCAAGCCAATCCGGCATGGGCGACCTTGCACGATTGAAGGGTGAACTGGAGCGGTCGTTTGGTAGGGAAGTCTCGCTGACCTCGCTTGTTTCACTGCGTCGACACGCGCAGCGCAGTCGCGCAAGCAGGCGATTCTATGAGCATATTCAGCGCGATATGGTTCGGGTGGTGTGATGCATCGACGACATACCGACCAGAGATTCAGAGATGACACGAATCTCATCCGCCTCGCGGAACATCTGGCCCGGGCAAGCCGTGATGCCAGCGCGGTTTCTTCGGTTCAGGAGCTGGAAACGGATTACATGAGGTTCAATTCGGTCGCTATGGATATGGTCCAGGCCCAGGAGGCTGCGCGGAAGCTATCCGACGGGTTTCTCGAGGAGGTCCCGCAGCTGCCGTGGCATGAACTGCGGGGATTGCGCAACGCCATCGTCCATGAATACGACGAAATCGACCCTGACGCCCTGTACGTCACCGCCACGGTGGATGTTCCGCGGCTGCTTGCCCAGTTGCAGCCGTATCTTGACGCCATCGAGGATTGAACGCCGGTATTGGCAACGGGATTCTTGCAGACATACAAGTGGCGGGCCACCCAACCGTTGCGATAGGATGACCCGCCACTTACGTGATACGTTATCGGGACGATTGCCACAGGCGAATCCGTCGAATCCGTCGAATCCGTCGAATCCACGGAATACGTAAGGCAACCACCTGCGCCGCTTACTTCGCGAGAGCCGCCTTGAGGGACTCCTCAAAGATTTCCAGACCGCGCTTGGTTTGCTCGTCGGTCATGACGAGCGGGGCGAGGAAGCGGATGACATTGCTGTCGGTGCCTGCGGATTCCATGAGCAGACCGCGCTGGAGAGCCTCCTGGATGAGGTTGGCGACGAGCTCGGTGGCCGGTTCCTTGGTTTCACGATCCTTGACGAATTCCACGCCGATCATCGCGCCGAGGCCGCGGATATCGCCGATGACGTCGTACTTCTCGGCCATCGCCTTGAAGCCCGCGGTCACCTGCTCACCGATATGGCGTGCCTTGGCCGGGAAATCCTCTTCCTTGTAAATCTTCATCGCAGCCAGGCCGGACGCGCAGGACAGCGGATTGCCGCAGAAGGTGCCGCCGATGGTGCCGGCGGGGGCGGCGTCCATGACCTCGTCACGGCCTGTGATCGCCGAAATCGGCATGCCGCCGGCGAGGGACTTCGCGGTGGTCACGATATCCGGGGCGGCGCCCGCCTCGGCCCAGTACTCGGAGGCGAAGTACTTGCCGGTACGGCAGTTGCCGCACTGGACTTCGTCGGCGATGAGCAGAATGCCGTTCTCGTCGCAGATCTTGCGCACGGCCTTGACCCACTCGATTGGGGCGGGGATGAAACCGCCTTCGCCTTGGAGCGGCTCGACGAGCAGGCAGGCGACTTCATTGGCGGGGATGCCCTGATCGAACACTTTCTTCAGACCGTCCACATAGTAGGCGATGGCCTCCGCCTCCGAGTAGCCCTTCGGCGCGCGATACAGGTACGGGTACGGGGCGCGGGCGATATCCGCCGGGAACGGGCCCATGCCCTTGGAATAGGCCTTCTTCGCGGTGAGGGCCATGGTCAGGTTGGTGCGGCCGTGGAATGCGCCGGAGAAGCAGATAACACCCTGCCGACCGGTGTAGGATTTGGCGATCTTGATTGCGTTCTCATCGCATTCGGCGCCGGAGTTTGCGAAATAGGTCTTCTTGTGCTCGCCGCGACACGGAATCGTCTCATTCAGGCCTTCTGCCAGATCCACGTAGCCTTCATGGCCGATGACGTTGAAAATCGTGTGGAAGTACTTGGTCGCCTGGTCCTGCACGGCGTTGACGAGCTCCGGACGGGAGTAGCCGATGTTGAGCACGCCGACGCCGCCGACCCAGTCAAGGAACTTGTTGCCGTCGAGGTCTTCGAACATGGCGCCTTCGCCACGCTTGATGCAGATCGGATATGTCGAAGAGCACAGTCCGGCGGGGACGTTCTCGTTGCGCTTCTTGAGGAACTCCTGGGTCTTGGGGCCCGGAACGCTTTCAGTGACAATCTGGGGCATGTCTTCTGCCAATGTCATCGCGGTATCTCCTTGATTATGTATTTCGCAACAACGGTGGCGGAATACTGCGGATTTCGTCGCCGTCTTACCTGACAAGGAAATGTTTAACACCCGCGTGTTGCCCCCCGTTTGGCATTCCGAAACGGGGTCGTTGCTTTGCTGAAACAGGCGTGTTTTGCTCGTAACATTCGCGTCGTACGAGTTGGGCGCATCCGGTTCGGGGGTATTGTTTGTGGGCTTGGAAACAGTGGAATTCCAAGGATTTTCGATTGTTCTGGAATGTCAGGGCTGTGGCCGGGAATCCGTGTTCGGGGTTGCGGCCGCATGGCGCGCGGGCGGGATGCGGGCCGGCATGGCTGTCCATAACGTGGACATTTCGACGAGATTATTCCGGCATGTATCGACGGGATACAAACAGAGGTGCTGATGGGGGTGCCCGGAAGTGTGTTCGGAAGCGCCGAAGGGACGCAAACGGGCGCCCAAGAAGGGGGTATAAATGGGGGCATCGACGGGGGTGGCATCGTGGTTGATTGAGCTCCGCTCGGAACGCACGATGGCCGCCGCAGGGTTGCGACCGCATGCCGTACGAAGACGCTTGGCATGCGGTCGGCCTGAGCGACGGCCGTCTGTGACGTGGAGTGATTCGGAATGATGCGGGGTGTTGGTCCGGTGACCTTTGAACGAATCGGTGCGAATCGGTGCGAATCGGTGCGAATCGGTGACGTGGTGTCGGTGCGATATCGCGGCGAATTTCAGCGATTGCGGCGAGACCGCACCGACGACCTGCCGTTCACAACGCCTTGCGATACAGTTCGGAGATGTCCTCCGCGTTGATTTCAGTACGCGTGTTGGCGATATTGGCGGGGGAGACCTTCATCGCGTTTTGGGCGAGCCATGGGATGTCTGATTCGCTGATGCCCAATTCGCTCAGCGTTACATCGAGCCCGATTCTGCGCTCGAAACCACGGATCTTCCCGGCGCAATCCTCTGCGGTATAACCGCCCATCAGCCGCGCCAGCCTGCCGAACTTGAACCGGTCGCCCTGCCATGTGGCGTCTACGACGGTCGGGGCAAGCGCCGCAAGACCCTTGCCGTGCGTCACGTTTTTCAGGCCGGAGACCGGATGCTCCATGGCGTGCGTCAGCGTGATGCCCGCTGTACCAATCACCAGGCCGCCGATTGTGGCCGCTTCGGACATGTGCTCCCAGTCCTTGAGCGTGCCCGTTCCGGCGACAAGCCGTGGCAAGCTGTCGAGGATCAGCGGAAGCGCGTAGAGCGCGAGCGCATCGGTGAACGGCTGCGCGTTCTTGGCCGTGTACGCCTCGAAGCAGTGGCAGAACGCGTCGAAACCGACCGCCGCCAGCTGGCCCTTCGGCATGGTCATCATTGCTTCCGGATCAACAATCGAGCGTTTTGCCATGATAGCCGGGCATCGCAGGGACTTCTTGTCGCCGTTCTCCGGGTTCGTGAGCACCGCGAAACCATTGGCTTCGGAGCCTGACCCGCAGGTGGTGGGGATGAGCACGAGTGGCAGCGCCACATCGCTGGACTTGCGTCCGTAGATGTAATCGTTGACATCGCCGTCGTTCTTCGCCATGAACGCGATGCCTTTGGCGCAGTCCATCACTGAGCCGCCGCCCAGACCGACGACCATGTCGTAGCCGCCGTCCTTCGCGAGGCGCGCGCCCTCCTCGACCGTCGTCGTCAGCGGGTTGGCTGATGCCTTGTCGAACAGACCGGTGGTGATGCCCGCCGCCGTGAGTGAATCGTTGACCTTGTCGTACACGCCGGTTTTCTTGGCGCTGGAACGGCCGGTCACGATAAGCGCCTTGGAACCGAGCGGTTTGGCGAGTTCGCCCGCCTTCGCCAGCGTGCCCGCGCCGAAGGTGAGATTAACCGGCACATAGTAGCTGAACGTGCGTGCCGTGGGCTCGGCGGCCGTGGTTGTAGCCGCCGCGGTGACTGCGGATATCGCCGCCGTGACCTCCGCCTGGCCGATGGTCGCGACTTTGACTGCCGGTGCGGCGACCCCTGCCTCGCCGGCCGCGATGGAGGCGGCTGCGGAACGCTCGCGGGCGTAATCCTGGTCAAGCTCGTCATTGGCGACTTCGACCAGCGTGCCGAACTTCTTGCCATAGCGGGCCTTGCACACGAAGTAGAAGACCACACCGAGCAGCGCCCAGCCGCCGACGAACGCCCATTCGGTGGGCACGAGGGCCGCCGCGCTGCCGGGGATGCAGTACATGACGACCATGAACGCTGACATCGCAATGGCCATGAAGCCTACGAATTTGTAATGCTTGACCTTGTACGGGCGTGGCATGTCCGGCGCCTTTTTGCGCAGGATCATGAAGGAGATCGCGACCATGCAGTAGGCGACGCAGCATGCGAGGTTGCCGGCGTCCACAATCCACACGAGCATCTTGCGGCCGAGCAGCGGGGCGAGGCAGCTGAGCAGACCGATCAGGCCGATAGCCACCCACGGGGTCTTGTAGGTCTTGTGCAGCTTGCCGAACACCGGCGGAATCATGTATGAAACGGCCATCGAGTACATGGCGCGGCTGCCGCCGATCATGAAGGAGTTCCATGAGGTCACCACGCCGCACAGGCCGCCGACGATCAGCACCTTGGCCATGACATCGGTGTGGAAGGCGCGGGCCATGGCGTCGGCCGTCACCAGGCCGCTGCCGGAGTTTTCCGACTGTGCGATGTCGGCTGGGCTGAGCACATAGCCGACGGCGAAGATGATGAGCACATAGAATGCGACCGCAAGCAGAATCGACAGCAGCAGCATCTTCGCGATCTTCTTCAGCGGCACGTTGATTTCCTCGGCGGCCTGCGGAATCACGTCAAAACCAATGAAATAGAACGGCGTCATCATCGCGACGCGCAGGATATTGCCGAACACGCTCGCGGTGTTGCCGCCGACGAACGCCTGTCCTTCAAGGTTGGACGGATTGCCACTGATCACGGAGCCTGCAATCAGCAGGATGCCGGCGCCGCCGATCACGCAGGTGAGCACGGTCTGCACGATGGCAGCGGTTTTCGCGCCGCGTATGTTGATATACGTGATGAACAGGGCCATGATGATGGCCACCGCGAGCCAGGAGGCGTAGATGTCGAATCCAGCGACCGTGTACAGATAGCCTTGCAGGAAGCTGGGGAACAGGTAGGTGATGATTGTCGGCAGTGCGCACGCCTCGAAGCATACGACGCTCACATAGCCGAGGATGATGGCCCACGTGCACACGAACGACCCGGTCGGTCCCATCGCGCGGTGGCTGAACACGTGTTCGCCGCCGCAGTCCGGCATGGCGGGTGTGAGTTCGGCGTAGGTCAGGCCGATGAAGAAGATCATGACGCCACCCAGCACGAAGCCGAGCATGGCGCCGATCACGCCGCCGCGGTCAATCCAATCGCCGCTGGAGACGACCCACGCCCATCCAATCATGGCGCCGAAGGCGATGACGAGAATGTCCCAGACGTTGAAAACCTTGTCGAATTCCGATGATTTCTTGTCAGTCATCTGTCTCACTCCCTTTCGTCACTCGCCCAGCATTTCGACGAGCGTCAGCAGGTATTTCGCGGTTTTGTCCCACCCGAGCAGGCTGGTGTCGAGCAGCAGGTCGCGCTGTCTGCGGTCGCCGCGGTGGGTGCCGGTGATGTACTTGTGCCGCGAATGGTTGAGCTCGTCGTTGTATTCGACGATTTCCCGGGCTTTCTCGGCGTCCACGTGATCCTGCTCCATGATGGATTCGATGCGCACGTCCTTCGGCGCGTACAGAAACACGTCGAGTACGTCGTCGCGGTCGCGCAGCAGGTAGTTGGCGGAACGGCCGATGATCACGCATGACGATTTGTCGGCGAGGTCGTTGATAACCTCGGATTGGGTGAAGATGACGCGGTTGCTCAGGTTCGCATAGCGCGGGCCGAGTGATGTCTCGAAGGCGTATTGGACGTTCGGCTTCTGGTCGGCCTGCTCGACGAGGCCGCGGCTGACGCCCAGTTGGTTGACGACCTTGTCGACCAGGTCGCGGTCATAGTATTCGATGCCCAGAGCGTCGGCGAGCATCTTGCCGATCTGCGGGCCGCCGGCGCCGTATTCGCAGCCGATGGTGATGATGACATGGTCCGGGTTGAAGTTCATCGTGCCATTTCCTTGATGTTCTTGGTTTCTTTGGTTTCCGGGGTGGTTGTGGCGGTCGCGTGCGCTCAAAAAGGGGTATCGGGTTACGGCAGGTATCGTTCGGGGGTATGGATTGCATGTGCCCGCCGGTGCCGAGCCTGGCCTATATGAATCCTCCATTGGGTGGTACGCGTGGGATGTGCTTAGATCTCGTCTGCCCGCGACGATCTTGTGGACCGGTGGAGGACCTGTGAAATCTTTGATTTTGTTATAAGAGCGGAAGGTTTCGGGTGTTGCGTGCCATTCATGCGCCGATTACGTAGGCGGAACGCGGACGTAACATTCAGTGTGGGCAACGGGCGGATTCGTCGCCGTGATTGGCTTCGCACGAAACAGGGGTATCTGCGCGGCGGTTCGGGGGTACGAAAAACCTGTTCGGAGCCGTTCCACATGTTGGACATTGCGGGTGTCTTTCGGATGTCCGCGGTCGATTCCGGCAGCGGGCTTCGCAAATGTTCACCCACGCCGGCGGCGGGTTTGGGAGCACGGGTAGGTACGATGGTGTGCAGCATATTCATGTCAAAGAAGCGAGGACTACTACCATGCCGAAAATGTTCGGAACCGATGGTGTGCGCGGGTTGGCGAATAAAGACCTTACAGCCCGACTGGCATTGGATCTGGGGGACGCCGCCGTCCGTGTGCTCGGTCAGGCCGATGCGCCGAAAGACAAGGATGATAACGTGCATTCCGAAGGACGGCGTCGCGCGTTGGTGGGCCGCGACACTCGTGTTTCCGGCGACTTCCTGTCATCTGCGCTGTCGGCGGGTATGAGCGCCGGTGGTTTCGATGTCATCGATGTCGGCATCATCCCGACTCCGGGCATCGCGTTCCTCACCTCCGTGCTCAACGTCGAGATGGGCGCGGTGATTTCGGCCTCCCACAACCCGATGCCCGACAACGGCATCAAGTTCTTCGCGCGCGGCGGCTTCAAGCTTCCTGACAGCAAGGAAGATGAGATTGAAGCTGTCCTCGGCAAGGATTGGGATCGCCCGACCGGAGCCGGGGTAGGGCGTGTCAGCCACGACACCGTGACCGCCACGAACCTGTATATCGACCATCTGGTCTCCACGATCGCCCCGGTCGTCGGGCCGGAGAAGACCCAGCCGAAGCCGCTCGCCGGCCTGCGTCTGGTCGCCGACTGCGCCAACGGCGCCACATCAGTGGTCGCCCCGGAGGCGTTGCGTCGCGCGGGTGCAGAAGTCATCGTGATCAACGCGTCCCCGGACGGCTACAATATCAACGATCATGCGGGGTCCACGCATCCTGAGCAACTGCAGGCCATGGTCAAGGCCACGGGCAGCGCGATGGGCGTCGCCTTCGATGGTGATGCGGACCGCTGCTTGGCTGTGGACGAGGACGGCACCATGGTCAACGGTGATCAGATCATGGGCATCCTCGCGCGCGCCAAGAAGCGCGAAGGCAAGCTCAACCACGACACGCTCGTGGTGACGGTGATGAGCAACCTTGGTCTGAAACTCGCCCTCAAAGACATGGGCATCAAGACCGTGCAGACCAACGTCGGCGACCGGTACGTGCTCGAGGAGATGCTGCGCGGCGATTATTCGCTGGGCGGCGAGCAGTCCGGCCACGTGATCAACCGCGAGTTCGCCACCACCGGCGACGGCACGTTGACCGCGCTGACCCTGTGCAACGAAGTCGTCAAATCCGGCAAGAGTCTCAAGCAGCTCGCCGCTGACTTCCCGCAACTGCCTCAGCAGCTGGTCAACGTCCGGTGCTCCAACAAGCAGGCGGTCACCACGAACGCCGCCGTGCAGAAGGCCGTTGAGAAGGAGTCTGCGTTGCTGGGTGAGACCGGTCGCGTGCTGCTGCGCCCGAGTGGCACCGAACCGCTGGTGCGTGTGATGGCCGAGGCCGCCACCCAACAGCAGGCGGACGAGGTGTGCGACCGTCTCGCCAAGATTGTCGCGGAGGAGCTGGCATGAGCATGTTCACACGAGGCTCGAGTATCGATTTGGGGCTGAACCGTGCGGTCGAAAGCCTGCTCAGATCCGGCGATAGCGAAGGCATCCTCCCAATCGTCCAGGTGGGTGAGCCGGTGCTGCGCCAACCGACGCGCCGCTACAACGGGCAACTGAGCAAGAACACCCTCACCAAACTCGTCCAGGCGATGCGAACCACCATGCTCGAAGCGCCAGGTGTCGGTCTTGCCGCTCCGCAGATTGGGCTTGGCATCGCGCTCGCCGTGGTCGAGGACCATATCCGTGACGACCAGGACGACCCGCGTGAGATTTCCGAATTCCCGTTCCATGCGATCATCAACCCGTCATACCAGCCGATTGGCACCGAAACGCGCAGCTTCTACGAAGGCTGCCTGAGTTTTGACGGCTATCAGGCGGTGCGCAAGCGTTGGCGCAATATCACCGCGCGTTGGCAGGATATGGACGGCACTTGGCATGAGGAGCAACTGCACGGATGGCCGGCTCGTATCTTCCAGCATGAGACCGATCATCTCAGCGGCGAGCTGTACATCGACCGGGCTCAGATTCGTTCACTGGCCACCGATGAGAATGTCGAAGATTACTGGTGTGATGACCCGGTGCCAATCGCCGCGGCGAAGGAGCTCGGATTCAAACTCAGCTGAGTGAGGTAGCAGACTCCTTGGCCGTGCGCGGCTGAGCGTGTTGTTGATTGAGCCGATCGCAGGGCTGGATGCCTGCGAACCGAACGATGACCGGCCTGGGTTGCGCTGTCGCACGAGAATGCGGCGCGACCCAGGCCGGTCGTCGTTTCCGTGTTGTCACATCGCCTGACGACTGCCCGTTGTCCGCACAAAGGCGCGCGTTGGTGGCGTTGTGTGAGGATT
>NZ_JBJEIH010000024.1:83812-103352 GCF_051876855.1 Bifidobacterium sp.
GAGGATTCGCTCACACAACGACGGTCTGGGTGGCTTCGGGCGGGTGGTCTGGACTGTCCAGTGATGCTGCACTGCGCGTCCGGTGGTCACTCTTCTACAAACTGGTTACGCTGACGACGGTCTCAGCGTAGCCAGTTTGTAGAAGGGCGGCGGCCTGAGACACATGAGTCCTGCGGCGAGAAGAACCCGACAGCATGTATCGACTATAACCTTCTGCCGACGCTTACGGCGGTCTCAGCGTCGGCAAAAGCAGGACGATCAGTGCGATTTGAGTGTGCGTGGCGATGGAAGCGCAGGAACCGAGAGACCGCCCGACCTGCATGCGCCTTGTGTATGTCGTGGCATGCGTGATTGGGTGGATGGGGGTGTGGTGGGTGTGGCGGCGTGGGGTATTTGGTGAGGTTTGTGTGTCCGGGTATGCGTGTCGGCCCGGTTCGGTGTCCGGTGGTGGCAGGATGGGCGCCGTTGTGCGTGTTGTGTATGTCGTGGCATGCGTGATTGGGTGGATGGGATACAGCGGGGGCGGTGTCGTCAGGTATTTGGTGAGGTTTGTATGTATGGGCATACATGATGAGGCGTATGTGCCGGTATTCGACGAAACGCCACGGTATTCGGCGCGCGACGTATGTCGTGGGATGCGCCACTCGCGACATGTGACACATGAAATCCTGTGAAACGTGACATCTTGTGGGATGCGCCACGCCACGTGCAATCCTGTGAACCGCCACCGCCCTGCGCACCGCCATCGCCCTGTGAACCGCCACCGCCCTGCGCGCCGGCCAACCCCGCGGAATCACCGCCCCCGCGCGAGTTCGTATTGCGCCAGATCGAGGATGGTGTGCCACTCGTCAGGCGCGAGTTGTGGCGGAATCAGCGCCATCTGCTGGTAGGGGTCGTCGGCGAGCACGCGCCCGGCGAAGTCCCGCAGTTGCCGCCACTGCCCACGCCTGATGAGCTGCGCCGCATACGCGTCGGCCATCGGCTCGATGTCACTGTGCTCGCTCAGCATGCGGTCGGCCTGCTCGTCCTCCCCGCACATGCGCAATACGTCATGCCGCAACATGAGCATCGACATGTCGAACTGTTCGCGGATGCCGCCCGCCGACACATCGACCAGATTCCCTTCGGAATCCATCATGAGATTGCCCGCCGGGTCGTCCTTGTCGTTGGAGTGGATATCACGCTCGACCGATGCCATGGTCGCTTGCGCCCGGTCGATCGCATCGTAGACGAATACCCGCGTGTCGTCCCATTGCGCAAACGGCAGCGAGCATGAGATGAGCTGAACCATCTGCACCGGGTTGAACCGGAAATCATCCTGACAGGCCGCTGAAACGATACTGGAGAGCGCTTGCCCGCCGGTGACCGGATCGGCGTGTTGAGCCACACTGTCGAAGTAAATGCGCGTCTCATCAATCAGACGCTTGAGATAGGCGAGTCCTTCGCCTTCCCGGTCGGCGATGCTGCCGAGGAACGAGGATGTCGTGGTCAGCGCGGTGGCAAGATTGCCAGCCGCGTCACGCCACCGCGTGCTCATCAGCGCGTTTCCGACGACCGCCTCGACTCCGGACAGCGCTCCGGTGCTGTAGTAGAAGGTCGGCATGTCCGTGCGGTTGATGCCGTCGGTGCCATCGGCTTGCGGGGTGGGGCTGAGCGAATCCATCGCACGTAAATACCAGCGAATCGGCGCGTCGATGGTCTGCTTCGCCTCCTCAGGGGGAGCGACGGGTATGTCTTCGCGCTCGGCGTCATCGCTTTGTGCGTCATCATGAATGGAACGATCCCACAGGAACGTCGGCCCTTGCAAGCCGGAATGGCTCAGCAGGTCATTGGCGAAGTCCCGTAATGCTTCGAAATGCTGGGGTGGTGTGGTGGGTTCGGTCATGCCGGTCCTTCTCATGTCGGTTGGTTCAAGCATAGCCGACTGGTGAGCATTGCGCGATGGTTCTGTTGCCTGTTGCCCCCGGCGGGCGTTCGCGCATTACAGTGGTGGGGATACACGTGGTGAGAATGCACGACAAGGAAAACGGAGATGTGATGGCTGGAACACCCAATTCGTCAGCGCCTGCGGCCAGACCGAAACGCAAACGTGTGCTTTCTGGCGTGCTGGCGGCATTGCTGACGCTCGTCGCCGTGCTGGGAACGGTTGCGAGGGCGCTGCCTGCTGATTTGCAGTCGCTGCCTTATGTTCCGGTCGTCGTCTCGCTGACCCCGTGGTTCGTGCCGCTTGCTGTGGTGGCGCTGCTGTTCGCGCTGTTCTCGAATCGTTGGTTTGTGGCGCTGATTGCTCTGGCGTGCGTCGCGGCGCAAGTGTGGTGGCAGGCGCCGTTTTTCCGTTCCCAGGCCGCGTTATCGCAGGATGCGGTGACGGCGGTGGGGCAGGCACATGCGGTGACCGGCGACCATTATGCGAGGGTGATGACGCTCAACGTGTTTAAAGGGCAGGCCGACCCACAGGCTGTGGTCGATTTGGTGCGTGACGAGCGTGTCGAGGTGCTCGCGTTGCAGGAGACCACGGACGCGTTCGTCAAACAGCTGGAAGCGGATGGCATCGGCGATTATTTGCCGTATTCGCAGGTCTCATCGTCCGACGGCGTGTACGGCAACGGCCTGTGGTCTGCCGTGGCTCTCGACCGTCCGGTTGACGACGAGGTCAATTCCAGCGCCTCGTTCATGCCCGCGGGGACGGTTGATATGGGCGGCGTGCAGGTGCGGTTCATCTCCGTACACACCACGTCGCCACAGCCCGGGTATTGGTCCCAGTGGAACAGGGCGTTGAACGAGCTGTCACTGATGCAGCAGAAAACCGGTACGGCGTATGTGATGATGGGGGATTTCAACGCCACGTATGATCACGCCGCTTTCCGCGATATCCTCGGTTCGAGGTTCTCCGACGCCACACGCCAGGCAGGACATGGCTTGGTGTTCACATGGCCGGCGAACCATACCGGCGTGCCCGCCTTCGCCGGCATCGACCATATCCTGATTGACCAGGGCATGGTCGCCGGACAGGTACAGTCCAGGCATGTAGCTGGTTCGGACCACGCAGCGCTGCTCGCCACATTGCAGGTGGCGTGACTGCGCATTCACAGGTGGCGTGACAGCGCATCGCAGCGGGTATGGCGAAACGTTCGTGGGGTGCCATCTGTGGGGCGTCGCCTGTGGAGTGATTGCGGTTGCGCATGATGTGACAGCGCAGACGCGCATTGGCTCACGTTGCTTGGCGGGCCGCAGCCAGGCGGGCGCGTACCCGGCTGGCAGCCATCCGGCTAACGGCCACCCCCACTTCGGCTTGCCGCCGCACGGCTTCGGCTGGCTCCCGCCTGCAAAACGCCCGTCAAACCGGCGGTCACTCGAGGTTGGACTGGGTTCCCGCGGTGTCGGCGGAGGTCTGCTGCTGGGCCTGCGCGGCGTCAAGTTTGGCACGGACTTGGTCAAGCAAGGTCTGGGCGCGCTTGGCAAGCGCTTCGCCGAGCTCCCACTGGCGCATGGACTGGTCGAGGTTCAGCCCGCCGGCTTCGAGTGCCTGCACCGCCTGGATCAGCTGGTCACGCGCCTCCTCATAGGACATGGACGCGATGCGCTCGCGTTCCTCCTTGGTCAGGCTGGAAGCCGGGGTGTCGGTCTTCTGGGGATCCTGTGCTTCAACTGTCATCGGTGTTCCTTCCATGGGTGTTGATGATTGATAGTGATGATTGATGTCGATGATTGATAGGCGGATTGTCGGCTGTGTTGCGATGGGTTGGGGTCGTGGCGTTGCGCGGGTGATGCTGTGCCTGCTGGTGGCCATATGTCGGCAGGTGCCAAACAAGTACCACGCAGGTACCGCACGGGCACGCAGCAACCGTGTCAGTCGCCGGTGTCGGTGTGGTTTCCGCCCGCCTGTCCTTTGGCCTCGGCGAGTAGTGTGCCATGGTGCAGAGTAATCGACAGTTGCTCTCCCACGGTCGCGTCGGCCGCGTTGTCAAGCACATGCCCGTCAGCGGTCTGTACGACGGCGTACCCGCGGTTCAAAGTCGCCTGCGGGCTCATGGCGGTGAGACTGGCATGGAGCTTCTCGACGGTCATGCCGGCGTCGTCGATGATTCTGGTCAACCCGTATCGCATGCGTTTCACGGCGTCGTCAACCAGCCGCTGATGCGGTTCGAGCATGGTGCTCGGGTTGGTCAGGCTCGGCCGGTTCGCATAGCCCTCGATAAGCCGCTGCTCGTTGCCGACCAAGGCGTCCATCCTTAGGTTCATGCGTTGCCAGGCGTTGGTGATGAGCTGCCACTGCTCACGCACATCCGGCACAACCTTCTTTGCTGCATCCGTCGGCGTCGAGGCGCGAAGATCGGCGGCCAGATCGATGAGCGTCCAGTCATCCTCGTGCCCGATTGCCGAGACGATCGGTTTGCGGCATGCCGCCGTGGCACGTACCACGTTTTCGTCGGAGAAGCCGATGAGATCTTCGAAACTGCCGCCGCCACGCGCGACGATGATCACGTCCACTCTCGGGTCGTCGTCGAGCTTGCGGATCGCTTGGACCACCTCCGGCGGGCACTGCGCGCCCTGGACGTGCACATGCTCAATCACGAAGTCCACTGCCGGCCAACGCAGGTTCACGTTGGTGATGACATCGCCTTCGGCGCGGGCCTGAGGCGCGCAGATCAGGCCGATGCAACGCGGGAATTCCGGCAACGGGATTTTGTTTTCGGCGTCGAACAGGCCTTCTCCTTTGAGCTTCTTGCGCAGCTCGTCGATTTGCGCCTTGAGATCGCCGGCCCCTACGCGGCGGATGTCGTCGGCGACGAAACTCAGGCGTGTCGCCTTCACCCACACTTCCGGCTTGCCGTGGACGACGACGCGCTCGCCCTGCTTGAACTCGCGGGCCATGGCGACGAAGTCCCTGAATCCCATGACGGACATCGAGATGTCCTGGGTGTTGTCGCGCAGTGTGATGTAGCCAGACGTGCTGCGCCGCATGTTGATTTCGACGATCTGCCCTTCGACCCACGACGCCGGCCAGCGCTCAACTGCATTGTGGTATTTCTGGCTGACCACGCTGACAGGCCACGGGTTCTCCGCGGTGGTGTCGCGGGCGAGCCGCGGCAGCTGGTCGAGCGGTTTGGGCGCGCCGGCGTTGCCGGGGGCTGCCACGGCATTACCATAGCCGTAATTCGCTTCCTGATACCCGTACTGCATGTGCCTTCCCTTCGCGCCGTGGGCGTGGCGTGCCGCTTGCGTGCGTGGTGTGGTCGCCCTACCCGTCCGCCGTCGGCTGACGTAGCCCGACGGATGTCTAATGGCCTCCACTGTTGCGCATCGAACGGACAATTTTATTGCGCGCGCGCCCGCGTATATCACTCTTTCGCAGGTGGCGGTGGCGTGTCGGAAACGACACGCTGAGGTGCTTGCGTAATCTTCATCACATTTGCCGCTTATCGGCGGAACGATGCGGATTGCTACTATATCTTGGGCAACACGCGGTGATTGTGCACTATATCTCGTGGTACAGTCGATGTGGCAAATACAGAACGATGAAGGCCGGGAGGTGCCCGGCCAAGGGAAAGGACGGAACCCAATGGACATGCAGGTTCTTGATGTGCCTCGGACCGCCACCCCGGATGGCGATGTGGCAGACACTGTCGCGGAAGGGAAGTCGGATATGGGCAAGGTGCTCGTCGAGAAGCGTGACGGCCGAATCGTCGAATTCGACCCGATCAACATCATCAGCGCCGTCAAGTCCGCCTTCAAGGATCTCGACAAGGAGATCGGCCCGGAGGAGGAGCAGCTGATTCGCGACCTCGCCAACCAGGTCGAAGGCGAAATCAAGGAACGCTACAACGGTCCCGCCAAGATCGAAGACATCCAGAACCTGGTCGAGCATGGTCTCATCGAAGACCATCTGTATGAGGTCGCCCGCAACTACACGACATATCGTCTGAACAAGGACATCGAGCGCGCCAAGGCCACCGATATCAACGAAGCGGTCAGCCGTCTGGTCAATCGCGACGAATCCCTTGTGCGTGAGAACGCAAACAAGGATTCCAACGTCTATGCCACGCAGCGCGACTTGCTCGCCGGCGCCGTCTCCAAGGCGTCCGCGTTCTCTATGCTGCCTGACGCCGTGTCCAACGCCCATATGAAGGGCGACATCCACTTCCATGACGCCGATTACTCGCCATTCACCGCGATGACCAACTGCTCGCTGCCGGACTTCGGCGACATGCTCGCCCACGGGTTCGAGCTCGGCAACGCGATGATGGACTCCCCGAAGTCCATCGGCACCGCCGCCACGCAGATCACGCAGATCATCAAGGATATCGCGGGCGCACAGTACGGCGGCCAGACCGTCAACCGTGCCGACGAGATGCTTGAGCCGTATGCGAAGCTCGACTATGAAAAGCACCTGAAGATGGCCCACGCCATGTTCCCTGACGACATGCCGGTTGAAGCCGCGAAAACCGTCGTGCGCGGACTCAAGGCCCAGGAGCCGTCCGGTCTGCACTTCGAGAACCGCGCCCCGCTGCCCGACGACGTCCCGTTTGACACGGATGCCGAGCCTATCCAGCAGATTCGCGAAATCTATGCGAAAATCATGACCCGCAAGGCGATCTATGATGCCATGCAGACCATGGAATACCAGATTAATTCCAACCGTGTGTCCAACGGCCAGACCCCGTTTGTGACCGTCGGTTTCGGTCTGGGCACCTCGTGGTTCGCCCGCGAAATCCAGCGTTCCATCCTGCTCAACCGCATCCGCGGCCTGGGCAAGGACCGTCACACCGCGATCTTCCCGAAGCTCGTGTTCACCATCAAGCACGGCATCAATGCCGACCCGGGCGACCCGAACTACGACATGAAGCAACTGGCGCTCGAATGCTCCACCAAGCGCATGTACCCGGATGTCGTCTTCTATGACAACATTGTCAAGATCACCGGCTCCTTCAAGGCCCCGATGGGCTGCCGTTCCTTCCTGCAGGGTTGGATCGACCCCAAGACCGGCAAGGATGTCGAGGACGGCCGCATGAACCTCGGCGTCGTCACCGTCAACGTGCCGCGTATCGCCCTTGAATCCCACGGCGACAAGGACCGCTTCTGGAAGCTGTTCGACGAGCGTATGGAAGTCGCGCACCAGGCGCTGCAGTTCCGCATCATGCGTTGCAAGCAGGCCACCCCGGTCAACGCGCCGACCCTGTTCCGCTACGGCGCTTTCGGACGTCTCGGCGCCAACGACAACGTCGACCAGCTCTTCCGCAACGAGCGCGCCACCGTCTCCTTGGGCTACATCGGCCTGTACGAGGCGACGGCGGTGTTCTACGGCAAGGACTGGATGCGCGACCACAGTTGGGATCCGGAAGGCAAGGAGTTCGCGCTGTCCATCGTCAAGCGCATGAACCAGCTGTGCAAGCAGTGGTGCAAGGCCGAAGGCTACCATTATTCGGTGTACTCCACGCCGGCGGAAAGCCTCACGGACCGCTTCAACCGCATGGACCGCGAGAAGTTCGGCCGCGTCGAAGGCGTGACCGACCACGACTTCTACACCAACTCCTTCCACTACCCGGTGTGGCTGTCCCCGACACCGATGGAGAAGCTCGACTACGAGAAGGACTTCCCCTACTATGCGTCCGGCGGCTTCATCAACTACTGCGAGTTCCCGTGCCTGCAGGACAACCCCAAGGCGCTCGAGGCCGTGTGGGATTACGCCTACAAGATCGGCATCGGCTACCTGGGCACCAACACCCCGATCGACCACTGCTTCGTATGCGGCTTCCAGGGTGACTTCGAGCCGACCGAAGAAGGCTTCAAGTGCCCCGAGTGCGGCAACTCCGACCCCGACAAGTGCAACGTGACCAAGCGCACCTGCGGATACCTCGGCAACCCGGTCCAGCGCCCGATGGTGCACGGCCGTCACGAGGAAATCGCCCATCGCGTCAAGCACATGAGCGGGGAGACCGGCCATGTGACGCTCAAGGACGGTTCCGAGCGCGAATGGTTCGAGGAGACCAAGTAACCCGGACACATAATCCGGAGCGCAACATCCGGAAAACATAGTCCGGAAAACACCGGGAGCAGGCCGCCGGGCGGATTCCGACGGCGGCGAACCGGGAAACAATGATGACGGCCGTGATGCACGCTGCACGCGGCCGTCATTGCCGTGCGGGTAGGCTTCGGCGGCGTGCCCGGAACACAACAAGGAGCCAAGGAGCAGGGAAGTACAGATGGCAGCAACGACATTGCATGATTTCGCGGCGGGGGAGACCGACCGCGGCCCGTTCATCCCGACCAACCGGTCGAACAACCCGAAAGCCGGGCAGTGGACGAACCGGATGAGCCACAATATGATCGCCGACTACAAACGGTTCCTCATGACCGACGGCGAAGGCATCCGCTGTTCCCTGTACGTGTCTGGATGCCCGTTCCACTGCGTGGAATGCTACAACAAGTCCATCTGGGATTTCCAAGCAGGCCACGAATACAATGATGCGCTCGAGGCGCAGATCATGGACGACCTGTCCCAGTCATACGTGCAGGGCATCACCTTCCTTGGCGGCGAGCCCCTGCTTAACACGGGCGTGTTGCTGCCGCTGGCGCGCAAGATTCGCGAACGCTTCGGCCATACGAAAGACATCTGGTGCTGGACCGGCTATACGTGGGAGGAGCTCATGCGCCCCGGCGAGACGCAGGACAAACTCGATTTGCTGCACGAGATCGACATTCTCGTCGACGGCCGGTATATCAAGGACCTGCACGATTCGTTGCTGCAATTCCGCGGTTCGAGCAATCAGCGGATTATCGACGTGCAGAAATCCTTCGAGGCTGGCAAGCCGGTTATCTGGAGCAAACTGCACGACCAGGAGCGCTTCATCCCGGAAATCTACGGCAAGGATCGCGCCGCCGGCGAAGGCAACGACAGCATCTCCACCGAGCAGTAAACCACCCGGCGCGCGTCCGTCTTGCGCCTGTTTTCCACAAACTGTCTACGCTGGCGTGGTGTTGGGCGTAGACGGTTTGTGAGGTACTACAAACTGGTGACGCTGGGAGCGCTGTTTGCGCGGCTGGTTTGTGAGGGGTGGGCGATTACAGTGGCTAGGGTGATGAAACGAATCGGGTATGCGCTGTATGCGGCGTCGCTGAGCGTAATCGTCCTTGCGATTGCCGCGCTATTCCTCGTGGTGGAGAACACCGCGGTTACGCTGATTTGGGAGGTGTGGGCGGTCCGTGTGCCGTCACGATGGGCGTACGCCGTGCCGGTCGCGGTCGCGGGCACCCTCCTGGTGGTCTGGGGCAAACGACGCTGGGGCGACATTCCGCACACCACACGCGATGTTCTCGGCGCCTTGAAACGTGGGGAAGCTATCAACTACCACACCGCGTGGCGTGACCTGCTCATCGCGCTGATCATCCTCGCCGCCGGCGCGGGCGTCGGTCCGGAAGCCTCACTCATGGGCGCGGTCATCGCGTATTCCGTCTGGCAATGCGACAAACTGCGGTACCTGCGCACGCATGCCGACAGCATCCGCGCCACGCCGATACCAACACGGTTGCGCATGCTCTACCATCCCACGCGATGGATTGAGCCAGCCGTCAGCGCCACGGATGCCGCCAATACCGCTGGTGCCGCCGACACCAAGCGCACCATCCGCGTATGCGCGGTCAACAGCCTCATCGTCATCGTCATGTTCGTCGGCATGACCACCATGCCCAAATTCTCCGACGCGGGCATGAACACCCTTGATTTCTGGCGGCGCACATGGGTCGCGCTTCCGCTCGCCGCCTACGCGCTCGCCGTAGCCGGTGTGTGCGTACTGCTCAGGACAGGCATTCGCGCGCTGTCGGGGCGCATCAACGTACCGATGACCGTACGTCTGCTGGTTGGCGGCGTGCTCGTCGCGCTGGTGGTCACCGTGCTGCCGGTGCTGTCGACATCCGGACAACACCAAATCCACACCATCGGCACGCTGTTCACAAGCCTCGGTGCGGGCGCGCTGTTCGCGCTCGCCGCCGGAAAGCTCCTGTTCGCGCAGCTGTGCATTGAATGCCGGTGGACGGGCGGTGACATTTTCCCGATCATGTTCGCCGCGCTACTGCACGGGTGCGCACTCGCCAAGCTGTTGCCCGGCTGCCAGCCGGTGGTCGTGGTGATGACGGTCGCCTTCTGCACGGCCATCGTGCTGGTCGGCAACGCCTCGCTCGCCGGCATCCTTATGGCGCTGTTTTTCCCCGCAAAGCTCCTGCCTTTGGAACTGATAGTCACCCTGCTCGCTTGGGGCGCCATGCGGGTGACCGCCGCGGTGTCGGCCGCGGTGAAACGCCGGATGCTGGCAAAGACACTGCCCCGCTCCTGACCTCGCAATGCGCGTGTCCCAACTCGCAGGTAGCACAAACCCGCAGGACAGATGCCCGGCATCTGTCTGTTTCGCTGGGGGCGAGTTCCGCTGACGTCCGCTTGCGTTAGCATTCACTAGAGGAAATTCGGCGGGGCGGGCAGGTGCACGGTATTAGGACGGCACCGCCCGGCACTCCGCCGACAATGGATATGAGGTGCAGATGGTGGAACAGGGAGAACATGTCATGACCGGCGAATACGGGAGGAAACCGTTGCGTGTCGGTCTCGACATCGGATCGACCACGGTCAAGGCGGTCGTGCTCGATCAGGGCGACACGCTTGACGACGTGTTGTTCTCCGATTATCGGCGCCATCACGCCAACGTCCGCGCCACAGTGGCCGGGCTGCTTGAAGACATTCGCACCGCGCTTGACAAGCTCGGACGCGGGGATGAGCCGATTCGGCTCGCAATCACCGGCTCAGGCGGCCTGACGCTCGCCGACAACATCCATGTGCCCTTCATCCAGGAGGTCATCGCTGAAACACGCGCGATCGACCAGGAAATCCCGCAGGCCGACGTCATTATCGAACTCGGTGGCGAGGACGCGAAAATCACGTATTTGAAGCCCACCCCCGAGCAGCGCATGAACGGTTCGTGCGCGGGCGGCACTGGCGCGTTCATCGACCAGATGGCCACCCTGCTTGACACGGATGCGGCCGGCCTCAACGAAATGGCCAAGCATTATCAGACTTTGTATCCGATTGCTTCGCGTTGCGGCGTGTTCGCGAAATCCGATTTGCAGCCGCTCATCAACGACGGCGCGGCGAAACCCGATTTGGCGGCTTCGATTTTCACCGCCGTCGCCACGCAGACAATCGCGGGTCTTGCTTCCGGCAGGCCAATCCACGGCAACGTCGTATTCCTCGGCGGACCGCTGTTCTTCATGTCTGAGCTGCGCGAAGCCTTCCACCGTGCGCTCGAAGGCAAGGTCGACGAGTTCATCACCCCGAGCAACGCCCATCTGTATGTCGCGTTCGGTGCCGCGCTCATCGCCGGCGACGACAACGACGACGATGACGACACGGGTACCGCCACGATTGCCGAACCACGCACTTGCGCGCAGATTCTTGAAGATTTGGAGCGGCTCAAGAACCTGCCAAGCAATACGAAGACCATGCCGCCGCTGTTCCCCACCGAGGCGGACCGCGAGGCGTTCAACGCCCGTCACCACCGTGAACACGTGCATGTAGGCACGCTCGAAGGGGCGTCCGGCCCGCACTTCCTCGGCATCGACGCGGGTTCGACCACCATCAAGGCGACCCTCGTCAACGATGACCGCGAAATCGTATGGTCCTCCTATGCCACGAACGAGGGCAGCCCGCTGACCGCCGCCGTGGATATCGTCAAACGCATCCAGGCGCAGCTGCCGCCTGAAGCGTGGATTGCGCGTTCTTGCGCGACCGGCTACGGCGAAGGCTTGATTTCCACTGGCCTGCATCTGGATGAGGGCGTTGTCGAAACGATGGCACATTACCGCGGCGCCGAAATGGTCAGCCCTGGTGTGACGGCCGTCATCGACATCGGCGGTCAGGATATGAAATACCTCGCCATCACCGACGGGGTCATCGACTCGATTGCCGTCAACGAGGCCTGCTCGTCCGGTTGCGGGTCCTTCCTGCAGACCTTCGCCCAGTCCATGGGACTGAGCATCGAGGAATTCACACAGAAAGCCCTGAACTCCACGCATCCGGTCGATTTGGGCTCGCGTTGCACCGTGTTCATGAACTCTTCCGTCAAACAGGCCCAGAAGGAGGGCGCGTCCATCGAGGACATCGCCGCCGGCCTGTGCTATTCGGTCGTGCGCAACGCACTGTACAAGGTCATCAAACTGCGTGACGCCGACGCGCTCGGCGACACGGTCGTCGTCCAGGGCGGCACCTTCCTCAACGACGCCGTGCTGCGCGCTTTCGAACTGCTGACAAAACGCGAGGTCACACGCCCGAATATCGCCGGCCTCATGGGCGCGTACGGCGCCGCGCTGACCGCCCGCATGCATTACGTCGACGCTGCGGACGACGATCCGGCCGCCGAGCACACGTGTTCCGGCATCCTGAGCGGCGAGGCGCTTGACAATCTGTCGATGACCACCTCCCGTGACGTGTGCAAGCTGTGCCAGAACCACTGCAAGCTCACCATCACGACCTTCCAGGACGGTTCGCGCTACGTTACCGGCAACCGGTGCGAGCGCGGCGGCGACGCGAAGAAGAAGCGTTCCGACCGGCCAAACCTGTACGACTACAAGTACAAGCGCTGCTTCGCCTACCGCCGCCTGACCGACAAGAAGGCGACCCGCGGCGAAATCGGCATTCCGCGCGTGCTCAACATGTACGAGAACTACCCGTTCTGGTTCACCCTGCTTACCAATCTCGGTTTCAAGGTCATCATCTCCGGGCGTTCCAGCCACGAACTGTTCGAGACCGGTATCGAATCCATTGCTTCCGAGAACATCTGCTACCCGGCGAAGCTGGTGCACGGCCATATCAAATGGCTGCTCAACAAGGGTGTCAAGACGATCTTCTACCCGTGCGTAAGCTACGAGGAGAACCTCGTGCCCAACACCGACAACCACTACAATTGCCCGGTCGTCGCGAACTACCCGGTCGTCATCGGCGCCAATATGCCCGAACTGCGCGAACCTGGCATCCGCTACATGCGCCCCTATTTCAACCTCGCCAACCATGAGCTCATGGCCAAGCGCATCGTCGAAGAATTCGCGTGGGCGAACGTGACGATGGACGAGGCGCAGGAAGCGGTCAAGGCCGCATACGCCGAGGACAAGCTGTTCAAGCATGACGTGCAGCAGGAAGGCCTGCGCGCGCTCGCGTATATGAAGGAGCATGATTGCCGCGGCATCGTGCTCGCCGGACGCCCCTACCACATCGACCCGGAAGTCAACCACGGCATTCCCGAGACGATTTGCTCGCTGGGCATGGTCGTGCTTTCCGAGGATTCGATCTGCGAGCTGCAGCCCGGTGAGGACTTGCATCTGAGCGACTATCTGGCCGCGGGGGAGAAGAACCCCCGTGCCAAGGATTCCGCGGGATTCCGAGAAGTGGGCGACCGTAAGGTCACACGCATGCCGTTGCGCGTACAGAACCAGTGGGCCTACCATGCCCGTCTGTATGCGGCGGCGCGTTTCGTGTCCTCCTATCCGGGGCTCGAACTCGTGCAGCTCAATTCCTTCGGCTGCGGCCTCGACGCCATCACCACCGACCAGGTCAGCGAGATCCTCGCCGACAAGGCCGACGTGTACACCGTGCTCAAGATTGACGAGGTCAGCAACCTCGGTGCGGCCAAGATCCGCCTGCGTTCGCTGAAAGCCGCCGTCGAGGAGCGTGAACGCAACGCCGAACTGCGCGACGGCCACAAGTCGCCGGAATCTCCCGAACCGTTGGAATCTCCCGAATCGCCGGAATCGCAGAAATCTCCCGAACTGCAGCCTGCACAAACCGCATCCGACAGCGGCTTCCGCCACACCGGCGGCCCCGCCCCGACCCCCGGACGTCAGGCGATGCTCGACGCCGTGATGGCCGAGAATCCGAAGCTTACCGAGGCGGTCAGGAATGCCGCGCGCCGCAATGTCCAAACATCGCAGCAGGACGGCGCGAAGACCGGCAAGCGCGGCGGGTCCGCCCGCAATGAGGCCACCATGAGCCGGTACGCGCACAAGGTCCGCTTCGAGAAATCCATGCGTGACTACACCATCATCGTCCCGCAGATGAGCCCCGTCCACTTCTCGCTGGTCGAATCTGTCATTCGTTCCGGCGGCTACAAATGCGACGTGCTCAAGCATGCGAGCAACGAGGACGTGGAAACCGGCCTCAAATACGTGAACAACGATGCCTGCTATCCGGCGATTATGGTCGTCGGACAGCTGGTGGACGCCATCATCCAAGGCAAGTACGATCCCGACCATGTGGCGCTCGCCATTTCGCAGACCGGCGGCATGTGCCGAGCCACCAACTACTACGGCCTGATTCGCAAGGCGCTGATTGACGCCGGATACCCGCAGATTCCGGTCATTGCGCTGAGTTTCCAGGGGTTGGAAAGCAACCCTGGTTTCAAGGCGACCCCGGCGATGCTGGAACGTGCCGGCAAAGCGCTCGTGTATGGCGATCTGCTTATGAAATGCCTGTACCGCGTACGCCCCTACGAGGCGGAACCGGGCAGCGCGAACGCCCTGTACGAACAGTGGGATACAATCCTGCGCGAGACCATCGAACACCACGGGTATTCCAAGACCGCCAAACGCGTGTACGGCAAGGGGTATTGGGTTTATCCGCAGCTGCTCAAGAAAATCGTCCGCACTTTCGACGAGCTGCCGCTGAGGGATATCCCGCGCAAGCCGCGTGTCGGTGTGGTAGGCGAGATTCTCGTCAAATACCATCCGGACGCCAACAACCATGTCGTCGACCAGATCGAGGCGCAAGGCTGCGAGGCTGTGGTGCCGGGCATCATCGAATTCATGACCCAGCATCCGTACACCGACAAGTGGAACGAGGACCATCTGGGCACCGGCGGCAGCCAGACCATGGACGCGATTATGCGGTGGGCCCTCAACCGCGGGCTCAATCCGGTGCGTCGCGCCATCGCCACCGCGCACGGCAAGTTCAGCCAGGACGAACGCATGGAGCAGCTCGTCAAGACTGCCGACGAGGTTACGTCCGTCGGTGTGCAGGCGGGCGAAGGATGGCTGCTGACCGCCGAAATCATCGAGCTGATCGAATCCGGCTGCCCGAACATCGTGTGCGCCCAGCCGTTCGCGTGCCTGCCCAACCATGTGACCGGGCGAGGCATGTTCGGCAAGATCCGCCGCCTGTACCCGCAGGCTAACATCGTGTCGATCGACTACGATCCGGGCGCGTCCGAGGCGAACCAGCTCAACCGGCTCAAGCTCATGATCGCCGCCGCCAAGAAGAACCACAAGGCTCATCTCGACGAGCCTATGCACGGTGCTGCCGGCAGCCGGCCGGGACAGGGGAGCGATTCACAAGCCCCGCTGTCCACCGCGGATTGAAGCGAGCGAAGGAACTGAGCGAGTAAACGAACTGAGCGGGTGGACGAACTGAGCCGGGTGAACCGGGCAACCCGTTCGAACCGGCATCATCCGCCCGAACCGGCCCAACGGTACAACCCGCCGAACCGGCATCATCCGAACGGTCTGTACGCGCCCTGAGCAAACTGAACGGCATGCTGCATGTGGCGGACCATCCCGAACGGTTTGCAAGTCGCTATCAGTTTTTCGTAGAGCGTACGGCGCGGCAATGCGCGCGTGGCGGCGGTATTTCGCCTACGATGGCAGCATGAGCACACCACGCATCAGCTACGCGCATATGAATGCCACCGTCAACCCCAAGCACGTCGACAGCTTGGTCCGCTTCTTCGAAAGCGGCGCCAAACCGGAACGCGATGACGGCTACGGGGTGGAGATCGAGCATCTGCCCGTACGCAACGGCAGCGACCAGGCGGTCAACTACTACGAGCCGAACGGGGTTGAGGAGCTGCTCAACCGCATGCGTCCGTATTATGACGCAGATAAGGAATATTGGGAGAACGGCCGTCTGGTGGGCCTCGCCCGCAAGGGGATTTCGATTTCGCTTGAGCCGGGCGCCCAGGTCGAATGCTCGATCGGCGTGCTGCACAGCCCCGAGGAACTGGCCGTCGAATATGGCCGATTCCGCCAAGAGGTCGATCCAATCCTCGACGCGCTTGACTTCCGTCTGGTCAACTACGGCTACCAGCCGAACACCAGTTACGCCGATATTCCGGTGAACCCGAAAAGCCGTTACGAGGCGATGACCGATTATCTGGGGCGTGTCGGCCAGTACGGCCTGTGCATGATGCGCGGATCCGCCTCCACGCAGGTGAGTATCGACTACCAGGATGAGCATGACGCGATCCGCAAGTTGCGCGTGGGCACGGCTGTCGGGCCGATTCTGGCGTGGTTCTTCCGCAACACCCCGTATTTCGAAGGCGCGGAGAACCCGTTCCCGCTGTTGCGTCAGCGGATGTGGGATTTCCTTGACTGCCAGCGCACCAACCTGATCCCCGGGCTGTACGATGACCGTTTTGGTTGGGAGGATTACGCGGTGGACGTGCTGAGCACGCCGATGATGTTCGCCGACCTGACTCACACCCCCGAGGCTGAGGGCCTGCCCGAGGCGCAGAAGCACCGTGCCGCGTTCCGCGACAACGCAGGCGAGATTTACCCTGACCGCGAACTCAACGCGTACGAGGTGAATCACGTGCTGTCCACGCATTTCAACGATGTGCGCTTGAAGAACTTCATCGAATTGCGCCATTGGGATTCGCTGCCGGTCGAGCGCGCCCAACGGCTGACGGAAGTCATCGGCTCGCTGTTCTACAACGATGCGAACCTCGATCGCTTGACATCCTACTTCGACGGGCTCAGCGATCTTGATGTGCTTGAAGCGAAGGCGAACCTGCAAGCCCATGGCCCCGAATCGACGCCCTACGGACAGCCGCTCGACTTCTGGCAGGAATTCCTCGGGCTGGAAGGCCTGCTCGCCGACGTGCCGGGCGACCCCGCCCACCCCGACGTGTTCCAGGCCTGAGCGACACGCCTGTCGTTTCGCGACCGGCTAAGCTATCCGGTAAGACCGACCGCAACATTGCGGCGACATCCACGTCGGAAAGCGAGGAAGCATGGACGCGACAACAGGCACAAACAAGGCACCGGTTCCGGCAAAAGCACGGCAGGGGAGCGGCTGCGGCGGCGATGAGGGGCGCAACGTGTCCGAAACCCGCCACCGTGTTGGCGACCTCACCTTGGAACAGAAAGCATCGCTCACCTCAGGCGCCGACGCATGGCATGTGCAGGGCATCGACGAGTGCGGCATCCCCGGCTACATGATCACCGACGGTCCGCACGGCTTGCGCAAGGCGCGACCCGCCGAGGAGCAGAAGATGGGACTTGGCGATGCCGTGCCGGCGACCTGCTTCCCGCCCGCCGCTGGACTGTCCAGCTCTTGGGATCCGGCGCTCGTCCGTGAAGTCGGCGAGGCTATGGGCGAGGAGTGTATCCAGGAGAAGGTCGCGGTCATCCTCGGCCCGGCGGTCAACATCAAACGCAATCCGCTCGGCGGCCGCTGCTTCGAATACTGGTCCGAAGACCCGTTCCTCGCCGGGCATGAAGCCGTCGGCATCGTCGAAGGCGTCCAATCCAAGGGCATTGGCACGTCACTCAAGCATTTTGCGGCAAACAACCAGGAAACCGACCGGTTGCGCGTCAGCGCCACCATATCGCCGCGCGCACTGCGCGAAATCTATCTGCCGGCATTCGAATACATCGTGAAAACAGCGCAGCCGTGGACCGTCATGTGCTCATACAACCGTATCAACGGCGTCCATTCCGCGCAGAACCGCTGGCTGCTGACCGACGTGCTGCGGCGTGAATGGGGGTTCCAAGGCATTGTGATGAGCGATTGGGGAGCCGACCACGACCGGGTCGCCTCGCTGAACGCCGGACTCAACCTTGAGATGCCGCCATCCGGCACGGATGACCAGATTGTCGCCGCGGTACGCGACGGGCGGATCGCGCCTGAGCAGCTGGACAGCATGGCGCAAGGCATGATCGACCTTGTCGCCAAGGCGCAGCCGGCCATGAGCCGCGACGGATACCGCTACAACCGCGACCGGCATTACGACATCGCGCGGCGCGCAGCCCGGGAATCCATGGTGTTGTTGAAAAACGAGCAGGGGACACTGCCAGTGCGCCCGGGTGCGCGAGTGGCGGTCATCGGCGAATTCGCGCGCACCCCACGCTATCAGGGCGGCGGATCGTCGCATATCACGCCGGACAGGATGTCCTCGTTCCTCGATGCGGTGTCCGAACGCGGGGCGTCGGTTGATTTCGCTCCCGGATTCACCCTCGATCTTGACCCTGCCGACCCGGCGCTCGAAGCGCAAGCCATCGAAACCGCGCGTCACGCCGACATCGTGCTCATGTTCATGGGACTCCCGGAAGCCGCGGAATCCGAAGGATTCGACCGCACCAGCCTCGACATCCCCGACAAACAGACCAACCTGCTGCACAAAATCGCGGCCGTCAACCCGCACGTAGCGGTCATCCTGTCCAACGGTTCGGTGGTCTCCGTGGCCCAGTGGCGTGATGACGCGCAAGCGATCCTCGAATCCTGGCTGCTCGGCGAGGCCGGCGGGGATGCGCTCGCCGATGTGGTGTTCGGCGATGTCAGCCCGTCAGGCAAGCTCGCGCAGACCATCCCGCTTGATATCAACGATGATCCGACCATGCTCAACTGGCCTGGCGAGGAAGGGCATGTCGACTACGGCGAAGGTGTGTTCGTCGGGTATCGCTATTACGACACGTACCGCAAGCCGGTCGCGTACCCGTTCGGGTTCGGGTTGAGTTACGCCACCTTTGACGTGCATGACGTTCGCGTGCGGCGTTTGGGGGATGACGCGGCGCAGGGTGCTGCTGAGCGGGCTGCAGACGACGCTGAGCGGGCGGATGGTGCTGCGCGGACGCATGCCGTGCGGGAAGCCGTCGTGCGGGTTGACGCGACGGTGACGAACACGTCGGATGTGCCGGGCGCGCAAGTCGTCGAGGTCTATGTCGCCCCCGGCAAGTCGCAGGTTGCGCGGCCGGTCCACGAATTGAAGGGTTTTGCGCGTGTCGATCTGGCGCCGGGGGAGTCCAAGACGGTGTCCATCACGCTCGACGAGCGTGCGTTCGCCTACTGGTCGCAGCGGTTTGACGACTGGCATGTGGAGGCCGGCGATTACACGGTCGAGGTGGGTACGTCGAGCCGGGATATCGTCGCACGTATACCGGTGCACTTGGACGGGGATGGGAAAGCCATGCCGCTTGACGAATGGTCTACGTTCGGCGAGTGGGCCGCCGACCCGGTCGGTGCGCGCGTGGTTGCGGCGGTCGAACGGGAATCGGACGAGGGACGACTGCCCAAGCTGCCGCAGGACGGCATCATGCGAATCTTCCTGATGGCAGTGCCGGTCAACTCGATGCCGATGATTCTCGGCGAGGAAGGATCGAAGGTCTCACGGTTCATGCTCGACGAATACCGGCGCATCCGCGGGTGACCGTTGCGAGCGGGTGCGCTGTGACTGCGGTTGGTGGTTGGTTGCTGGGGCGTGCCTTGGCGGTGGGGTTGCCGGTGGAAGCAGGC
>NZ_JBJEIH010000024.1:103452-105510 GCF_051876855.1 Bifidobacterium sp.
CAACCTTCTGCCGACGCTGAGCGTCCCGTCAGCGTCGGTAGAAGCGGGGCGCGGGATATCTGTCGGCGGTGGGCGCTCGCAGCATTGTGCAGGATCGGCGATCCATACCGTGACACTCTGATTGTTGCATATACAACAAACGTCTATGCTGGACAATATGAGCATGTCACCATCGTCACCATCGGAATCGTCACCATCGGAATCGTCGTCACCATCGTCACCATCGTCACCATCATCCGTACCCGCACCCGCCATGCCGGTATCTGCGGGCAATTCCGGCCCTGCCCGCCGTCAAACCATCGGTGAAAAGCGACTCATCGTCGTTGTCATCGCCTTGTCCGTCCTCACTTTCCTCGGCATCCTGTCGGAAACCTCGCTCAACATCTCGTATGCAACGCTGATGAGTGAATTCTCGCTGTCCGCCGATGTGGTGCAATGGCTGACTACCGGGTATCTGCTGCTGTTGTCGGTGACGATTCCGACCTCGCCGTTCCTCGTGCGCACCTTCCCCACACGTGCGTTGTTCGTCGCCGCCGTAGCCCTGTTCGGCACGGGCACGCTCATCGGCGCGCTCGCCGTGAACTTCCCGATGCTGCTTGCCGCCCGACTGGTCATGGCTTTGGGAACCGGCGTTTCGTTGCCGCTGCTGACCACCATCATCCTTGATCAAGCCCCGTTCAACCGGCGTGCCATGATGCTCGGTCTGGTCAGTCTGGTCACGTGCGCGGCGCCCGCAATCGGCCCGGTGTTCGGTGGGCTGGTTATGGAATTCCTCAACTGGCACTGGATTTTCTACACCATGATTCCGTTTCTGGTGGTCTCGCTCATCCTCGGCTCGGCGACTGTGCCTGATGTGCGGCACGGGGAGCGGGGGTATCTGTCCCTGCCGTCCCTGCTGTTGATCGCCTTGGGATTGTCCGGACTGATTCTTGCGGTGAGTTGCTACACGCAATGGCATGGCGATTGGCGCTTCTGGGTGATTTTGGTCGGTGCAATCGCGGTGTTGGCTGTGTTCGCCGCGGTGCAGCTGCACATGGAACATCCGCTGATTCAGGTGCGCACCTTCGCATACCCCGGATTCACGCTCGGAATGTTGATTCAGCTGATGGTGTCCGGCTGTGTGCTTGCTGTGAACTTCCTGTTGCCGATTCTGTTGCAGCGCGGACTTGGCCATTCGAGCATGATTGCCGCGCTGATTTTGCTGCCCGGTGCGGTCGCTGGAGCCGTGTCCGCACCGCTTGTCGGTAGTTTGCTGCGCGATCATTTCCCGCCCCGGTTTATCGCCGTAGGATTTATCGGCCTTGCCCTGATGGTTGTGGGGATGATGCTCGGCTGCCGTTCGGAGGTGCCGGTCGCGATATCGTATGCGCTGTTTTCCGCGTTCGCCGGATGCGTGCTCGTGCCCGACCAGACGCACGCGCTCAACCAGTTGCCGCAACGCATGAATGCCGACGGGTCGGCGGTGTTGAACACCGTCCAGCAGATGGCCGGGGCGATCGGCACGGCGCTCGCGTCGGCGCTGATCGCTAGCGGGTCGCAAGCTGCTGCTGCCAAAGGATTGGGGCAAGCGCAGGCATATATCGCCGGATTCTCCTCCAGTATGCGCGTGTTCCTTGGTATGGCGGTCGCCGGCGAAATCATGGCGCTGATTATGTTCCGCGTGACCCGATCCTCGCGTGACGCCGCTTGATTCAGCCGAACCGGCTTGCCGGAGTCGTTCGGGCCGTGATTGTGTGAGCGAATCCTCGCATAATGGCATTCAGTCAAGCCGAATCGTCCGTCTTGGTGCACCTGGGCCGTCATCGTGTGAGCCAATCCTCACGCTATGCCATCTATCCCCACCAGACCAGTCTCCCGGAGTTGTCCAGACCGTGATTGTGTGAGCGAATCCTCACATGGTGCCGCCTAACCCATTCGATTCGGCCTGCCGGAGCCGCTCGTGCCGTGACTGTGTGAGCCAATCCTCACACAACCGTCCCCAATCAGGCTGCATCGCCCGTCATGGCGCGCCTGGATCGTCATCGTGTGAGCGAATCCTCGCACTATGCCATCTATCCC
>NZ_JBJEIH010000024.1:105610-125073 GCF_051876855.1 Bifidobacterium sp.
TGGATGCCGGGATGCTGTGAGGTTTGGGTGGTTGGGTGGTGTGTCTGTTGTGTTGTGTATGTCGTGGCGTACGCCGTGGGTTGATGGCGTGCGATGTGCTTGGGATTTCTGGTGTGTTTGTGGTGTTGTGTATGCCGGGAGACGCGTGGCGTGCGTGGTGTGGTGTGGTTTCGGCGGTATCGCAGAGGGTCTGCGGTGTTGCGTATGTCGTGGGATGCGTGATGGGATGATGTCGTGTGGTTGGATTGGTTGGATGGTGTGTCTGTTGTGTTGTGTATGCCGTGGGATGCGCGACGGCGGTGATGCAGTGGGGGTGGGGATGCTGGGTGGTGCGTCTGTGGTGTTGTGTATGTCAGGACATGCGTGGATGCCGGGATGCTGTGAGGTTTGGGTGGTTGGGCGGTGTGTCTGTTGTGTTGTGTATGTCGTGGCGTACGCCGTGGGTTGATGGCGTGCGATGTGCTTGGGATTTCTGGTGTGTTTGTGGTGTTGTGTATGCCGGGAGACGCGTGGCGTGCGTGGTGTGGTGTGGTTTCGGCGGTATCGCAGAGGGTCTGCGGTGTTGCGTATGTCGTGGGATGCGTGATGGGATGATGTCGTGTGGTTGGATTGGTTGGATGGTGTGTCTGTTGTGTTGTGTATGCCGTGGGATGCGCGACGGCGGTGATGCAGTGGGGGTGGGGATGCTGGGTGGTGCGTCTGTGGTGTCGTGTATGTCGTGGCGTACGCCGTGGGTTGATGGCGTGTGATGTGCTTGGGATTTCTGGTGTGTTTGTGGTGTTGTGTATGTCGGCAGATGCGTGGCGTGCGTGGTGAGGTGTGGTTTCGGCGGTATCGCTGTGGGTCTGCGGTGTTGCGTATGGCGTGGGATGCGCGACGGCCGTAATGCAGTGGGGGTGGGGACGCCGGGTGGTGCGTTTGCGGTGTTGCGTATGTCAGGGCGTGCGTGGATGCCGGGATGCTGTGAGGTTTGGGTGGTTGGGTGGTGTGTCTGTTGTGTTGCGTATGCCGTGGGATGCGCGACGGGAATGATGTCATGGGGTTAGGGGCTGACCGGTCGTGTATCTGCAATGTTGCGTATGTCGGGGCATGCATTGCTGATGCGATGTTGCAGGACTGTTGGGGATTGCCGGGGATCTGTAGCGTTGCGTATGCGGTTGTATGCGTGATGCCGCGGAGGTGTGCGGGGCGTTGGCGCCAGGGTGGATAGGGGGAGCCGACTGCCGGCGCAAACCGGTTCGACACGCCGAATGTTGCATATACAACTGTTGTATGAGCTACCTATTAGGATGTGATTGCAAGACAGCGCGTAACAATCGACGGCCGCCGTCAATTGCGAGCCCGGCCCTACAACGATCAGACAGGAGCAGACCGTATGGTCACAGGCACCGATTCCATGGATGCGCGCAATCCTGCGGATACGCACGTTACCGCAGACGCCGGCGCATATCCTCCGGAACGGACCGCATCGGAGACTATTCTGCCGCCAGATGCCGATTCCTTCCCAAACGATGCCCTCCCGCCGGCCATGGCCTCACCCGGTCGCGATTCACTGCCGCTGGCCGTTGAAATCCAAGGACTCAGCCGGGTCGTCCGCCGCTATCTCGGCCTGACTATGCCGGCCAACGCGCGCGTGGCAACCGACGGCAACGCCAATATCATCATGTATCTTGACCGGCATCGCGACCGCGAGGTGTTCCAGCATGATATCGAGTCGCGTTTCCGCATCACCCGGTCCACCGCCTCGCGCGTCCTGGCTCGTATGGAGCGCAAAGGGCTGATTGTGCGCCGGCCGGTCGCCCGTGACGCGCGGCTCAAACGCATCGTGCTCACCGAGCAGGCCGATTGTATTGTCGCCGACCTCGCCGCCAACGGAGACCGCACCGAAGACATTCTGGCCGACGGTTTCACGTCTGAGGAACTCACGCGACTGCGCGAGTATTTCGGCCGGCTCCGCCATAATATTGATGTCGCGCTTGATGCAATCGCTCGCGAGCAGATCGCCAAGGCGCAACCTGTGCGGGCTCCGGTGCTTGATTCGGCTGAATATTGGGAACCTCCGCGGACTTCCGGACTTCGGCGTGAGCGCCGGGTTCAGGCGGAAAGCGGGGTGCAATCCGAAGCAATCAGCCCCGACCGTGCCATGATGCAAGCCGTTACGCAAGTCGGTACGCAAGCCCAGACCCAGACCCAGACCCAGACCCAAGCCCAGGTCCCGCGTCAAGCCCAAGACTTGCGCCAGACCCAGGTCTCGCGCCAAGCCCAAGACCCGCGCCAAGCCCAAGCCCAAACCGGGGCCCAAGCCCCAGCCGAAGAACCTCCAACTCAAGCCAAACGCTCAGCCGACACTCCCAGTCATACGCAGAACACCGAGGAAGGAAAGGAACGCAACCAGTGACCACGAGCACACTCGCGAATACGCCCGGCGCCGCCGATGCGCCGGCGAAACCCACCCACGTCATTCGAACCCTGCTACACAGCCTGCGCGAATACAAGAAGGAAAGCCTACTCGCCCCGCTCGCCGTCGGCGTCGAAGCGATTATGGAGATCATCATCCCGACGGTCATGGCGAGCCTCATCGACCAAGGCATCACCGGCGGTTCCATGCCCGCCGTGTGGAAATTCGGCCTGATCCTGTTCCTGTGCGCGCTGCTGTCGTTTGCAGCCGGCACGCTCGCCGGCCGGTTCGCCGCCGTCGCCTCCGCAGGTTTCGCGAAGAATCTTCGCCACGACGTTTTCGCCAAAGTGCAGGGGTTCAGCTTCACGAACATCGACCGCTTCTCCACGGGCTCGATCATCACCCGCAGCACCACCGATGTGACTAACCTGCAGAACTCCTACCAGATGATTATCCGCGTTGGCGTACGCGCCCCTGTCATGATGATCGCCGCATGGATCTGCTCGTTCCGCATCAGCAAGCCGATTTCGTTGGTGTTCCTGGTTATCGTGCCGATTCTGGGCATCGCCCTGATTGCGCTCGCCGCATTCGTGCACCCCGTGTTCGAACGCGTCTTCCACACGTACGACAAGCTCAACAACGACGTGGACGAGAACCTTCAAGGCATCCGCGTGGTCAAGTCCTACAACCGCGAGGACCACGAAATCAAGAAGTTCGGCCGCATCTCGCAGGCGATTTACCGTGATTTCGTCAAGGCGGAACGCGTGATGAGTTTCAACATGCCGCTTATGGACGCGTGCATCTACATCGCGCTGCTCGCGGTGTCCTGGCTGGGCGCCAAGCAGATTGTCGCCTCGGGCAACAACGCGGCGCTCGGTATGACCACCGGCGACTTGACGGCACTGGTGACGTACGCGCTGCAGATTCTCATGGCGCTCATGATGATTTCGATGATTTTCGTGATGATCATCATCTCCCAGGCATCCGCCGAGCGTATCTGCCAGGTGTTGCAGGAACGCAGCACGGTCACCGATCCGGAGCACCCGATTGCGCAGGTGCCGGACGGTTCCATCGAATTCGACCATGTGACCTTCCGCTATTCGCGCAGCTCGGAAAAGCCGGTGCTTGACGACATCAACCTTGATATCCCTTCAGGTTCGGTGGTCGGCATCATCGGCGGCACGGGCTCGTCCAAGTCCAGCCTCGTGCAGCTGATCCCGCGTCTGTACGACGTGACCGAAGGCTCGCTGAAGGTCGGCGGGCATGACGTGCGTGAATACGATTTGCAAGTCTTGCGCGACCAGGTCGCCATGGTGTTGCAGAAGAACGTGCTGTTCAGCGGCACCATCGCCGATAACCTGCGTTGGGGCAACCCGGACGCCACCGACGAGCAGATCCGACACGCCGCGCAGATCGCGCAGGCGGACGGCTTCGTCCAGGAATTCCCCGACAAGTACGACACCATGATCGAACAGGGCGGTACGAACGTGTCCGGCGGTCAGCGTCAGCGCCTATGCATCGCCCGCGCGCTGCTGAAGAACCCGAAGATCCTGATTCTGGACGATTCCACCAGCGCGGTGGATACCAAGACCGACCAGTTGATCCGCGAAGGCCTGCGCTCCGAGGCGCCGGACGTCACGAAGATCATTATCGCCCAGCGGTTGAGTTCCGTGCAGGATGCCGACATGATTCTGGTCATGGCGGACGGCCGCATCATGGACAAGGGCACGCATGAGCAGCTGTTGAAGACCAGCGACGAATACCGCGCGATCTATGAGCTGCAGACCAAGAATCACGGCGAAGCGGATGCTGCGGATTCAACGGATTCCCTGGCTTCTGCGGATTCCCAGGCTTCCGCCCCCGCAACCGACGAGGCAACCGCAAGCACCACCCAGGAAGGAGAGGCACGATGAGCACGCAGAACACCGCGCAATCCACGGATACCAAGCCAGTCAAGCCGTCTGACGCGTCGGCACAGCCAGGCGCCTCCGGCACTGCGACCCCCGCAACCGGCGCCGGCCGCAAGCCGCGCCCGAAAGTCCCGCGCGGCACCGTGAAACGCCTGTGGGGCTACATCTCCCAATACCCGGTGCGTCTAGTCATCGTCGTCCTGTCAATCATCGTGTCCGCCGCCGCGCAGGCGCTGTCCATTGCGTTCCTGCAGCGGCTCGTCGACACGTACATCATCCCGCTGGTCACCGCCACCCACCCCGACTGGGGTCCGCTGATTCGCGCGCTCACGCTGCTGGCCATCATGTACGCGGTCGGCACGTTCTGCTCGTGGCTGTGGGGCTGGCTGATCATCGACATCGAACAGGGCACGCTCAAGAAGATCCGCGACGACATGTTCGCCCACCAGCAGCGTCTGCCAATCCGCTATTTCGACACCCACGAGCACGGCGATGTGATGAGCCGGTACACCAACGACACCGACACCCTGCGACAGGCGATCTCGCAGTCCTTCCCGCAGATGTTCTCCTCGCTGCTGTCCGCGCTCGCATCCTTGATCGCGATGATGTGGTTGTCCGTGCCCTTCGCGCTGTTCACCCTCGCGTTCGCGATCATCCTGTTCGTGCTCGTCAACAAGCTCGTCGTCCGCTCCGGCAGCCAGTTCGTGCGTCAGCAGCGTGTGCTCGGCGACGTCAACGGTTTCGTCGAGGAAGCGGTCAACGGCCAGAAAGTCATCAAGGTCTTCAACCATGAGGACGCCACGCAACGCGAATTCGACCGTCGCAACGCCGAACTGTTCGACGCGGCCGCCAAGGCGAACACCTACGGCAACATCACCATGCCGATCGTGAACAACTCCGGCTACCTGCTCTATGTCGCCACCGCGATTCTCGGCGCGTGGGCGGGCCTGTCCGGCATGCACAACTTCGGCTTCAGTGGAGCCGGGACCATGACCCTCGGCACCGTGATCGCCATGCTCACCCTGTCGCGCGGATTCATCAACCCGCTCGGCCAGGTCTCCATGCAGTTCACCATGGTCATGATGGCGCTCGCCGGCGCCTCGCGCATCTTCGCGCTGATGGATGAGCCGGTGGAAGCCGACGGCGGTACGGTCACGCTCGTCAACGTCGAACTTGGCGAAGACGGGCGCACGATGACGGAAACCGACCAGGAGACACAGCATTGGGCGTGGAAGCGCGCCGCGGATGATGACGGCACGCGTTCGCTCGCCGCCGCGGCGAAACTGCGCGGCAAGGCCCGTGAAGTCGCCGCCAAGGCCAAGCAGAGCGCAATCACCTCGCCGGACGGCCGGTACACGCTGCTGCGCGGCGATGTGCGCTTCACCGATGTGACCTTCGGTTACGATCCGTCCAAGCCGGTGCTGCATGACATCACGTGGTTCGCCAAGCCGGGCCAGAAGGTTGCGCTGGTTGGCGCGACGGGCGCGGGCAAGACCACGGTCACGAACCTCATCAACCGCTTCTACGACATCCAGGAAGGCCAGATTCTGTATGACGGCATCGACGTGCGCAACATCCGCAAGCCGGATTTGCGCCGTTCGCTCGGCATTGTGCTGCAGGATGTGAACCTGTTCACCGGCACGGTGATGGACAACATCCGCTACGGTCGTCTTGACGCGACGGATGAGGAATGCATCGAGGCGGCGAAACGTACGAATGCGGACGGGTTCATCCGAATGCTGCCGGAAGGCTACCAGACCGTGCTGTCCGGTGACGGTTCCGGTCTGTCTCAGGGCCAGCGCCAGCTGATTTCGATTGCGCGCGCTGCTGTGGCCGATCCGCCGGCGATGATCCTGGACGAGGCGACCAGCTCGATTGATACCCGCACCGAAGAGGTCGTGCAGGCGGGTATGGACGCGTTGATGAAGGGCCGCACGGTTTTCGTGATCGCGCACCGGCTGTCTACTGTCCGCAATGCGGACGTGATTATGGTACTCGACCACGGCCGGATTATCGAACGCGGCAACCATGACGAGCTCATCGCCCAGCGCGGCGAGTACTACCAGCTGTACACCGGAGCGCTCGAACTCGAGTAGCCCCCGACTCGCCGCCGCCCGCGCCGACTTCTGCACCGCACAGTCCCGCGGGCGAGCACACAACAACCGTCTGCCTACACTGACACCCCGCTCAGCGTCGGCAGACGGTTTTCTTTCTGCTCCTGCCGACGCTGGTGGGTTGCTGGGGGTCGGCAGAAGGTGCTGTTACACAAACTGGTTACGCTGGGAGGGTTCTGGGGGTAGCTGGTTTGTGAAGTATCTGAAACTGGTTACGCTGAAGGGCTTGTAGGCGTAGCTGGTTTGTGTCAAGGGACGGGCTGGTGATGGAGTGAGCTGGTAATGGGCGGACGTGACGGGGGATGGGGGATGAGGGGATGGAGATGGGGGCTGATTCAGGAGTTTTTCAGGTGTGAACTCACTCACATTATCTGACAGGGGAATGGTGGAATGGGGGTGGTTCTGGTAATATCAAACCGGTTTATTGCCAAGGTTTTCATGACATCAACCCTCGTGTTGTGCGCCGATCGGCCGCCAATAGGGGGCGTAGGCCCGGCAAGGTGGGGATGAGCTGTACTACCGCATGCCGGATGCAGTACTGGGTCGGAATCGGGAGAACAACAAGTGCACAAGTCAATGATTCGTCGTGGGTTCATCGTTCTTGTCGCGGTGCTGTGCGCCGTCGCGATGATCGTGCCTGCATCGTTCCTGAAGAACACAGCGGCATCGGCGGCCGACACGACGACGAATTCGGATGCGAACTCCCTCACCCGCAAGCTGACTATCCATAAATGGGGCAACGATGCGGCCGGCAACCCGCAGTACGACACCTCGACATCGTCATCCACCGGCGAAAGCATCCGCAAGGAGATCCCCGGAGCCCAGCTGACGCTCACCACGACCGACGGCTACATCAAGAAAGACAGCTCCTCCGCCGTAGACGTCACCATTGCCTCGGACGGCAAGTCGGCGAGCTGGACCAGCACCTCGACCGCCCTAGCGGTTCAGGTCGCGGCGGGTTCTTACACCTTGCATGAAGATCAAGCGCCGACGGATTACTACAAGGCGGCGGATGTGACCTTCACCGTTCCGCAATACCAAGAGAAGGTCGATACATCGAAGGACTGGAAAGCGACGAGCGAATTCCCTGTCAAAGCCGACACCACGAACCCGTGGGAGTACAAGGACGTCACATGGACGAGCCGCCAGGCGATCGCCACCACCGGCGACGGCAAAAGGGTCGACCCGCTTCCCTCGATTTCCGTCTCTGACGACAGCGGTACATCGTCCGTCGTCTACTGCTACAACTACCTGAGCACGGCGCCGCGAGGACCTCAGGCTTCAAGCGGCACGCAGTACACCCGGTACAACGAGTCCGAAGGCTCCATCGCCATGCTCTGGACCAGCGCAGCGTACAGGCTCCAGTCCGATGCCTACGGCACTATTTCTGACTCCACTGAATTCGCGCGCCGCATCATGTCCGTCATCACACGCGGATACCCGAATAACACCACCATCAACGCCAACAACCCTACCGACCTTCTGGCGGGCCTCGACGCGAACCAGCAGCGCATGGTCACCCAGCTCGCTGTGTGGCATTACACCGACGGCGCCTACGCTAACCGGTACGATTCAAACTCTTCCTTCGCGAAGCTCGTCGAGCCGACTGCCGACAACTACTACCGTTTCAATCAGGCCATGATCGACGCCTACAAGAACCTCATCAACCCGACCGGCTATACGCTCCAGGCCAGCGAAGCGCTCCAGCTGTACCAGCCTGGCTCCGAGGCGAAGAACTACCAGAATCTCCTGGGCACCGCCGCCATCACGCCGAGCGCCATGGAGGCGAGCATCGTCGACGATTCCATCGACTACTCCAAGAACCCCGCCACCGCCACCATCTCCGGTACGAAAACCATCAACGGCAAGACGCTGTCACAATACGGCACAACGGGTGACGACGAGAGAATCCGCAACCTGTTCGGCACCTTCACCTTCCGCATCGCGACCGACACGAACGCCCCGCTTCCCGACAGCGACACGGCCAAGGTCGGCGCCGACGGCACATTCACCTTCGGGCAGATCACCTACACCCAACCGGGCACCTACGTGTATTCGGTGGCCGAGATTCCGGGAGACGATTCCGACATCGGCTACGACAGTACGGCGCATACGGTGACCGTCAAAGTCACCAAGGGCACCGGGGCGGATGTGGGCAAGCTCGTCGCCACCGTGCATTACGCCGACACCGGCGGCATTACGGTAAACAACGTCTATACCAAGGACGCCACCGCGCAGCTGGAAGTCACCAAGACCATCGACGGCAAGATTCCGGAGCGCGGTGCCTACAGTTTCAAGGTCCAGGCCAACGACAACGCCCCGATGCCAGAAGGTGTCGCCGCGGGAGGCTCGACCACCATCACCAATGATTCGGTCGGCAAGGCGATCGTCAGCCCGATTGTCTTCACCAAAGCTGGCACCTACACCTACGACATCACCGAAATCAAGCCCACTGACGCCGACGCGGGTATCAGCTATGACACCGGCACGGTGACCGCAACCGTCACGGTGACTCGAGACGATGCCACGAACGAGCTCAAGGCATCCGTCTCCTACAGCAAGAAAGCCGCCGACGGCACCGTCACCACCGGCAACGGCGGCAACGCCTTCCAGAACACCACGATCGCTCCGAACCCGGTCGACGTCTCGATTGGCGCGAAGAAGACGCTTGACGGAAAAACCGTGCTCACGCCCAACACCTTCTTCTTCACGCTCCAGGCCAATGCCGACGACACACCGATGTCAACCGACCCGGCCGACAACGGCTCCCAGCTCACCGTGCCCGCCAACAGCGACGGCTCCATCTCCTTCGGCACCATCCGCTACACCGCAGAAGGCACCTACACGTACACGATGACTGAAAGCAAGGGCCAAGACGCCGGCATCGCCTACGATTCCTCCGTGGTGCTGGTGACCGTCAAGGTCACGCGCGACAAAACGACCAACAAGCTGTCCGCAGCAGTCACCTACAGTGCGAATGGCACGGATTCCGCCGACCAGCCGACCTTCAAGAACACGACCATCCAGCCCGACGACATCAAGGAACACCTGTATTCCTACAAGACACTCGCCGGCAAACCCGCATCTAGTGGCCAATTCACCTTCCGTCTCACGGCGGCGAAAGACACGCCGATGCCTTCGACCTGTACCACCTCGGCAACCGACGAGAACGGCGATATCTACTGTCTGACCGCAAACGGCGAGAACGGCCTTATTGATTTCGGCCCGATCGTCTATTCCCAGGCCGGAACGTATCGTTACACGATGACCGAGGAGGCGCCAAGCGACCCGTTCATTTCCAAGGACACCGCGTCCCACTCCGTGACCGTCACCGTGACGCGCGACCCGAACACGAACAAGCTCAGCGACACAGTCAGCTACGACGCCGGTGACGCGCCGGCCGGCTTCTCGAACAGCTACGTCAAGGCTGTCCCCACCACCGCGCAGCTGCGACTGACCAAAATGCTTGACGGCATCCCCGCCAGCGACGGCGGCAAGTTCTCCTTTGAACTGCAACCGGTGTCCACAGACGCGGTGGATCTCGACGGCAACGCGGTGAGCGTACCGATGCCCGACGGCGCTGCCAACAACAGTGACGGCACGCCGACCTCGACCACGACCAACCAGGGCGCCGGCCACGCTTCCTGGGGCGATATCACCTTCGAATACCCCGGCGTCTACAACTATGCGATCCACGAAGTCACCGGGACGGACCAGAACATCGTGTATGACAGCAACGTGTACGCGGCGAAAGTGACAGTGACGCGCAACAGCGACAACACGCTGTCCGCATCCGTCAGTTACGCGGGTAGTGACGCGTTGCTGGTCATCCAGAACACCACAACCACCGGCTGGGTGCAGATCAAAGCGAGGAAACTGCTTGACGGGAGCCCCGCGAAGGCCGGCCAATTCACCTTCTCCGTCACCCCGTCCGGCAATGCGCCGAAACTGACGAACACGACGGTAACCAATGGTGACAACGGTCTGATCAACTTCACCGTGCCGATCACCCTCGCTGACCTCGATGGCAAGGATTCCGCCGAGTTCACCTACACCTTCCGCGAGGTGGACGGCGGCGACCCGACTATCACCTACGACACCACCGACCGAACGGCGACCGTCCTGGTGAAGAAAGTTGTCAAGGACGGCGTGACCGGCTTGCGGGCGATGGTCGTCATCGATCAAGACAAGACGAGTGACGACGACCAGAACAAGGACTACGTAGCCTACGGCTGGGACGGCGTGACCGACGGCACCATCTACCACGCCAAGGCGGGGGTGAACATCACCGAAGACAACTTCGACGACGCGTCGAACTTCGACCTCGTGGCCACGCCGGACCAAGGTGACGCTTATACGAAGCATTTCCCGAAGATCTACAACACCACGAAGCCGGTGACATCTGCGACCGCGAACATTACGGCCACCAAGACGATGGACGGCGTGCCGGCGGCTGACGGGGCATACTCGTTCACGCTCACCGACCCGACCGGCAGCGCCCCCATGCCTGACGGAGCCACGACTTCGACATCCACCGATGCCGACGGCAACACCACCACTGTCCAGAGTGTGACGGTCAAGAACGGGGAAAAAGGTGCCATCGATTTCGGAACCATCACCTATAAGGAAGCGGGTTTATACCAGTACACGATTACGGAGAATATTCCCAAGGAAGCAGCTACGGGCACGACGTTGTATGACACGACGACCCACACCGCTTCGGTTGGGGTCGTGCGTTCGTCGTCCGACCCGAACAAGCTTGTGGCGACCGTGGTGTACGACACGTCCACCCCGCCGGTGTTCGCGAACACCACCGTGCCGACCACCGCGGTGAAGGTGAGCAAAACCGTGGAAGGCGGGTGGCCTGCGGGCGCCCAATACACCTTCACCATGACCGCGCTCGGCGCGAATGACGACGGCGGCTCAAGCGATGGGGCCGGTCCGTTGCCGTCAGCCAAGACGCTTACGTTGTCCAAGGGCTCGGACGGGTCGGAGAATTCCGGTTCGTTCGGGGCATTCCCGTTCACTGCGGCCGACGCGGGGAAGACCTACGTGTACGAAATCCGCGAAAACGGCGCGAACAGCGGTGCCGCTGGAGCTGGCGGCATCGATGGCTCGACCGGAATCAAGTATTCGAAGGCCGTCTACCGGGTGAGCGTCACCGTCAAGGATACGGTCACCGATGCCACGCAACGTGAGCTTGGCAACAAAGCCGGCGTCAAGGTCACGCAAGTGACTGATGATGACGGCAATACGCTTGCCACACCGAAGGTCGTCTACGATTCGAGCGCCGGTGACGATACCGGCAAATCCAGCGCCAATCAGCTGAGCTTCGCCAACGAGCGGGTGATCACCGCCGTGCCGCTGACCGGCGGGTCGACCGCGCGGACGCTGATTTCCGGCGGTCTGATTGCCATCATCGCCGCCCTTGTCTGCGCCGAAATCGCCCGACGCCTGCGCCGAGCCGGCCAGCTCGTGTGACTCCGATCGGTTGCCTGCGCCGAGCCGGCCAATCCGCTTGATCGGCCCGGCGCGCTCGTCCCGCCCGCGGTGCTATCATGGCGGCTGTATGAGGCAATGATCCGTCATCAGCGGGGAGTCTTCGGAAGAACAGGGTCCGACAAATCAGCCGATCGGCGGCGTACCAAATCGTCGAATCGGCAAATGTCAAGCCCCCAGTAGAACCGACGGGTCCGGCCCGACACAGCCGGGCACAAGCGGTCGCGCACAACCGGCAACCCGGCGAAACGCGGCAAGCGAGGTGGTACCGCGGCGCAGGCGCAAGCCCCCGTCGTCCTCGTGGCAATGTCAACCAGCCAGTCGAGGAGAATATGGTGAGCGAAACCACCGATCACGTGTATCCCAAGGCATCAACCGGCGAGCAGAGCGCCAAGGTCGCGCCGAACCCGGACTTCCCCCAGCTTGAACAATCCGTGCTGGAGTATTGGGACACCGACGACACCTTCAACAAATCCGTGGAACGCCGCCCGTCCGGCGACCACAGCCAGAACGAGTTCGTGTTCTTCGACGGCCCGCCGTTCGCCAACGGCCTGCCGCACTACGGCCACCTGCTGACCGGTTACGCGAAGGACGTCATCCCGCGCTACCAGACCATGAAGGGCCACAAGGTCAACCGCGTATTCGGATGGGACACGCACGGCCTGCCTGCCGAGCTCGAAGCGCAGAAGGAACTCGGCATCGACTCGGTCGACGACATCAAGAAGATGGGCATCGCCAAGTTCAACGACGCCTGCCGCGCCTCCGTGCTCAAATACACCAACGAATGGCGCGAATACGTGCATCGCCAGGGCCGCTGGGTGGACTTCGACCACGGCTACAAGACGCTCAACATCCCGTACATGGAATCCGTCATGTGGGCGTTCAAGCAGCTGTACGAGAAGGGCCTCGCCTACAAGGGCTACCGCGTGCTGCCGTACTGCCCGAAGGACCGCACCCCGCTGAGCAACCACGAGCTGCGCATGGATGCGGACGTCTACCAGGACCGCCAGGACACCTCCATCTCCGTGGCCGTCAAGCTGCGCGACGAGGACGCCTACGTCGTGTTCTGGACCACCACGCCGTGGACTGTGCCCGGCAACCTTGCCATCGTGGTCGGCGCCGACATCGACTATGTCGAGGTCGAGCCCGCGGAAGGCAAGTTCGCCGGCAAGCGCTTCTACATCGGCAAGCCGCGTCTTGAGGCCTTCGCCAAGGAACTCGGCGAGAACTACACGGTCGTGCGCGAACTCAAGGGCTCCGAGCTCGAAGGCCGCAAGTACTGGCCCGTGTTCCCCTACTACGCTTCCGACGCGCAGCTGGCTGAAGACGGCACGCCCGGCCCCAACGCGTTCACCATCTTCACCGCTGATTACGTCGACACCGTCGAAGGTACTGGCATCGTGCACCAGGCACCTTACGGTGAGGACGATATGGCGACGCTCAACGCCAAGGGCATCAAGAGCGTCGATTACCTCGACGAAGGCTGCGTCGTCACTTCCGAATGCCCTGAATACGAGGGCCAGTACGTGTTCGATGCCTCCAAGTCCGTGCTGCGCGACCTGCGCAACAGCACGGGAGCGCTCGCGGCAATCCCCGAGGAGCATCGCGCCCTGCTGTTCCAGGAGAAGAGCTACGTGCACTCCTACCCGCACTGCTGGCGTTGCGGCACCCCGCTGATCTACAAGCCGGTGTCCAGCTGGTTCGTCTCGGTCACGAAGATCAAGGACCGCCTGCTCAAGCACAATCAGGAAATCAACTGGATCCCGGAGAACGTGAAGGACGGCCAGTTCGGCAAGTGGCTCGCCAACGCGCGCGACTGGTCCATCAGCCGTAACCGCTTCTGGGGTTCGCCGATTCCGGTGTGGGTGAGCGACGACCCGAAGTATCCGCGCGTCGACGTGTACGGTTCGCTGGACGAGCTTAAGGCTGATTTCGGCGATTACCCGCGCGACGACAAGGGTGAGATCAACATGCACCGCCCGTATATCGACCGCCTGACCCGCCCGAACCCGGACGATCCGACCGGCAAGAGCCACATGCACCGCATCACCGATGTGCTTGACTGCTGGTTCGAATCCGGCTCCATGCCGTTCGCGCAGTTCCACTACCCCTTCGAAAACAAGGAGTATTTCGAGCAGCACTTCCCGTGCGACTACGTGGTGGAGTACATCGGCCAGACGCGCGGCTGGTTCTACACGCTGCACATCATGGCCACGGCGCTGTTTGACAAGCCGGCGTTCAAGAACGTCATCTGCCACGGCATCGTGCTCGGTTCCGACGGCCAGAAGATGAGCAAGCACCTGCGCAACTACCCGGACGTCAACGGTGTGTTCGACAAGTTCGGTTCCGACGCTATGCGTTGGTTCCTCATGAGCTCGCCGATCCTGCGCGGCGGCAACCTCATCGTCACCGCGGACGGCATTCGCGACACTGTGCGCCAGGTCATGCTGCCGGTGTGGAGCTCGTACTACTTCTTCACGCTGTATGCGAACGCGGCGAACGGAGGCAAGGGCTTCGACGCGCGTCGTTTGCGTGCCGACGAGATCGACGGTCTGCCGCGCATGGACCAGTATCTGCTGGCCCGTACGCGCCTGCTGGTTGAACGCGTCGAGAAATCGCTGGATGATTTCGCGATTTCCGATGCGTGCGAGGCGGTCACCGATTTCATCGACGTGCTGACCAACTGGTACATCCGCAACACGCGAGACCGCTTCTGGAACGAGGACGAGAACGCGTTCAACACGCTGTACACCGTGCTGGAAACCTTCATGCGCGCGCTCGCCCCGCTCGCCCCGATGGAGGCGGAGACCGTGTGGCGGGGCCTGACCGGCGGCGAATCCGTGCATCTGGCGGATTGGCCGTTCCTTGTCGACCAGAAGACCGGCGAGCCCACGGAGCTTGGTCTTGTGCTCAAGGCCAATGATGCGCTTGTTTCTGCGATGGACCAGGTGCGCGAGGTGGTCTCCGCGACCCTGTCGCTGCGCAAGGCCGAGCAGATCCGCGTGCGTCAGCCGCTGAGCAAGCTCACCGTCGTGGTCGCCGACCCGAAGGCGGTCGGGGATTACGTTGAGATCCTGAAGTCTGAGCTCAACGTGAAGTCCGTGGACTTCTCGACCCTCGAGGACGCGCCGGAACATGGGCTGAAGATCATCCACCAGCTCAAGGTCAACGCGCGCGCCGCCGGCCCGCGTCTGGGCAAGCAGGTGCAGTTCGCCATCAAGGCGTCCAAGACTGGTGCCTGGCATGTGGATGCCGCGACCGGCGCCCCTGTGGTCGAGACGCCGAACGGCGATATCGCGCTCGAGGATGGCGAGTTCGAGGTCATCAACCGCGTGGAGGAGCAGGATGCCAAGCAGGCCGCCAATTCGGTGTCCTCGGCGCTGCCGTCCGGCGGGTTCGTGATTCTCGACACCGCGCTCGACGACGATTTGCTGGCCGAAGGCTACGCGCGTGACGCGGTCCGTGCAGTGCAGGATGCCCGAAAGGAAGCCGATTTCAACATCTCCGACCGGATTGTGCTGACCCTGACCGCACCAACGGCAGACGCGCCGAAGCTCGAGCAGTTCCGTGACCTGATCGCCCACGAGACGCTCGCCACGACGCTCGACATCAAGCCGAGCGACGCCGCCAAGGAACTCGAGGTCTCCGTCGCCAAGGCGTGACGTCTCAGGGCGTCGTGCCTGTGTGGGATGCCTAGGGCGTGATGCTTAGGAGCGTTGTGTCTGTGGGCGTGAGGCCCGCTGGTTCGACGTCCCGAGGGTCGCACCTCGCCAAGTATCGACGCTCCCAACCTCACAAACTGGTTACGCTGGTGAGTCCGCTAGCGTAGCCAGTTTGTGTATCTGCCCACCTGTATCTCTGCTTCTACCGACACTGAGGTGGTTGTGAGCGTCGGTAGAAGGTTGGGGGAGAGACAGGAGTCGGGGCGGCGGTATACCGGCAGCGATGACGCCGCGGCGGTCTACCATAGGAGACTAAGGCGCCGCGCAGCGCCGGTTACCGACCGACAGGAGCATGATGAAACAGATCGTCGCGGGCGTGCTAGCCCACGTGGATGCGGGCAAAACCACACTTTCCGAGGCGATGCTGTACGTGTCCGGCGAAGTGCGCCGGCTTGGCCGCGTCGATCATGGCGACGCGTTTCTCGACACCGACGCGTTGGAAAAACGACGCGGCATCACCATCTATTCAAAAGACGCGATCATCGACTATCCGGGTATGCGCTTGACCCTGCTCGACACGCCCGGGCACGTGGATTTCGCAGCCGATATGGAACGTACGCTGGGCGTGCTCGATGTCGCGCTGCTCGTCATCTCAGCCGTCGACGGCGTGCAAGGTCATACCGAGACCCTGTGGCGATTGCTGGAGCGCTATCATGTGCCGACCGTCATCGTCATCAATAAAATCGACGCGCTCGCTCCCGGCATTTCGCGCGATGACGTGCTCGCCGGCATCCGCAAGCGGTTCGGCGAGGCGTGCGTGGATGCCGGATTGCCGCAGAATTCTGCCGATATCGCTGATAATGCTGATACCCCGGTCACTGCGGACACCCCCGTACCTTCGGATGCTTCGGTTATCGCAGACGCGCAAGTCGTCACGGGCGCATCAACTGGCGCGATTGCCGGCGGCTCGTCCGCTCGCGCCCAGATTTCCGCCGGTTCGCGAATGGAACACGATGAAGACGTCGCCGCGCTTGATGAATCCGCGCTCGACGAATACTGCGACACCGGTCGGATCAGCCCGGCGACCATCAGCCGGATGATCGCGCAACGCAAGCTCGTCCCTTGTCTGTGGACATCGGCGCTGCAATTGCACGGCATCCGCTATTTGCTGGATGCGCTCGCCGCATACGCTCCTGAGCCGCGCTATGACGGGCGCGGCGGCAATCTTTCCGGCAACCCTTCCGGCAATCACAGCAATGACAAGGATTTCGGCGCCCGTGTCTTCCGCATTTCGCACGACGCCCAGCACAATCGGCTCACTTGGCTGAAAGTGACCGGCGGCGAACTGCCGGTGAAAAGCGAGATTGAACCGTACGGAAAAATCGACCAAATCAGGCGATATTCCGGCGCGAAATACGATATCTTGCAATCCGCTCCCGCCGGAACGGTATGCGCGGTGACCGGGTTGGAAGGCACAGTGCCAGGTCAGGGGCTCGGCATGCAGATGGACGCCTCGCACCCGCTGCTCGAACCGGTGCTCACCTACACGGTCACGGCCACCGATGGCACGGATACGCACAAGCTGTTGGGTGCGCTGCGTGAACTCGAGGACGAGGAGCCGCTGCTGCACGTGCGGTGGATCAAGCGGCTTGAGGAGATTCACATACAACTCATGGGGGCCGTACAGCTGGAAATCGTGCAGGAACTGCTGCGCACGCGCTTCGGCATCGAAGTCGCATTCGACCGCGGCGGCATCGTATACCACGAGACCATCGACAAGCCGGTCGAAGGGGTGGGGCATTTCGAACCGTTGCGGCACTACGCGGAAGTCCACCTGCTGCTGGAGCCGCTCGAGCGTGGAAGCGGACTCCAATTCGCCAGCGATTGCAGTCTTGACGTGCTCGACCGTAACTGGCAGCGCCTGATCATGACGCATATGCGCGAACGCGAGCATCTGGGTGTGCTCATCGGCGCGCCGATCACCGACATGCGGATTACGCTGCTGACCGGTCGGGCGCATGACAAGCACACGGAAGGCGGGGATTTCCGCCAGGCCACATATCGCGCGATCCGCGAAGGGCTTATGCAGGCGCGTCAGGGTGGGCATTGCCATGTGCTTGAACCGTGGTACCGCTTCCGTCTGGAGCTGCCCGCTGACCAGGTGGGGCATGCGATGGCTGATATCCAGCGGATGAGCGGCACGTTCGACCCGCCTGAAAATGACGGCACGACGGCGGTGCTGGAGGGTGAGGCGCCCGTCGAAGGCATGCGTGATTACGCGATGGATGTCAACGCGTACACGCACGGACGCGGGTCGCTGACCTGCGTGTCGGCGGGCTACCGGCCATGCCACGACGAGGACGCGGTCATCGCGGCAGCCGGGTATGATCCCGAAGCCGATCTGGAGAACACCCCGGATTCGGTGTTCTGCGCGCATGGCGCCGGGTACCCGGTCAAATGGTACAAAGTGCCGGAGTTCATGCACCTGCCGTTCGCGTGGCAGCAGAGGTAGCAGGGCTGACCGATATTGCTGACGGATATTGTGCGGGCAGTGGAATCGGTGGAATCGTTGGAATCGCAAGGATAGGGGCAGGCGGTGATGGTGTGGGTTGGCCCTTGCTGGAGCAGACTTTCCAGTGGGCTTGCCGTGAAGCAATTGATTGTGGACGGCAGGGGGTCTCTCACTGCGGACGCCCGGTTATCGGGTTCTTCAATCCTGGTGTTCTCCTGGCTGTGTGCTCTCCTGTGAAAGCGGGAGAACGTCCTCGGTTCCGCTTAGAGGAGACGATTTCCCGGTTCGTTGCGGGAGTTTATTGCGAATTACGATTTTGGCGCTTTTTCTCCCAGAAACGGCTTCAGGGCCGATTTTTCAGAATCGCAAGATTCCAACGTTTCTGTTGGGAGATTTTCCGTGGAAGCGCCGGATTAGGCTGAACTCCCACGTCGCGTGCGGGAGTTCAATGGCAGATTACGGAATCACTCGAGTTCTCCCGGGAAAGCGGCGTCTGACAGACCGTTCCGCGCCGAACTCCCGTCCGTCTGACGGCATCGCCTCAGCCAATCCAGTAAATCAAGCCCGCCGGCATCGTGAAACATCCGATATTCCGGATTCGTCTGGCAGTTTGACGGCATGCTTTGTGATTGCGGCAATCATGAACCGGTATTCATTGAACCTGCGCGCCGAACGGCCACAACGCGAGCTTCGCCATCTTGAACGACTGGATGCCGAACGGCACGCCGATGACGGTGATGCAGTTGAGTACGCCTGCGATTACGTAGCCGATTGCCATCCAGATGCCGACCAACACCACCCAGATGATGTTGGCGAGCAGGGAGCCGACGCCACCGCCATACACCACGGACTTGCCGAACGGGGTGAGTGTCAGGCCCGCCATTTTGAACGCTTGGATGCCGAGCGGGATGCCGACGATGGTGATGCACAGCACGATGCCGATGATCGCCCATGCCACAGCCAGTTCGAGACCGCCGAGAATCAGCCACAGGATATTGCCCAACGTGTTCATGCCGCCCATTGTGCACGGCGCGGGTGACATGGTCGGGCGGGAATTGATCGGTCAGGTGCGGTTGGATGGGCGTGGCTTGGTTGGATGAGCTATGAACGGTTTGCAAAGTCGTAGGTGTGCAAAATCGCGCGGCAGGGATGACGACTTGCACATCAGGCTGGGCGTTGCCTGAGCGAATCTCAGAGTATTCACAGGGAAACATATTGTGAACTCAAGGTGACGTCCGTATCCTAAATCATGTCAGCAAAAGCTGACGGGGTTCTCCTCTTGAATCCCATAATTCAATCCCTTCTCTCTTCTTTTCTCTCCTTTCAGGGCCCGGTCTTCCGGGCCCTTCTCTTTTCCCGTTCCGGCTG
>NZ_JBJEIH010000024.1:125173-126603 GCF_051876855.1 Bifidobacterium sp.
GCAATCCGGTCGATGGCGGCGAGCTCGTCATCGGTGAAATCAGGCCCGTTCAACGCGCCGATACTGTCGAGCAGCTGCTGAGGTCGGGAAGCACCCACGAGCACGCTGGTCACTTCGCTCTTGCGCAGCAGCCAGGCGAGCGCCATATCCGCAAGACTTTGCCCGCGCGCAGCGGCAATCGTATTCAACGCTACAATCGCGTCATGTGTGCGTGCCACGTCGGCTTCGGTGAGGAACCGGCCGTCCCGGGCCACGCGCGAATCCGCGGGAATCCCGTCTAGATACCGGTTGGTGAGCAGCCCCTGGTCGAGCGGGCTGTAAGTGATCAGCCCTTTGCCCAGCCGGCTGACGGCATCGAGCAGTCCGTTGTGTTCCACGGTCCGGTCAAGGATGTTGTAGCGGTTCTGCGCGATGATGAACGGCACATGCAACTCGTCAAGAATCGCGGCTGCCGCTTCGAGCCGCTGCCCGTCATAGTTCGACAGGCCCACGTACAGCGCCTTGCCGCTGGTGACCGCCTGCGCGAGCGCACCCATGGTTTCCTCGAGCGGCGTGTCCGGGTCGGGGCAGTGATGGTAGAAGATGTCGACGTAGTCAAGGCCGAGTCGCGTCAGACTCTGGTCGAGGCTGGCGAGCAGGTATTTGCGGCTGCCGTGGTCGCCGTATGGGCCGGGCCACATGTCGAATCCGGCTTTGGTGCTGATGACCAGCTCGTCGCGGTGCGCACCGAAATAATCGTGCAAAATCCTGCCGGCGTTGCGTTCGGCGCTGCCGGGTTCCGGCCCATAGTTGTTGGCGAGGTCGAAATGCGTGATGCCGTGGTCGAATGCGGTGAAGCACAGGTGTTTCATCGTGTCGTATGACGAGAAATCGCCGAAATTATGCCAAAAGCCGAGGCTAATGGCAGGCAGTTTCAGACCGCTTCGGCCGCTTCGCCGGTAGGGCATGGTCTCGTACCGGTCTGGGGATGGCGTGTATGTGCTGATTCCGGTGGCGTTGGTTGCTGAGGGCATCGTTGTCTCCTGCATGCTGGGTTCGTGTGCGGCGTTCGTGCTGGCTGTTCGTGCGGTGCGCGGGTGGTCGGCTTTCGGCTGCGGATGTCCGGATTGTGCCGTGCCGTATCTATCGTGCAGTGCCGTATCGTGCAGTGCTGTGCCGCTGGTTGCGTCCTTATCTTAGGCTGGAGCCGTGAAGTTTCTCATTGCGATGGATTCGTTCAAGGGCTCGCTTGACGCCGTAGCGGCGTGTCGTGCGGTCGCGCGCGGGGTGCAGGTGGCTTGCCCGACGGCGTGTTGCGATATTGCGCCGATGGCTGATGGGGGAGAAGGCACGCTGGATGCGTTGCTGGCTTCGGTGGGCGGACGACGCCGCAGCGCGATGGTCCACGATCCGCTCATGCGACCGGTTCGCGCGGAGTATGGGTTGTTGGA
>NZ_JBJEIH010000025.1:0-4839 GCF_051876855.1 Bifidobacterium sp.
GCTCTTGCCACATCGGTGATGGTCACCTTCGACTTTCCACTGCCCATGGCTTTCACCCTTCAGTTCATATGTATTTGTACATGTTAACCCCTTCATCTTATAGCAGCGCAACCCCAAGGTTCCCCAGCGCTCATGCCTTGAAAGACAACGATGATATCGTTACCATTCGCCGCAGGTGATGCCGCATCCGCCGTGTACGCAGCTCGCCCCAAGTATGCGGCACATTGCGCCGAACTGCCGTTCATCATCATCCAGCTCCCGCAATGGATCGACCGCGCGACCGCCGAAGCGCACGCCGACCCGCTTGACTGGCCAGTCATCCGCGACGCGCAATGGGCCGCAAGCCGCGAGATTCCAAGCGTCGCCACCGTATGCACTATTGACTGCGGCGAGTTCGACAACATCCACCCCTACGACAAGCGCACGGTCGGCGAACGCACGGCCGCCATGGCGTTGGGCACGATGTACAGATGCCGCGAAATCGCCGTTTGTGGGCCGGAACCCTTGGCAATACGGGCGGTCGACGGCTCTGCTGATTACTCTGCCGACGGTTGTGCCGGTGGTTGTGCCGGTGGCGGCGACGGCTCAGATGGCAGCTCCGATGACTCCGAGCGCGGCGGAGCTGTGCTGGTGCGGTACCGTCATGCTGCGGGACTCCGATTCGACGGGACCGTGCCCGGCACGACGAACGCCGACGGACTGGATGCGGTGTCTCGTTCGGCTGAGCAATCCGGATTTGAGCTCGCCGGCGCCGACGGCGTCTTCCATGATGCTGCCGCGCGAATCTGCCTGATTGTGCAGTACACGGCGGGAAGACCGGTCTCTTCAGCGAGCCGGGTACAGCGGGTAGCGCGGCGAGCGGCACGACGGGCGACACGGCCGGCGAAGGCGACGGCGTAATCCGCGTCTTCAGCCCAGATGTGCCGCAACCCGTCGCAATCCGGTACGCGTGGAAAAGCTGGGGGCCTGCGCCCGTGCGCAATGCCGACGCTGAGGTGTCTGTCAGCGCCGGTAGAAGGTTGAAGTGCGCACGCGTACATGCGTGTAGCCCCGCCTCGTCCATCACAAACTGGCTACGCTAGGACCTTTGGTTTGCGTCACCAGTTTGGGAGAGTACACGAACTGGCTACGCTGGTGGCCTCCCCAGCGTCACCAGTTTGGGAGGAGATACAAAAAGACCGCCGGCCGGACGAACCGGACGACGGCCTCATCGATGATACAAACGCTATGCGGAACCTCGGCTAGCCGGCCACTGGCTCAGCCGCCGAAGCGCCGCCCGCAATCACTGCACCTGGGTACGAGCGATCTTGCCGTTGAAGGACTCAGCCACATCAGCGTCAGCGTCCTTCACGTTGTTCCAGGAGAACATAGCGCGAAGCTTCGGGCCAACGGTCTCGAGGTGCGGGTGAGAGTACTCTTCCTGCAGCTTCTTGAACTTCGGAGCGCCAGCAGCCTGGTCATCCATGAACTCCTTAGCGAAGGAGCCGTCCTGAATGCGCTTGAGCTGATACTCCATGCGCTTCTTGGTCTCCTCGTTGATCACGGTGGAGGTGTAGTCGCCGTACTGAGCGGTGTCAGAGCAGGACCAACGAGCCTTGTTCAGGCCACCCTCGTTAGCCAGGTCGACGAGCATCTTCAGCTCGTGGAACACCTCGAAGTACGCGATCTCCGGCTGATAGCCAGCCTCGGTCAGCACGTCGAAGCCCATGTCGCACAGGTGGTTGATGCCGCCCATGAGGACATCCTGCTCGCCGAACAGATCGGTCTCGGTCTCTTCCTTGAAGGTGGTCTTGATGGCGCCAGCGCGCAGAGCGCCGAGAGCCTTCGCGTAAGCCAGGGTGATATCCCAGCCGTCGCCGCGAGGATCCTGCTCGACAGCCACAACCACCGGGACGCCACGGCCGTTGGTGTACTCACGACGGACGATGTGGCCCGGGCCCTTCGGGGCGACCATGAACACCGGGTGATCCTCGGTCGGCTTGATGTAGCCGTAGTGGATGTTGAAGCCGTGAGCGAAGGCCAGAGCAGCGCCCGGCTTCAGGTTCGGCTCAACCTGCTCCTTGTAGACCTGAGCCTGGTACTGATCAGGCAGCAGGATCATGACGATGTCAGCCTCAGCGACCGCGTCCGCGACGGACTTCACTTCGAGGCCCTGCTCCTTGGCATAATCCACGGACTTGGAAGTCGGGCGCAGGCCGACGACGACGTCAACGCCGGAATCGCGCAGGTTCAGCGCATGGGCGTGGCCCTGGGAGCCGTAACCAAGAATGGCGACCTTCTTGCCATTGAGCACGGAGAGATCCGCATCCTTCTCATACCAGATAGTTGCTGCCATATGTAGCACTCCTTGTTTTGGGAAAATCCCTTGCCGGCTTGATACCGGCACTTTGCTTGTAACTTCTGCAAAAAGGATTTTGTCCTTGATTGATGCCCATCATACTAGAACCGGCGTCCTGTATCGAACGCGTTCCACTAGTTGAACATCTCGGCAAAACTTTTTTCGCAAGCCATCAAGCACATGGGTAGTTGGTCTCCGGACCGTAGTGCGGAACCGGGACGCGGCGGGCGGAAAACCAACCGCCACGCCTCGGAATCGCACCAAAATCCAAAGTGGAATCGATATTCAGTTATGTCGTTATGTCGTAAATGTCGTTATGTACTTACGTATTCAGTTATGTATGGTCAGATATCCATATTCAGATATCCCAGGTATTGACCGCGGACGCACGCCGAAGCTGCGACCCGCGACGCGTCAATGACGAGGAGCCGGCGATCCGCTGACCGCCTGCCGAAAGCCGCAACCGCGACCACCGGCTCCACACGCCGACATCACTTGGTGAAATCGGTGTCCTTCGTCTCACGGCAGCTGAGCACCGCGACCAGGCAGCACACGGCCATCACGCCAAGATACAGGCCGACCGAACGCACGCCCCAATGATGGGACAGCCAGGTGGCGATCGTCGGAACGAACGCGGCACCCACAATCGCGGCGAGATTGTAGCCGATGCCGGAACCCGAATAGCGCACGTTCGCATCGAACAGCTCAGGCAAGAACGCGCCGATCGGGCCGAACGCGATGCCCATCAGAGCAAAGCCGACGCACAGGAACAGCTCGACCTGGAAGAAGTTGCGGTGACCCATAAGCAGGTACGGGAACACCAGAGCGAACACCACCAGTGCGACCGAGGAGAACACGAGCACGCGACGGCGGCCGATGCGATCGGCATACACGCAGGACAGCACGATGAACAGTGCGAACACGCAGATGGCAATCATGAGCATGAGCAGATACTCACGGTTCGTGAAGCCGAGGCCGCCGCCACCCTGTGCGGTGGTCTTCGTGCCCCAAGCGAGCGACCAAGTGGCGAGCGTGTAGAACAGCGTGTAGGTCACAGCGACGATAAACGTAGCCTGGATCACCTGGCGCCAGCTCTTGCGGAACACCTCAGTAAGCGGGGACTTGACGACCTTGTGCTGCTGCTGAGCGAGGCGGAAGACCGGGGTCTCCTCCATCTGCACGCGCACGACAAGGCCGACGATCACCAGCACGCTCGACAGCAGGAACGGCACACGCCAGCCCCAGGCGAGCATCGCGGCGTTGTTATTGAAGCTTTCCAACAGGAAGTACGTGCCGTTCGACAGGAAGAAGCCGATCGGAGCGCCCAACTCCGGGAAGGAGCCGTACAGTGCGCGCTTGCCTTCAGGCGCGTTCTCGGTCGCCACCAACGCGGCGCCGGACCATTCGCCGCCCAGACCGATGCCCTGGACGAAGCGGCACAAGCACAGCAGCGCGACCGCGGCGATGCCCCACATGTCGTAGGTCGGCAGGCAGCCGATCAGGAAGGTTGCGATACCCATCGTCAACAGGGAAACGACCAGTGTGGTCTTGCGGCCCATGCGATCACCGAAATGGCCGAAAATCAGGGAGCCGACCGGGCGGGCGATGAACGCAATGGAGAAGGTGAGCAGCGACATCAGCAGCGCGACCGTCGGATTGGTCGTGTCGCTGAAGAACACCTTCGGGAAATAGTTCGCAGCGGCGGTGCCGTATGCGTAGAAGTCATAGAACTCGATGGCTGTGCCGACCATGGAAGCTGCAATGACGGTGCGAACCGAATCGCGCGTCATCTGTTCCACTTTGCCGGCGGCCTGTTGAAGGCCAGTCGTCTGTTCGACTGCTGTCATGATTGCTCCTGGATTGCTCCTGGACGTGCCGGCGTTGCTCACGCGCGACACGGTTCCTTCTGTTTTGTTTTGAGCTGGATGCTGGTTGCGAATCTGTGGCGATCCTTGTGGGATTTGCAGTGCAACAAAAAAGCCCCGCGATGTATGCAGGGCGAATGATCTGTCCGGCCCCGCATTCGTCAGCGGGGCTCAGCATGTACCGAAATCAGTCCGCCAACGAAGACGGGCTAATAATTCGTGCGGAAACTCGCAGCAACAGCAGACCGTTCATCGTGGCGTCCTCCTTTCGGTTCTCTTTGGGATGTCTTCCCAACTGGTTCGTAACCATAGGCGGGTGGTCGCGGATCCGGGAAGCGGCGTCCACTATGTGGACATGGTGGGATGCCTGTAATTTCAACGGGTAGAACGTTTGACTTCGATGCGGTGGGGGTTGGTGGTGGGGTGAGTGGGGTTGGTTGTGGGGTGAGGTCGGATACAGTCGGATGCGGATGCGATGCAGCCGAAGGCGGTGGAAACGGTCGGGCACGGGAGATTGCGACGAATTGATTGGCACGCGCATAATCTCCCGGGAGAACAGTGGGATTGGGACGGGTTGCACCAGAACTCCCAACGGAATCGTTGGAATCATGCGGTTCACAAAATCAGGGCGCCGGG
>NZ_JBJEIH010000025.1:4939-41121 GCF_051876855.1 Bifidobacterium sp.
GCACGATTGACATGAACCCTCGGGAGTTCATCCACGCGATGAAGGAATCCGCGCAAACTCCCGCAGCGGCCAAATCATCAATATGCTCGAGGAACACTCTGAAACCTAACTTCGCCACGAATCGTCATTGATCGCGTCCACCTCACAAACTGGTTACGCGGAGCCGGCCGTCAGCGTAACCGGTTTGGGTGAGGACGAACGAGACAGCCACGATTGCACGCGCCACGATATGAGCCTGCGTCAGCGATAGGTTGGCGCCGCAATCGCACGCCACCACGATTGGCCGTCACGCAACCTGCACGAACCGGCATGAGACAGCGGCAGATGAACCTGCGAATCGATTCTGCCGGCCCTCAGTTCTCAATGCGCAATCTCAATATCTCAGCGAAACGCCGAAATCAGCGAGATTTTCAGAAAAAACTCTGAAAAACTCCGACAGGAACGCAAATACGAGACTTATTGAGATTCCATGGACCAGCCCGCACGAATGAAGCACCCCCACATCGTTGATATTCCGCGGTTTTCAAGAATCCACCACCACTGTGACGACTCGCCAGAATCAGAAAAACTCACGAGAACACGCCCAGACGCGAGATTTTCAGAAAAACTCTCAATATCTCGCGGCAGAAGGGCGAATCCATGAGTTTTTCAGACTCCAATCTGAATATCTCGCCAGACCGGGGGCAGCGGTCGCAGGCGTGCCGGGATGCCTTCACCTGCACAGCCAGTGCGAGAACGCAAGCGGCCGGGCACCCGTTCCGCCCCAAAATGAGGGGAGACAGGCACCCGGCCGGTACATCGCACATCGCACGCGCTCAGGCGTTGCGGGGCGTCGCAGCACACGCACTAGCGTAGAGCGCACCGCCCGCAACCGAACTGGCGTTTCAATTCCGCCACCGTCGCCAAGCCACACGCACTAGCGCAGCGCGCGCTGCCTGTGGCGTCACTTCACTTTCTTGATGCGCATGATCAGGTAGGCAGCGATCAGCACAATCACGATGGCGACGATGAACACCACGCGATAGGCGGATGGCGGCGTCGCAGTCACATGATGCATACCCTTGGAAATGCTGATGATCGTCGACGTGAACACCGAGCCGATCACCGTGGACAGCGTGTTCGCAAGGTTGAGGATGCCCAGATCCTTGCCCGCTTCGTCAGGATTCGGCAACACAGAGACGTTCAGCGCCTGGTCGATCGCGTTGTACACGCCATAGCCAAGTCCGGCGACCGCGGCGAACAGCAGCATGCCCGTGCGGCTCGGCATCAGCAGCGGCATCAGGATGCCGACGGCGAACAGGCAGCTGGCCAGCGCGACCGGCAGCTTGCGGCGGCCGATCTTATCGGTAATCGGGCCTGCGGTCAGCGCGGCAATCAGCGAAACGACCAGCGTAATCACGCCCATCACGGCGATCAACGCGTTTGCGGAGTCCTTAGCGTTCGATTGGCCGGCGAAAATGTAATCCTGCGAAATGTAGAACAGGTAGCCGTTGATCATCCAGTAGCCGCCCATCATCAGGGTGCGGCCCACCAGCGCGAAGTAGAAATCAGGCGCGTGACGCGGCGGGCGGAAGTTCATGAGCACGGACTTCGCAGTGATTTCCTCACGCCTCTCGTTCACGTTGGAGCCTTCGCGCGGCCAGATGGCAACCGTGATGATACCGATCAACGCGAACACCGCCGCGCCGATCAGCCAGCCGAGCGTGACACCGGTCGCGCCGTTGTCGTTGAGCTTGGCGCCGACCACGTTGCCGAGCGTCTGACCGGTGGCGATGCCGGCACCGTAGAAGCCGGAAATCGTGCCACGAACCTTGTCGGGCACGCGGTCGGACATGGTCGCCACAAACGGGGCGAGCATGACGTTATACCCCAGCTGGGCGCAGCACCACAGCACAAGAATCGCCGGGAAACTGTGCTGGCCCACGGCAATCAGGCCGACGGACAGACCGGCGATCAGGCCGCCGAGCACAATCCACGGGCTGCGCTTGCCGAAGCGGCTGCGCGTCATATCGGACAGCGTGCCGAAAATCACGTTCGCCAGCAGCGCGACAATCGAACCGACCGCGTTGATGGTGCCGAGCATGGATTCCTTGGTGGCCGGGTTGATGTTCTCCAGCACCTGCGGCAAGATGACCGTGCTCAACGCAACCCACGGGATGGCGCAGACGACCGCGCTGAGCGTGAAGCCGATGCCGAGCCGCAGGATTTCAGCCTTCGACGGCCGGTGCCCGTCGGCGCTGACCATCGGGTCGCGCATATCGTTGAACGCTGAATTCGGGTCGAGTACCGCCGCGTCCACGGAATTCGCCATCGCAGCGACTGGAGTGCCGCTTTCCGCGCCCATGCGTGTCTCCTGGACGCCTACGGACGCCGCAGAATCCTCGCTCTTCGCCTTCTTGGGCAGCGGGACAGCGAGACGGGAAACCGCCTCTTTCTGCTCTGGCGTCAGCGCCTTGTCCAAATCAGGACGGTCATCGATGCCCGGGCGGATATACCCGTTGCCTGGCTTCTTGCCGGCGGTTCCACCGGCCTCATTGTTGGTCATATCAGATCCCCTTTGCAATGGCTTTTGCAACGCCTGCTGCAATGCCGTTGTTATGTAACTGCCGCCACCGGCCCGTCAGGACCCGGCAGCGGCAGTCAATCATTTCAAGCGACCGTCGGCGGAGCGGCCAGCAGATCGTCAGTTTCATGCTCGCCGGCCGCATCCGACCAGCGCAGCGTGCACACGGAAGTCTGGTTGTCTACTCCCAGGCCTCGTTTCGGCTCGAACGTGAGGGTTGCCGACGTGGTCTCGCCCTTCCAATCGAAGGTCAGCGTGTCGCCCTCATGGCTGAAGGTGAACTCGCCGTCGAATGCGTCAAGCTGGTTGCGCATACGGCACAAGGCGTTGAGCGCCTTGACGACCGGACGTTCGAGATTGCGGTCGATTTCCTCCACCGAATAGTAGTGGCGGTTGATGTCGCGGCCGACATTCGTGCGATGCAGCAGCTCCATGTCATTCGCGCCGGCGAGCGCGCCGACATAGTACACCTGCGGCACGCCGGGCAGGAAGAACTGCACGGCACGCGCGGCGAGGTAATGCTGGTCGTTGCAGCCGAGCGCCGAATAGTACGTGGAATTGACCTGATAGAGGTCAAGGTTGCTGGCGGCGGCACCGGTCGCGGCGCGGGATTCGCCATGGGTGTTCTCGTGGATGGTTTCGACGAGCTGATCGACTTCCTCGTCGGGCACGAGACCCTTGAGGCTGCGGTCGAGCTGGTCGGAGCCAATGTCGATGACGCCGATGCCGTCATGCGTGTCGAGCACGGTGACCGCATTGTTCGGGCGCACCTCGACCCACTTTGCAATCGAACCGGTCTTGCCGGTGGTCAGCGCGTGCAGCAGCAGGCCCGGAATCGCGAAATCGTAGACGCGATCGACCTTGTTGGCGATGGCGACCTGCTTCTTGTAGTAGGAGTGCACTTCGATCAGTGTTTCGAGACCGCGGGATTCGGCTTCCGCCTTGATCCGGCCGATGAGGTCGAAGGTCTTGGGGGTCATGAAGCAGCTGGTCTTGGCCTGCTTGGCGCCGTAGCCGACCGCGTCGAGGCGGATGTAGCTCACGTGGCTGCGCGACAGCTGGTCGAGGATGGACAGCAGGTAATCCCAACCTTCCTTGGAATCGGTGTCGATATCGACCTGCTGCGGGGTGAAGGTGGTCCACACGAGGCGGGTCTTGCCGCCCCACGTGTAGTGGGTGAACGGCAGGCCCGGGCGCGGACGGTAGATGCCGGCGAGATCCTCTTCGGTGGCGCCGTCGGGGAAGACGCTCGACATGGTGAGGAACATCGGGTAGTAGGGGCTGTCTTCGCCGCGCTTCATGACATCTTGGAATTGCTTGGATTCCCAGGACATGTGGTTGACAATGGTGTCGACCATGATGTCGTGGGTCTTGGACAGCTCGGCGATATCGTCCCACGTGCCCAGGCGCGGATCGACCTTGGTGTGGTCCACCGGGTCGAATCCGGCGTCGGCGCCGTCGAACGGGGTGAAGAACGGCAGGATGTGCACGCCTTCGTAGACACCGTTGAAACGGGTGCGCAGCACGTCGGTCAGGGACGCAATGGTACCGTCTCCCAACCGGTCGGCATAGGTGATGAGCTGGACTTTGTTCTTCATTGACCCTCCTTCGACGCCAAACACAGAACACTTACAGTGTAACGGGTTTTCGGCGGATTTTCGTGGATTTGGCGATTCGAGTCGCCGTCCGCCATCATTTTCCCGAACGATTCCCGAACGCGTATCGAACCGGTTTGATATCGTACGCGCGGGGGTGGTCATGGCGCTCAGCGACACGCGGGATTCGGCGAAACTGTGCCGGATACGGGGTCTTGCGGGCGGCACAAGAGCGATGGAGCCGAGGCATCCTGAGGAAGACGCGTACGTCTGGGAAGGGACGAAGCGTGAGGTATTGTGAGGCGTGCCAGTGCCAAGAATTCAGCGATGATTCACGCTGGGGACATCCTCGAGTTCGAATCGGTAGCGCTGCCGGACATCGGGATACTTCGCGCGGTCGACCTCACCGGCGAACATCTCAAGCGGGCGCACCCACAGCGAGCCATCATCGTACAATTTGCGATACACCACCACCGGCAGGCCGGACTCGGAATCCGTGGCGAAATCCTCAACAAGGTACCGGTCGCCCTTGAAATGGCGGTAGATGCGGCCGCGGAGGATGCGGCGGATGGGGTGCGATTGCGCGGAAGCGGGTGGCTCGGTTTCGGCCGGGGTGTGGGGGGCTTGGCTGTTGTTCATGCCTCGCATCGTACACGGGCGAGGTGGTGAGCGTCGCACATCCGTCCTGCTCACGGTTACTTTTCCATACGGTGAATTTCGAGGACCGATTGTGCGGCCGCGGAGAGTCAGGCTGGCAGAGATAGCTGTGACACGGAATCAAAACCGCAGAATATCAACGATTCTATGGCAGTGAACATTGCACGGTACTCTCCTGTTCCGTGATCGCTTTGCCATACCGTGCGTTTCGACATTCGATTCTGCGGATACGGACACATGCTTCTTGAGACGATCGGCACTTTACGCTGAGACGGGCCACAAATGCGTAAAGTCCCGGCTTCCCGCGGGAGTTTAGCCTGATTCGGCCAATCCGCGAGAAAACTCCCAACCGCATCATTTTGCGAACCGCATGATTCCAACGATGTCGTTGGGAGTTCTTGCGGAACGGAGTCGAACTCGACAATTCTCCCGGGAGATTATCCACCCAATGGCCGATTCAGCGCAATCTCCCGCATCCGACCGTGGATCAGCGCACCCAGTGTGGGATCGGGCTCAACGGTGGGCGCGGGCGGCAATACCGACCAGCGGATGCCACGCGTCGAGACGCGGCATCAGCGCTTTGCACACCAGCGCACTCACCGCGACCGCGCAGCCGGCGGGCACGAACAGGTTCACCGGTGCGGCGGCGAGCTCCATCACCAGACAGGTCGCCATCAGCGGCGCCTGCTGGGATGCGGACAGCAGTGCGCACGCGCCAATCAACGCATACACGGCGAGCGCATTCGTGTGGAAGCACGTCATCCACAGCACACCAAGAATCGCACCCATCGACGCACCCAGCGCGATGCCCGGCTGCAGCACACCGCCCGAAGCGCCAGAACGGATGGTCAGCAGGGTCAGTACGGCTTTCGCCGCGAATCCAATCAACAACCCCGGAATGACCGACAACTCAACCGCGCTCGAGAATCCCAGCTGCCCCAACGCGCGGCCATTGCCCATGAGCTGCGGCATCCAGATTGCGGCGACACCAGTGAGTGCGCCGGCCAGCGGCATGGTCCACAGCAGCGTCACACCCGTGGACTTATGCGATTCAGCCCATGCGGAACCGCGGCGGAACAGGGCACCTAACACCCCGCACACCGCGCCGGCAATCAGCGCGAAAACGATAAGATCCGGGGTGAACAGGGCGCTGACCTGCCCCAAATCGTAGAAGGTGTGCGTGCCTTTGATCAGCGATGCCGTCCATGCCGCCAAAGCCGAACCGCCAAACGCCAGGGCAACCGTTTCCAGACTGATGTCATGGAGCAGGATTTCCGCGGCGAAGAAGGTTCCGGCGAGCGGCGCGTTGTAGACACCGGCGAGACCCGCAGCGGCGGCAATCGCAACGAGTGTGCGCGTATCCCGTTTGCCCAGACGAGTCAAACCCGCGAAACGCTGGCCGAGCAGAGCGCCCAATTCGCGCGGGGCGACCTCACGGCCAATCGAGGCGCCAGAACCGACAATGAAAATCTGCAGCATCACATGCACCACGGTCTGCCACGCGGGCATACGCGAACCGCCCACCGCCTGTTTGACCGACGGCACTTTGGTCGTGCGCGTACGCAGCAACCACCAAATCACCGCCGCGACCGACAACCCGACGAACACGGACACAGCCCGTCGCCACGCCGGCACCGCGAATGGACCGGGAGCCGAAACCCCCTCTACATACCCGAGGAACAGGTGCTCCACGCCGTACAGCATGAGGGTGAGCAGGCCGGCCGCCACACCGGCGAGCGCGGATGCTGCTGCCACCGCCGTGGCGAGACGCACCAGGCGCTGACTGCCGGTGTCGGTTTGTTCCGCCGGTTCGTCGGTGCGTCCGGTGGTGGTGTCTGCTTGTACCATGTCATCTCTTTCATCTGTTGGGCCGAATCAGGCTGGATTGTGTTCCAACGATCCCGTACTCATCTTCGGCGTATGCGGCGACGGGAGGGGATGCGTCTGTTTCTTGCCGGCATCCAAGTATCCGCCGGCTGCCGTGCCGCCGCTGTCCTGCCTTGCTACCGGCCGATATCGGCCCGTCGAATCGCCGCATGGACGCCGCGTTGGATGTCCACCGCCTCGGAGATATCGAAGTCGGCGGCGGCGCTGAGGTACGCGTAGGCGTGCGCGCGGTCGAAGCCGCAGCCGTCGACCAGCAGGCGCAGGGATTCCTCCACGCAATGTTCCAGCGCGTCATCGAGGCGCAGGGCGCGGCCGGTGGTCACCAGGTAGTCGGGGGTTTCCAGCAGCGGCCCCTGCAACACACCGAAACGCCGCGTGAAATCAGGCCCGGCGATGACCTCGACACGCAGGTCGGCTTCCAAGGACGCTTCGAGTGCGGTCAGCGCGACCTCGCCGTCGCCTTGCGCGAAATGCGGGTCGCCCGCGTACAGGCCGGCGCCGTCTACGAATACCGGCAGGTACAGGCGCGTGCCTTCGACCATGAGGTTGATGTCGAGGTTGCCGCCGAAATCCCCGGGCGGTACGGTGCTCAGATGCTCGCCGGTGTCCGGCGTGACGCCGATGATGCCGAGGAACGGGCGTAGCGGGAAGGCCACCGTATCGGGGTCATCCGGCTCGGGCAGGCTCGCTGGCGCACCGCCGGCCAGATACGTATGGTAGGCGTCGATCGCATCCGGGCCGGTTTTCCGCATGACGCCGACGTCCTTGCCGTGTACGCGCATGCGCCGGGCGAAGATGCTGACCGTCCGACGCCCGGCTTCGGGCATGGATGGCAGTACGCCTTTGCCGTGACGGTTCGAGATGATGCCGTAGTCGACGCGCGGGGAGAGGCGGAGGATATCGATGGCCAGCCAGTCTCCGGGTTTCGCCCCGCGCACTTCGACCGGACCGTTGATCACGTGCGGCCCGGAACCGTGCGGATGGTCCGATTCGGCGGCGATGGCGGCCGCGTCCGCGAGGATGTCGGGTGCCGCGACGCCCTGCGCTTGGAAGAATCCCAGCGGATCCTTGCCTTGTTCTTCCAGCAGGCCCTCATGGCTGAGCGTGTCGATGCGCAACGTGTCCCCGGCGTTGATGGCGGCGGCGGGACGGTCGCCGCGGGCGGGCAGGGTGCCCCACCGCACGGTATCCGGATGGCTTGGCAGGTGGATGATGCTCATCGTTCGCCCCTCGCTTGCCTCGTTGACTTCATTGACTTCGTTGGTTCCATTGGCTTCGTTGGTTCCGTTGACTTCGTTGGCCCCATCGACCCTGCCGGCTGTTGCGGCTGGATGCCGAGAACGTCCATCCCGCCGATGGCCCGCAGATGGTCAAGCATCGCCTGCCGGGCCCCGGGCGCGTCACCGGCCTGGATGCACGAGAAAATCGCACGGTGTCCATCCAGTGAGACGCGGCGTCTCGTAATCGTGCTGTGCGTACCGGCCCGCGTGGCTTCCGCGGAATCGTTGACAAACCGCAGCAGCGCCGCCAGCAGCGGATTGCCGGTGCTTTCGGCGAGTGCCAGATGGAACGCCATGTCCATTCGCAAGGATTCGCGTGGCGTCATCCGGATGTCAGTGTGGTCGATGATGCCGTGGAGGGTCACCAGGTCCGAGGGCGATGCCCTGCGTGCGGCGAGTGCGGCCATGGCAGGCTCGACCAGGTCCCGCAGCTCGCGGATATTGCCGCGTTCGTGGTCGGCTTGCCTCAATACCGCCTCGATGGCGAGGGACGCCTCGTCGGTGTCCAGCACGATGGTGCCGGCACCCCATTTGGTGCGCACCACGTGGCGTTGCGCGAGAATGGCGACGGCATCGCGGACTGTGCCGCGTGAGACGTGGAAGGTCGCGGCGAGCTCACGTTCGCCGGGCAGTCGCGTGCCGGGCGGGTATTGCCCTGCCGTGATCCGGCCGGCGAGTATGGAGGCCAGTTCGGCGGGTTTGCCCGCAGCGGATGCGAGGAATGTCCCGTCACTGTCGTTGTCGCCCATAGCCGTCTCCCGGTGTCGTTCCGATGGCGCACGGCCGCGGGTTGGATTGGACCTCTTGGCGTGCACCTCATACTGCTGACAGCCAATCATCGCCGTATTTCCGCGGGGTTTCGCAGTGGTCGGCAAGTGGACGACCACTGGACCAATTCCCGGGGAAGACAGGCCCGCCCTGCCCTCAGGATTGTTCCCCGCCTGGCAGGCCGCTAGGCGACAGGCCGGGTGGTGTCGCCGATGCGGAGGGAAACCGGCACGATATCGGCCCCCGCCGCGTCTTTCGAGTCGTCGGCATCCGCGTGGTCCCGGGCATTCGGCTCGTTGACGGCATCGACGATATGCGATGCCAACCGCTCGGCAATCGTATCGAAATCCTGCTTGATGACCGTCAGCGTCATTCCGGCACAATCGGCTAGACACGTGCCGTCATACCCGATGATTTGCACATCGCGCGGCACGTTCAGCCCGTGCGCGAACGCCTCCTTCACCGCGCACGCGGCGACCACGTCAGAACCAACGATCGCATCGACCGGCGGAATCCCGCCATTACCGGCATCAGAACCGCTAGCAGAACTGCCAGAAGAACCGCCGGAACGCGATTCGTCAAGCCGGTCGAACAGCATATGCACCGCCCGCGCATACCCCTCGACATCCGTGACCGGCCCACACGCCACATACTCATGCCGGATTCCAGCCGCGTCGAGCCGCTCGCCCAGCGTCTGGAAATACCGCACCGTGGGGAATGTGGTTGCCCCTTCGCCGCGGTCATCGAACTGGCTGCGCGGGCCGCCGACCATCACCACATGGCGGGCGCCCGATTTCACCAGCTGGTCGGCGACAAGCCGTCCGCCCCGCTCATGATCGGAACGGACCGTGGCGATGGTGTCGCCCAGCGTGCGGTCGAACGCGACGACAGGCCGGCCGATTGACGTCCAGTAATCCGCAGGATGATCAGTGTGAGCAGCCATGATGATCCCGTCCATCATGTGCCGGCGCAAACGGCTGACATACTCCGCCTCACCGGTATCCGCATCGGCCGTAGAACACAGCAAGGTCTGCAATTCATGCTTCGCAAGCCGCCCCTGCAGCGCGGACACCAACGTCGCGAAAAACGGATGACGCAATGTCGGCACGATTACACCGATCATTCCGGTCCGTCCGCGATACAGATTGCGCGCCAGCTCGTTGGGAATATAATCCAATTCGCGCATCGCCTGTTCAACGCGATGACGCATATCTTGCGAAACGTATCCGGAAGCGTTCACCACCAACGATACGGTGCTCAAAGACACTCCGGCCTTTTTGGCCACGTCGCGCATTCCGACCACGAGTTTCTCCTCACGAAGCTTGATTCAAGCGCTCTCTGTTGCTTTCTGCTGCTCTCTGTTATGCGCGGACGGACGCCGCGCGCCAAGCGGGATTTGAACCGCCGGGCGGCGTGCATCGCGCCTGCTATCGGCATTGTACTATCGGGACGAATCGAGCGGCGACACCGGTTCCGTCATCATGCGTTGCGATGTAACGATGGAGCGCGTGGGGTGCGGATGCGGGGTGCGGAATGCGGAGGGTGCAGAGGATGCGACCGCGGTCCGGCAGACGCTCAGCGCGTCACGGCGACCAGCATCCACCCCAACGCCGCGCACAACAGCGGCGCCGCAATCGTCGCAAGCAGATACCAGAACGCAAGCCACCAGCGACGATTACGGGCAAGCGACACCATTTCGTTGATGGCAGCCGAAAACGTGGACATACCGCCGAGAAAACCCGCAACGAAAATCAGGCTAGTCGCGTGATCGACCGTATGGTACGCGTAGCCGGCCGCCGCCATGCCCGCGCAGAACGAGGCGAGCACGTTGACCAGCAGCGTCGCCAGCGGAAACGCGTGATGCCAGCCGCGACGAATCGAAACGTCGAACACATAGCGGACCATTGCGCCAAGTCCGCCGCACACACATACCAGCAGCATCAGTGCACCTCCCCGGTCACCGGATCTGGAACCAGCGGGATTTCCGCGGTGATAGGCGTCGGTTCAAACGCAGCCGGCATATTCGGGTCATTTCCCGCTGCGGCCCCGCCAGTTGCAGTGGGATTGCCACCTGCGGACGCCTGCGCGTGTCCGGACGCCTGCGCATGTCTGGACGCTGGGTTTCCGCCCCCGACCGACGTGGAATCGGTGCGTCGGACGTTATGCGACGCCTTGGAACCGCCCGACATGCGACGCAGCGATTTGGCGGCTCGCGATGCCGTCAGCGCGTGCGCCAGCAGGACACCGGCGATGCAGCATATGGTGCCGGCGACCACGCTCGCCACCATATAGGAAACAGCCATCCACGGCTCATGGTCGAGCATATCGGTCAGACTTTCGACCGCCATGGTGGACATCGTCGACAATCCGCCGCATAAGCCGAGTCCCAGCCCGCGGCTGAGCAATTGGCGGGTGCGCCGGCGGATCCATGAGGCGTGCGCCATCGTTTCCGCAAGCAGCGAGAACAGGAAGCAAGCCGCGACATTCGCGATGAACGTACCCACGGGGAATTCGGAGCCGGACGATGGGAACAGCGCGGACACGCCGTAGCGGACGGCGGTGCCGACAAAGCCGCCGAGGAACACGACCAGATAGACAAGGCCGTCGGCGAGCGGGTTGAATTGGGCGCGGAGTTTCTTGATTGGGGCCAGCGAAATCTGCGGAGGATTCGGGGATGCCGCAGCACCCACCGGGGCATCGCGCTGCTCGACCTGTTCGATCATCAAGGTCTCGGGATTCGGCTCGTCACCGGGGGTTTGGGGGTTGGCGGGGTTGGTGGAATCGCCGGGGGTTGCGGGGTTGGTGGAATCGCTGGGGGTTACGGGGTTGGTGGAATCACTAGGCCTGTCATTGTTGACGGGATTACCGAAGTCGCCGGATTCGTTGTGATTGTTGGAATCACCGTGGCTAGCGGAACTATCTGAACCGCTATAGTCGTTGAAATCACCGGTAACGGCAGGGGCGCCGGGATCTTCGGAGTCCGCGGGACTGCCCGGATTCTCAGGAGTGCTGGAATCAGCGGGATGACCTAGATTGGCGGGATTGCTGAGAGCATTGGAATCGGCGGAATCTCGCCCGTTAACCGATTCAGATGCGGCGGTCAGCACTGTCGGTATCGCGGGGATATCAGGGACTTCCGGCACTGCGGGGACCGTTGCGGGGGTCGAAGTTGCAGAAGCAATCGAAGCGACCGAGAACACCGACGTGACAGCGGGGTCGGCAGGAGATAGGGGGCCGGCGGAATTGGCGGAATCAGCAGAAAATGCGAGGCCAACCGGAGACACGGAATCGACTGAACCTGCGGAATCAGCCTGGTCAACAGAAGATGCAGGGTCGGCAGGAGATGCGGGATCAGCGGAATCCACGGAATCAGCAGAACCCGTGGAACTAACCGGATCAGCGGAAAACGCGACAGATGCGGGCTCGGTGGAGTCAACGGGCGATGCAGAAGATGCAGGTTCAGACGTGACAGCCGCATGCTGTGAAGCCGCTGCCCCCATGGCACCCGGCAGCGACGCTTCGCCGCTTTCGCCGTCTTCGTCGAGGACGTCCGCGTCCCGACCATTCTGTTGCGTCATGTGTCACTCCGAAATCATGCATGTGAGGCGGAATCGCCCGCCGCCGTCCTTACTCGCGCCACCGCGAATCGCGGCAATCCACTATGGTACCGCAACCATCGCACGAACCGTGCGGAACGGCCACGACCGCAACGGGCCGAATCGACAAATTCGCGCCTGCCGACTGGTGGCTGGTGACCGGTGGGCTGGTGACCGGTAGCCAAGAGGTATCGGCCTGCCTCAGGGGATGCAATTGAGCTTGCCGCGCGGACCGGGGTGCTGCCGGTCGCGAGTATGCCGAGACATACGCTTCGCGACAGAAGCAGGCACCCGGAAGCCCTGATATGCCGATAACGCAACGTTGCGTATGCCCGGACATACGCAGCCCGGCAAATACCAAGGGGGCTTGCTGTTCCTCCGCGCCATCCGTCTGGTTACGCATGTCACCGCATACGCAACCAGACGGAACGTCAACAGCAATTACTTTTATTCCGATACACCGGGGATACCGTCGGCGAGCGGGAACCGCAACCCAGCACCGCAACCCGGCAGCGCAAGCCAGCACCGCGCCACACCTCGCGACACAGCACCACAACAGTCCAAACCAACAACCCAACACCGCAACTGCACAACAACACAACACAAAGCGGCCGGCACGCACGTAGCGCACCGGCCGCTTCGTCATCCCCCACACCGGCTTCACCCACCGGCTGAGTGGCTCCAGCCTGTCACAGACCAGCCATCGACCAAATCGGCACCTCACCCACCGGCATCGTGCCCGATCGATCAACAGTCCAGCCCGCGACCAGCCCAGTCATCAGTAATCGGCAATCAGTCATCTGCCATCAGTCAGTAGACACCTTGCCGGACTGGACATGGTCGAACACAGGCTTGTTGTCCTCGCCGAACTTGTACACACCGATATTCGCGGAGCTCGGATCGTGGTCCTTGTTGAACGGGCCGATACCGGTCTGGCCGACATACTCGATGTCCTTGCCGTCCTTCAGCAGCCCCACGCATTCCTTATAAGACTTGCACTTCGTGCCGCCATTCGCGCCCGACACCGCGAGCAGGTTCTTCTGGATGGTCTCGCCGTCGGCCTTGCCGCCCTTCTGTGCGGCGAGCGCAAACAGAATCACACCGTCATACGTTTCAGCCGCATAGGTGTAATCCTTGACGCTGCTTTCCATGGACTTGACCTTCTTCTGGAAGTCCGCAGTCGCGTGGGCGCCCGGAATCGTGCCGGTCACGCCCTTGAGCGTGCCCTTGTCAAAAGTGTCGGAATAGTCGGAGGTATTGCCATCAACCAGATACAGCTTCGTGGTATCAATGCCCTGGCTGATCATTTCCTTGATGAGCGCCTTGGTCTGGTCGAAGGCGATAATCGCGATGGCGTCCGGGTTGGAGGCCTTGATGGTGGACACGAGCGAGGAGAAGTTCGTTTCGGTCGGGTCGAAGGCCTGATCCGCGCCATACACCACGTTGACGCCGGCATCCTCAGCGGTCTTGGCGATGGTGTCGCGCAAACCGGTACCGTACTCGTCGTTGAACGCCGCGATTGCAAGCTTCTGCACGCCGTCTTGGGCGATCACGTTGCCGAGTACCGCGCCCTGCACGCTATCCGGGGCGACCGTGCGGAAGAAGTATGGGTCGACGCCGGACAAGCTTGCGGATGTCGCGCCCATCGAAATCAGCGGGACCTTCGCCGCGGAAATCTCCTTGCACACGTTCTTGACCACGGAGCTGGATGCCGGGCCGATAATCGCGGACGGCTTCTTGGACAGCACCGACTGGGTGCCGGACGTGTTCTGGTCCGCGTGGTCGGCGTCCGAGGTGTCGGCGCTCACCGACGTGGCCTTCTTGCCGAGCACGCCGCCCGCATCGTTGATGTCCTTGAGGGCGAGCTTGACCGCGCCTTCCTCCTGCGGGGACATGTACGCCAGCGAGCCGGTCTGCGGGAACAGCGCGCCGAGCACGAATCCGCCACTCGCGCCACTCGAGGCCGAACCGCCTGATGACGAGGAGCCGCAGCCGGACAATGCCAGGGTCAGTGCGGCGACGGCGGCGGTGGCACACATCATGGTTCGTTTCATTGACTTGCGCGATGATGTTGATGGCGTTGATGATGTTGATGATGTTGAGTATCGCATGATCAGTTTCCTCTCTCCCATGCTGATTCATTGCTGCGAAGCGGACGATTGGACATTACGGTGATGTAGGTTTGCCGCTTCGTTTACCCGTGAATCTAAGCGTGGTTTGCAACACAGGCGTGTGCCGGATGTTTCCTGACCGTGACATGCGAAAACAATAGGAAATGTTGCGGGCGGATGCCCTGACATACGCGGGACGGCGCATCCCGCGAGACATCGCTGACAAATCAGGAGAACCGACACACCACGCATGCCCGGACATGCACAACCCCACAGATGACACCCATCCACCGCCATCAAGAAACACGAACCAGCCGCCCACGCATGCCCGGACATACACGACTTGACACATCCCACGAGACATCGCTGACAAACAGGATGCACCGCCACGCCACGCATGCCCAGACATACACAACTTGACGCATCCCGCTCGGTCCCGCTGACAAATCAGGAGAACCGACACACCACGCATGCCCGGACATACACAACCCGACAGATGACACCCATCCACCGCCATCAAGAAACACGAACCATCCGGCCACGCATGTCACCACATACGCATCCCGACACATCCCATACAATCCCGCTGCCAAATCAGGAAAGCCTACAGACCACGCATGCCCAGACATACGCAATTGAGCAGAACGCTTCAGACAAGGCCTCGGACGCCTGTACATATCGGCTGCGCAGGTTAGTCGGGACGCCAGGATGTGAGCGAATCCTCACACAATGGCCTCCGGCGCCACCCGCAGGAACAGGATCGGGACACATGACCGGCAGAGTGCGAGCCAATCCTCACAAAGTGGTCCCAGTCACCACTCACCGGAGGGAATCGGAGCACGCCGATCGGCAGAGTGTGAGCCAATCCTCACACGGTGGCGGGTTGTCCGGCCGGCGACCGGGGGCACGAGAACGAAAGCGGCGACTGTGTGAGGAATTACTCACACAACCGCCCCGCCGTCGCGCCAAGTCTCCCGGCACCGAATGTCGGAAGCGACGTAGCGTACGCCGTCCACTGTGTCGCCTGCTGCCGGTCGTGGGGAATGCCCGTGAATCGGAAAACCTTGGCGCGCAAGCGCACGCCACCGCACTACACAGCACCGCAGCCCCGCCAACCGTCATCGTGCGAGCGAATCCTCACACAATGACACCCGGCACCACCCGCCGGAAGGTATCGGAGCATGCCAACCGTCACTGTGTGAGCCAATCCTCACACGATGACACCCCGGACCAGCAAACCAACCGGCTCCGGCCGCCAACCGTCATCGTGCGAGCGAATCCTCACACGGTGGCGGGTTGTCCGGCCGGCGACCGGGGGCACGAGAACGAAAGCGGCGGCTGTGCGAGGAATTACTCACACAGCCGCCTTATCTACTACTGGCTCATCAACCGGCCCGACCAACCAGCCTCACCAACCAGCCGCACCTACCGGCCTTCCTCCTCGACCTTCTCCTCGAGGTTGCCCAGGTACAGGGAGATGACCTTCGGATCGTTGAGCAGGTCGCGCCCGCGCCCGGAGTAGGCGTTGCGACCCTGGTCGAGCACGTACCCGCGGTCGCAGATCTGCAAGCACCGGCGGGCGTTCTGCTCGACGATCACCACGGAAACCCCGGCCTTGTTGACTTCCTTCACACGGATGAAAGTCTCGTCCTGCAGCATCGGCGACAGGCCGGCGGACGGCTCGTCGAGCAGCAGTACGGACGGTTTCATCATCAGCGCGCGCCCCATCGCGACCATCTGCCGTTCGCCGCCGGACAGCGACCCCGCCAGCTGGTCTTTACGCGACGCGAGTTTCGGGAAAATCGAGCTGACGTATTCGAACCGCTCCTTGAACAGTTTCGGCGCCTGGAACGCCCCCATCCGCAGGTTTTCCTCGATGGTCAGCGACGGGAACACGTTCTCCGTCTGCGGCACGAAGCCCACGCCGCGCGAGACCAGCTTGTCGGCGCGCATATTCGTGATGTCCTCGCCACGCAGCAGCAGCTTGCCGGACCGGATGTGCACCAGACCGAACAGGGATTTGAGCAGGGTCGACTTTCCGGCGCCGTTCGGGCCGATGATGCCGACGATTTCGCCGTCATGCAAGGTCAGTGAGGCCCCATTCAGGATGTTCACACCCGGCAGATAGCCAGCGATCAGATCCTGCGCGTCCATAAGCGGGTCGCCTTCCGGCTCGCCGACATGCACTTGCGAGCGCGGCAGCGTGCCTTGCGTTGGCGTCTCACCCGCGGCCGCAACACCAGCCACGCCAGCAGCCGCCACACCAGCAGGCTCTTCGCGCTCATTCACTGTTACGTCACTCATGCTGTTCCTCCTCAAGCTTCTCAAGCGCCGCGTCATCGCCCAAATCGATATTCGCGCGAGCGCCCAGGTACGCGTCGATGACCGCCTGGTCGGACATCACGTTCTTCGGCACGCCTTCGGCTACGATCTTGCCTTCCGCCATGACCGTCACCCAATCGGCGATATGCCGGACCATGTTCATGTCGTGTTCGACGAACAGGACGGTCGTGCCGGTTTCGCGCAGCGCCATGATGCAGTCGAGCAGCGATTGCTTGAGCGCAGGGTTCACGCCGGCCATCGGCTCGTCGAGCATGACCAGCTGTGGGTCGCTCATCAGCGCTCGCGCCATTTCAAGCAGTTTGCGCTGGCCGCCGGAAAGCGACCCGGCGAAATCATCCTTCTTCTTCCACAGCAGGAAGCGCTTCAGCAGACGCTCAGCCTTCTCGCGGTTTTTCTCCTCCTGCTTGCGCCAGCGGGCGGGAAACAGCGCTGCGAGCATGCCTTCACCCGGTTGGACAGGGGCGCCCAGCAGCATATTGTCCATGACGGTCAGGCGGCTCATGACTTTGGTCAGCTGGAAGGTGCGGACCATGCCCATGCGCGCCACCTGCTCCGGGGATTCGGATTTCAGCGGTTTGCCGTCAAATTCCCACGTGCCGGTGTTCGGTGTATCGAAACCGGTCATGAGGTTGAAGAAGGTGGTTTTGCCGGCGCCGTTCGGACCGATCAGTGCGGTGATGCCGTGCCGTTCGATCTCGAAATGCTGCACGTCGACGGCGGTGACGCCGCCGAATTTACGGGTGATGTTGTCGGCCACGAGGATCGGATCCGGCTTTGCCACGCCGGGCGCGGCTTTCACGAACGACAGATCGTGTTGCACGCGGTCCGCGTACTGCGTGGATTCGAGTTTCTCGCCTTCGGGCGCGCGGGTCGCCCAACGCGGCAAATCCGCCTCGGGAGTAAGGGAACCAGGTGCCGCGGCGCCCGGAGCGTCGGCTTGCGACACGTACGCCTGCGGTTGGAAGGGCTTATCGCCGAAGTCCTCGGCTGCATTCTTCCCAGTCTGCTGCGATGTTGCTTGTTGAGATGTTGACTTACGCATTGAACGCCAACTCCTTTCGGTCGCCGAGAATGCCTTGCGGCCTGAATATCACGATGCACATCAACGCGATGCCCATAATCACCCAGCCGAGCGCCTCCACCTGGTCGGAGGAGATCACGGTCGTCGGAATCGTGCCGCGCATGAACTCCTTGATCAGCGTGAGCGCCACCCACAGCACGCACGAGCCAATCAGCGGGCCGAATACGGTCGCCGCGCCGCCCATCAGCAGAATTGTCCACGTGTAGAAGGTGACCTGACGGCCCAGGGAATCAGGCTGTACGGAACGCGGCAGCACGAAGATGATGCCGGCGAGCGCGCCGAACGCACCGCCCAGGAACAGCGACTGAATCTTGAAGCGGGTCACCGACTTGCCCAGCGAGCGCACTGCGTTCTCATCCTCGCGGATACCTTTGAGCACACGGCCCCACGGGGAGTTGAACCAGCGCCAAGTAAGGAACAGCGCGATGCCGACCAGCACCCAAGCCACGATGCGGATCCACCAGGAGTTCGCCGTATTGTTCGAGTAGGTCCACAACAGGAAGGTCGATTGCCCGTCGGGCAGCGGGGAGAGCGCTTCGAACTTCTCCGTGAAATCCTGCGGGGAGATGCCGCCGGAACCACCGGTGATCTTGGTCATCGCGGTGGAGCGGCCGATAATGCGAACGATTTCAGCGGCCGCAAGCGTGACCATAGACAAATAGTCAGGGCCGAGTTTGAGTGTCGGAATGCCGAGCAGCAGCGCGAACAGGAACGACAGGAACAGCGCCATGCACAGCGAGCCGAGAATGCTCCAGCCCATGGACTGGGTGACCGCGAAGCCGTAAGCGCCCAGCAGCATGAATCCCGCCTGGCCCATGTTGAACAGGCCGGTCATGCCGAAGTGAATGTTCAGGCCGATTGCCGCAAGCGCGTAGGCGGCGGTTGTGGGCGCAATGAGTTCGCCCAACGAATTGGTGATAATCGTAAGGAAATCCATGGTTCAGCCCACCCTCTGTGCTTTGCCGAAGATGCCCTGCGGACGGAACAGCAGGACGATGATGAGGATTGCGAGCGCCGAAGCGTAGCGCATGTCGTTGGGGATGATGAGCGAGCTCATATCCGCCACGACGCCGATGATGAGGGCGCCGACGAGCGCGCCCGGCGCGGTGCCCAGGCCGCCGAGTGTGACCGCGGAGAACATGAGCAGCAGCAGGACCGCACCCGTGTTCCACGCAATGCCGTTGAGGTAGATGCCCATGAGCACGCCGGAGAGTGCGGCGAGCGCGCAGGACAGAATCCACACGATTCGCACCACGTGTTCCACGTTGATGCCGGATGCCGCGGCGAGTGCGGCGTTGTCGGAGACGGCTCGCGTTGCCCGGCCGAACCGTGTGTGGTACAGGAAGTACGTGACCGTGGCGATGACCACGATTGCAATGGCCGCGGAGATCAGGGTCGCGCGGTCAGTGGTGATCGGGCCGATCTGGAAGCCGCGTTCCACCGAAGTGACGATGCCTTTCGTGCTGCCGCCGAAGAAGAACTGGAACAGGTATTGCAGCACCATGGACAGGCCGATGGTGACGATCATCTGTTGCAGCGGGCCGACATGCTTGCGGCGCAGCGGCGCCCAGATGACTTCGTTCTGGATGAGGCCGGTCAGCGCGCCGATCGCGATGGCGAAGATGCCGGAGACGATGAGCGGCCAATGCAGCATCTGCGTGCCGACGTATGCCATAAGACCGCCGAGCGTGACCTGCTCGCCGTGGGAGAAGGAGCTCAGTCCGGTGGTGCCGTAGACGAGGTTCATGCCGACGCTCATCAGCGCGAGCATGAGGCCGAAAATCAAGCCAGAGTAGAGCTGCTGCCAGAAGCGCTGGCCGAAATTGCTAGAGCTGCCGGATGCGCTTGACGCCGACGTGCTGTTGGTTGTGGAGCTTGAGCTGCCTGACTTGGCTTTGCTTGACGATGATGCCGAGCCGGATGCCTTGCCGGAGCTTGAAGAATCCGCCACATTCGCCTTGTCGAAGCGGACGACCGCCCGCTGCTTGGAGAAATCGCTTTTGTCGATGCTCACGGTCGCCGTGTTGCCGGGTAGGCCGTGGCTTGAGGCGACCGACTTGTCGATGGTGACGGTGTAGGAGCCGTCCGCGGTCACTGAGAATGCCCATTTTCCGGTCGAATCGGTGGTTGTGGTCGCCGATTCCTTGCCGGACAGGGTGACGGTCGCGCCGGCGACGGGCTGTTTGGAAGCATCTTGCAGGATGCCGTTCACACAGCCGTTGGTGGCGGTCGGATTGCAGGTTGTGACCGCTTCAGCGGCCTGTGCGGATGATGGGAATGCGAGGAACGCCATCGGAACCAGCATGGCAAGCATGCAAGTCAGGATCAGGAACCGATGGCGTCGCGCAGTTGATGGTGCGTCTGCCATTTGATGTCCTCTCTCGAATACCCTCACCATAGGTGTTCGAGATTCGACTAGCGGTTGCAATAACGTTTCGCCGGGGTAACTTCGCAGTCATTCGTGTTAACACGGAGGGCGAGCGGATGGGCGAGCGGGCGGATGGGCGGCCCGCACCGAATCGGAGAACGGGAACCGAAAACCGATCCAGTCCACACCCGTGCCGGACCGTACCCGGCCACCAACCCCGCCCACACCACAAACCCGCGGAATCCCAACAATCCGAATACACCACCATCATCAACCATCACCAAACGAACCACTCAAAACACCCGAACCACGAACCAAACCGGAGAACACAGGACAAAATCGAAACCAGTCCACCCCCCATGCCGGACCACGCCCGGCCACCAACCACGACATCATCGCAGAACCGCGGAATCACAGGGATCTGATTACGCCCTCACAATCGACCGCCAGCATGCCAGGCACCCAGAACACCCGAACCACGAACCAAACCGGAGAACGGAACCCGAAAACCGATCCAGTCCACACCCGTGCCGGACCATACCCGGCCACCAACCCGGCCACACCACAAACCCGCGGAATCCCAACAATCAGCCGACAGCACGAGCACCAAACAACGACGACTGACGACGGATGGCACCGTCCCGTCGGCACCAAACAAGCCCGCGTGGGCAACTGCGGCATCAATCAGCGGGGCGCGGGGTCGGATGCTGTTTCTTCCGCGTCGCACAGCCCACGCAGCGCCGCGCGGACGGTCTGTTCCTCCTGACCGCTGAACAGTACAATCAGGTAATCGCCACCCCGCAGCATGGTGTCGCCGCGCGGAACGATTTCGTGTTCACCCCGTCGAAGTCCAATAATCAGGCATCCGGACGGCCAGGCGACGTCGCGCACGCGATGCCCGTCGGCGGGCGCGCCCATTTCCAGCGGGAAATCCATGATGCCGGAACCCAGGTTGCCGGGCAGTTTCGCCGCTTGGCCTTGCGCGCGCATGTAGCGTTCCAGCAGTACGCCGTAAATCGGCTTCGTACGCAGCATGTCGGAGACGAGCAGCGCGATGAACGCGGCTGCGGCGACCGGCAGCATGTGGGTCAGGGTGCCAGACATTTCAACGGTCAGCAGGATTGAGGTGATCGGGGTTTTCACCGATGCCGCCAGTGTGCCGGTCATCACGCAAACCGCGAAAACCGGAATCGCCTGGGCGGAAAGCCCCCACAGGTCGTGGCCGAGCGTGCCGAACGCGCCGCCTGCCAACGCTCCGACCGCGAGAATCGGCATGAAGATGCCGCCGGGCACGCCGGAACCGAAACTTGTGCTGGTGAACAGGATTTTCACGACCAGCAGGATGCACAGCATCAGGAGTCCAGGATGGCCGCGTTCGGCGGTTTGCACGAGGTTCGAGCCGCCTCCGAGCACGTCAGGCAGCCACAGGCCGACCGGCAGAGCAATCGCCATGGCGATCATCGGGCGCAACCAGTCGGGCAGCTTGCCGTACAGAGTTTGGAATCCGAGCAGGGAACGGTTCATCAGCGAGCCAACCAGCCCGGCGATGATGCCGAGCGGAATCAGCCACATGTAATCGCCGAGCGGCAACTGCCGAATATCCCCGAAATCGAGGACCGGGGTCAGGCCAAAACAGTATTTGGATACGAAATCCGCGGTCAGGGAGGCGGCGGTCGCGCCCATGAGGATGGCCGGGGAGAAGCTGCGGTGGATGCCTTCCAGCGCGAACATCATGCCAGACAACGGCGCGCTGAACGCTGCGGACAGACCGGCAGCCGCGCCCGCGGTCACCAGATAGTGTTCCTGCACGTCTTCGCGTTTTTCGCCGCGCATGCGGTGTGACAGGAATTGCGCGCCGGACGCGCCGATTTGGATGGACGGGCCTTCGCGCCCCAAAGACAGCCCGAACAGGGCGGCAAGCAGGCCGCCGAGGAAGCGCACCGGCAGAATGGTCTGCCACTTCATCTTCAAGCCGCTCAACACCACACCGTCGGTTTGCGGGATGCCGCTACCGGATGCCATCGGCTCTTTGCGGACCATCCATGCGATAAGCAGGCTGATGAGTATTGCAGCCAACGCCCAGGGGGCGATCAGCCACGGTGTGATGCGAATCTGCGCGTACATCCACCGGGCGAAACGAATGCTCAGTTCGATGCCTTGCCGGTAGATGACCACAAGCACGCCGGACAGCAGGCCGATGAGCACGCCGGCACCCGCCATGCGCCATTTGAGGCGGGCGAATGAGGTGAGCAGACGGTCCGCGGTGACGTGCAAATCGTTCACAGGGCCGCCGCCAGCCACCAGCCGAGTGCCACGCACAGTAGCGGGACGACGTATTCGAGGACGATATTCGCCGCGGCCACCGCACGCTTGCCTTTGCGCAGCAGGGTGACGCTTTCGTTGATGGCGGTCGAGAACGTGGAGAACCCGCCGAGGAAGCCAGTGGCAAGCACCAGACGCCACGGGCTGGCCGGGTCGCCGTGGTAGACGAAGGCCGCCGCGACGATGCCGGCGAGCAGTGAGGCCGCGATATTCACGACGAGCGTAGACAGCGGGAACGCGTGGATGGCTGCGGTGCGTTCATCTGCGTTTTCGGGGACACGGGACCACGGCTGTTTGACTGCGGTATCAAGCACGAACCGGGTGACGGCTCCGAGGCCGCCCATGAGGCACAGGAGTGCACCAATCAGGAATGAAGTCATTGCCGGGCCTCCTGTTCTGCGGAGTTGGCGGGGGTGGTGGGGGTGTCGGGGGTGACGGCAGAGCCGAGATTGTCAGGAACGTTGGAAGCGCTGAGATTGAGGGACTCGCCGGAATCGCCGGGGGTGGCGGGGTTGCCAGGATTGCCGAAGGTGGCGGAATCACCAGACCGAGCAGCTTGACCGGCCGCCGCAGTACGTTGTGCGCGATGCCCGGCCGCAAGCCGATCAGCGCACCAGACGCCCGCGAACGCAACCAGCAGGCCACAAACCACGCTGACCAGCAGGTACAGCAACGCCTGCCACGCCTGCCCGCCAAGTATGCCGGTGAAGCCTTCCAGCGCGAGTGTGGACATGGTTGACAATCCGCCGCACACGCCCATGCCGGCACCCCGGTTGACCAGTTCGCGCTTGCGCGGGCGAATCCAATCAGCCTGTGCCAAGTATGCGCTCAATCCCGCGTATACGAAGCAGGCCAGCAGGTTCGCGGCGAGCGTGCCGAAGTGGAATCCCGCGGCTGTCGCCGGTATCGCAAGCCCCAGCAGGTAACGCACGCATGTGCCGATCGCGCCGCCGATGAACACGACCACATACAACTGTGGGTCGGCGAGCGGGGAACGTTTCGTCATATGCCTTTCCTTCCTCTCTTCCTTGCTTTTCTTTACTCTCTGCCGCCTCCGGGAACCCTCTCCCCTTCTCTCCCCCGGCAGCTTTTCACGGCCTCTTATGCGGGACCGGAGCCGTGACGCCGCCGCGCCTCGACTCCGGTCCGGTCGGGTTTGCCTGCAATGCTTCGCAGACTAGTCGATCAGCGAGTGGACGGAGATGATATGGTCGCGCTGCGGGCCGGTGCCGATTGCAGAGATCCGGCATCCGGACAGGTCTTCGAGACGCTTGACGTAATCCTGGCAGGTCTTGGGCAGGTCCGCGAAATCATGCACCTGCGAGATGTCCTCGCTCCAGCCGGGCATGGTCTCGTAAATCGGCTTCGCCGCGGTGAAGGCCGCCTGGTCGACGGGCATGTCGTCGTAGCGGGTGTGCGTGCCGTCCGGGTTCTCCACGTCGTAGGCGACGCAAATCGGGATTTCCTTGAGGCCGGTGAGCACGTCAAGCTTGGTGAGCACGATATCGGTCAGACCATTGACGCGCACCGCGTACCGGTTGACGACCGCATCGAACCAGCCGCAACGGCGGGGGCGGCCGGTGGTGACGCCGTACTCGTGGCCCTGCTCGCGCAGCCAATCACCCTGCTCGTCGAACAGTTCCGTCGGGAACGGGCCTTCGCCCACGCGCGTGATATACGCCTTGGAAACGCCGATGACGCGGGTGATCTTGGTGGGGCCGACGCCCGTGCCGGTGCAGGCGCCGCCGGCGGTCGGGTTCGAAGAAGTGACGAACGGGTAGGTGCCGTGGTCCACGTCAAGCATGGTGGCCTGGCCGCCTTCGAACAGGACGGTCTTACCTGCGTCGAGCGCATTGTTGAGTACGAGGGACGTGTTCGCCACGTACGGCTTAAGCCGTTCACCAAGCTTGAGCAGCTCGTCGGTGGTGCGGTCGATATCGATCGGGCGGCGGTTGTACAGCTTGACCAGCATCTGGTTCTTCTGGTGCAGGCTTGCCTCCACTTTGTCGTGCAGATGCTGCTCGTTGAACAGGTCGTGCACGCGGATGCCTACGCGGTTGATCTTGTCGGCGTACGCCGGGCCGATGCCGCGACCGGTGGTGCCGATCTTGTGCTTGCCCAAGAAGCGTTCGGTCACCTTGTCAATAGTGCGATGGTAGGGGGCGATTACGTGCGCGGACTCGCTGACCAGCAGGCGCGAGCAGTCCACGCCGCGGGCTTCAAGACCGTCAATCTCCTGGAACAGGACTTCAGGATCGACAACCACACCGTTGCCGATGACCGGGGTCACGTTCGGACTGATAATGCCGCTGGGCAGCAGGTGCAGCGCGTAGGATTCGTCGCCGACGACCACGGTATGGCCCGCGTTGTTGCCGCCGTTGAAGCGGGCGACATAATCGACATGCGAGCCGATAAGATCGGTCGCCTTGCCTTTGCCTTCATCGCCCCACTGAGCGCCGATAAGAATGATTCCGGGCATGATGCACCTCCGCAAAACGCATGATTCCGCCGCCCACAGATTACCGTATCCCCTCTACCGGGTGGTGTGGCTTAGATCTGACCCTCAGCGTCGGTAGAAGCAGAACCACAACCCACAACCGACGCTCACACGGTCCTCAGTGTCGGCAGAAGCAGAAATCTGACCTTTTGCCGACACTCAATTGGTCACGCAGTGCGTGACGAATTGGCGGGCAACGTCCACGGGCGCCCGCCGCACCACCTACTTTTTCGCTTCGCCGCCCTCATCAGCCAGCGGAGCGGCGCTGATGCCGGCGAGTTTGAGCAGGCCGCTGATGGTCACGAACTCGTAGCCTTGCGCCTTGAGGTCATCAATGATGCCGGGCAGAGCCTCGATATCCTGGTCGCGATTTCCGCCGCCGTCGTGCATGAGCACCACCGCGCCGTTGTACGCGTGGTTGAGCACCGCGTCATGAATCGCTTGAGCGCCGGGGCGCCGCCAATCTTCCGTGTCGATGCTCCACAGCACGTTGTAATCGACCAGATCGTACACATCCTTCCACTGGTCCACCGTGAACGAGCCGTACGGCGAGCGCATCATACGCGTGCTCACGCCGGACGCCTTCTTCATATTGGCGAATCCGGCGGTAATTTCGGCACGCAACGCGTCACGCTTCATCTTCGGCATAAACGGGTGCGTGTTGCTGTGGCTCGCGACTTCATGGCCTTCCGCGACCATCCGCTTCTCCAAAGCCGGGTACTGCACCGAATACTGGCCCACGTCGAAGAACGTCGCCTTCACGCCCTTTTGCTTGAGAATGTCGAGAATCGGGGCGGTGTACTGATCGCTCGGACCATCATCAAACGTCAGCGCAATGACCTTATGGCCTTGCGGACGCGGCGATACGCCGACAATCTGGGCATCAACCGGTTGAGTAACAACCCGCTTCGTGATGCGTTTCTTGGAGATATCGCCGACCCAAATCTCACGCTTGCCGTCTCTGCCGCGCGTTTTCACCATCTGGATGACGCTGCCCTTGATATTAACCGATACAGTATAGGGAATCGGCGCATAGTCAATCGCATGCCCCTCGACCACATCTCCTCCTGACTTCACGGAAATATCCGCGTTGCCGGAAAACCGGGTATTGCCCCAATCCGCAGGGTCAATCACACTGCCGTCAACCCTCAGCTCAGCCGGATGCCCGCCATGTTTCTTAATGACGCTGCCGTCCACCGCCAGCAGCCGACCGGGATGGGTACCGAAATTGTCATGGCCTTTCAGCAGTTGTTCCGCCGTGGTCCCCGCGGAAATCTCCACCTGCTGCCCGTTGACGAATACGATGATATGGCGCAATCTGGCCTCCCAAGCCCACGCACCCGCGCACACCACAACCAGTGCCACGACAATCAGCACGGCAATCAGCTTGCCAACCCACGGGTGGCGCTTGCGTTCACTCGCGCCGGTGGCACTGTCACCGAACGAGAGTTCTTCTACTTCCTTCATGGCCCTTCCATCCTGACGATCCTGATACGGTATTGTCACACACACCCGCCCCTTTGTGTAGCGCCTCGCGCAAAAACAACACACCGGGCTCGAAACGTGAATCCGGCACCCCCTGAGCGATAATGGAATCATGACTATCGCAACCCCTGAACGGTATGCCGAGATGCTCGATGCGGCGCGTCGCGGCGGCTATGCCTACCCCGCTATCAACGTGACCAGCACGCAGACGTTGAACGCCGCGCTGCAAGGTCTGGCCGACGCCGAGTCTGACGGCATCATCCAAGTGTCCGTAGGCGGATCCGCCTACTTCTCCGGGCAGCGGGTCAACGACCGGGTCACCGGGTCGCTCGCGTTCGCCGCGTTCGCGCACGAGGTCGCCGCGAAATACCCGAACACGGTCGCCCTGCACACCGACCATTGCGCCAAGCAGTATCTTGACGAGTGGGTACGGCCGCTGCTCGCCATCGAAGCAGATCAGGTAGCGCACGGCAAAGAGCCGTCATTCCAGTCGCATATGTGGGACGGATCGACGGTTCCGCTCGCCGAAAACCTTGATATCGCCGAGGAACTGCTCGCCAAGTCGGTCGCCGCGCATACAGTGCTCGAAATCGAAATCGGCGCGGTCGGCGGCGAGGAAGACGGGCAGCGCGCCGAAATCAACGAGAAGCTGTATTCGACGCCCGCGGACGGCGTGACCGTCGCGCAACGACTCGGACTGGGCGAAAACGGGCGGTACATGGCCGCGTTCACCTTCGGCAACGTGCATGGCGCGTACAAGCCGGGCGTGGTCAAGCTGCGGCCGGAACTGCTGGGCGATATTCAAAACGAGGTCGCGGCGACAGTGGCGGACGGGCGGATCGCAGGGCATGTCGCAGGGCGCGGATTCGCGGGAGAAGTGCCTGAAAACAAGCCGTTCCCGCTGGTGTTCCACGGTGGCTCAGGGTCCAGCGCCGAGGAAATCGCCGAAGCGGTGAGCCACGGCGTCGTCAAGATGAACATCGATACCGACACGCAGTACGCGTTCACGCGGGCGATTGCCGGGCACATGTTCGCGCATTATGACGGCGTGCTCAAGATTGACGGCGAAGTGGGCGACAAGAAGTTCTACGATCCGCGCTCGTGGGGGCGTGAGGCCGAAGACTCGATGGCGCGGCGCGTGGTCGAAGCGTGCGAGCAGCTTGGGTCGGCGGGGCGGCGGCTCAAGTAGGCTGCCGGTTTTGGGATTGTGCGTCGGCAGAGGCGGAATCATTACCTACTGCCGACGCCGAGATAGCTGTCAGCGTCGGCAGAAGCGGAAATCAACCAGAAAGGAGCTGCAATGAAGGCAATCGTCACCGGAGCGTCGAGCGGATTGGGTCGCGACATGGCGCTGTATCTCGCCGAACTCGGGTATGACCTCGCGCTCGTCGCCCGCAATCAGGCGCGTCTGGACAACGTGACGCAAGAAGCGCAACGAATCGCGGCGGCACACGGCAAAACCATCACGGTCGAAACCGTCACGCTCGACCTGTCGCAACGCAGCGCGTGCGAGCAACTGTTCGCGCGCTACCGCGACGAGCGCATCGACCTGCTCGTCAACAACGCCGGATTCGGCCTGTTCGGCGACTTCACCGACACCCCGCTGGACCGCGAGCTCGAAATGATCAACCTCAACGTGGTCTCCTACCATGTGCTCACCAAACTGTTCGTCCGCAAATTCAGGCGCGACGGGCGCTGCCGGCTGCTCAACGTGTGCAGCGCCGCCGGATTCCTGGCCGGACCGCGGCTCGCCACCTACTACGCGACCAAGAACTACACGCTCAAACTCACGCTCGCCGTGGCGCAGGAGCTTCGACGCGACCGCGTGCCCGTCACCGTAAGCGCGCTATGCCCTGGACCGGTCGACACACATTTCAACGCGACCGCGGGCGGGGAATTCCTCACGCCGGGCGCATCCAGCCGTGCGGTTGCGCGATACGCGATCGACAAGACGCTGGCCGGCAAGCTCATCATCGTGCCGACCTGGCAGATGAAAGTCGGACTGTTCGCCGCGCGATTCCTGCCGTGGAGTGCGCAGCTGCGGATCATGGACCGGTACGATCGCGGGCGGTGAAGGCCTGGCGTGAGTGAGGCAAGCGCTCGGGACCCGCGAGATTCGTCATCAGCCTACGGGTTCTGTCGAGTTACGCATACCCCGACATACGCAACCTGACAGAACCACCAACCGTGTGGCTACCCAGCACCCACATCTGTCGGATTACGCATGTCACGGCATACACAATCCGACAGAACCACAGCCGTACCACCGCCCGACACCAACACCCGGCACGACACGCGTGCCAAGACATACGTAACCCGCAAGATAGTCCTTCAGGCAACCCCATTCACACGCCACCAACCCCGACGCGCATGCCCCGGCATACGCGACTCAGCAGAACCACCAGCCGCACAGCTCTCCAGCACCAACATCCGACACATCGCGTATGCCCCGACATACGCAACGTGCGGAATCCCGCGCCGAGCGGCTTCCAATCCGGGGCATCCGACGATTACGCATGTCACGGCATACGCAACCCGGCAGAGCCACCAGACACCCAGCCACCCACCACCAGCATCTGGCGGAATACGCGTGTCAGGGCATACGCAACATGCACAATCCCGCGCCGAACCGTCTCCAATCCAGGACGCCCACCGGATTACGCACGCCGGGACATACACAACCCGACCGGCCCGGCAACCGGCTTTCCGCCAAACGCGCATCCAGCAAATCACGCGTGCCAAGACATACGTAACCCGCAAGATAGTCCTTCAGTCAACCCCGCCGACGCACCATCCTCCCCGCCACGCATGCCCCGACATACGCAACCCGCGGAATCGTCGACCGAACCGTTCTCTTCCACTCCATCTGCTTCCTCCTGTATGTCGCGACATACGCGACGGCCATATCGCATTGCGGCACGATAATGAGCGGACCGCCCGGCCAACGGACTCAGCCCACCGTGCGAGGATTCACTCACACAGTGACACCTGAAGAACCAATCCCCGCCGGCTCCCCATCAGTCGCAGGTCACAATGCGAGAATCCACTCGCACAATGGCCGATGCAACCACTTGAATCAGCAATACAGACTGCCCCAACCGCCATCGTGTGAGCATCGGCTCACACAACGACCCCGGACAGACCAAAATCAACTAGCCCCCATACCCTCTGACCGTCACCGTGTGAAGATTCACTCACACACTGACACCCATCCCACCTCAACCAGCCCGATTCCAGTCAGACACAGGCCAGTGTGTGAGAATCCACTCACACAACGGGGACTTCGGCAGCACAAACCGGCCAGCCGGGCAGAGAAAATCGTCGCCGTGTGAGGATTCGCTCACACAACGACACCCGAGCGGCACCAATCAACCAATCCATTGCACCTCCGGCTTCACCGTGTGAGGATTCGCTCACACAACCAGGCCAGTGCAACGGGTGACAAGCGCCGACAGCCGCCGGCCCATCAAACCCGCACCCGCGACGGCGTGCACACGTCCCCAATCAACGCGTGCAGGTCGGTGCAGTGGACATCCGGGTGAATGGTGGCGGCCGGGTCGGCGAGCGCGGTGACGATTGCGGACAGCCGTGCGGTTTCGTCGGCACCTTGCCGAGGTGACATAGCCGCGCCTTCCGGGTCCGCCCCACCCAAGGCTGTACCGTCATTCGTCAGGGCAGCACCGCCACCCGCCGCAAGCATCGGCAGCATGAGTATGTGCGCGGCTTCGCGGATGAGCCGCGTCTGCACGACGCCGGTCGAACGCGAGTCGAGTACTGCGTCGTCGTCGGTCGTTCCGGCGATAACAAGCCGGTCGTCGTCGAAAAGCCTTGATTCGAAGCCGTCCAGTCCTACCGCCGTGGCGACGTGGATGGTGTCGATCGCGCACGGCAGGTCGCCCAGCATCGAACTGTCCGCAAGATATTGCGCGACTGCGGTTCCTTCGACCCCGACCGGCAGCACGGCCAGCATAGCTCCGGACCATTCGGGGGCCGCGTTCATCACGCGCACGAGGTCGTGTTTGCACGCGCAGGTCAGGCAGCAGTCGTCCATGGGGAACACGGTGGTGTCGCCGCCAAGCAGGCTGTCGCTGTTTCCAGGCTCGCAGACGGTTCTCACCAGGGACAAACCGGTGGGCGAGGCGGGGTCGGGCGCTACATCGCAGGCGGCGACGCGAATGGCCGGGCGGGAATCCGCCAGGGAGAAGGCGACGGCGTCGATGGCGAGGCGGTCGACTCCGGTCAGCAGGACGAGACTGACACGCGGGGTTCCGGCTTCGGTGTTTCCCCATGATGGCAACGATGGATGGCGTGGCATGGCACGACCTTTCTGCAATCACTTGACGATAATGATTCTCAATATCTATAATGAAGCACATGAGCAAATATTGTCAAGTCCTCGGCACCCACGCCGGCAAGGGCAACACCGTATCCCATTCGCACCGGAAAACCCGCCGACGCTTCGAACCGAACCTGCAGCGCAAGCGCTATTTCGTGCCGTCGCTCGGCCGGCGCGTCACCCTCACGCTGACACCGCGCGGCATGAAAACCATCGACAGGCACGGCATCGATGCGGTCGTCGCCCGGCTGATCACCAACGGCGAGATACGCCTGTAGCCCGCGACCCTGCCCAACGCCGCGGAAACGCAACGGCACAGGAATGCGGAAACACGTCAATAACACCCCAACAGAAAGGAAGCCCCATGGCCAAAACCACCGATATTCGCCCGGTCATCACCCTGCGATCAACCGCAGGTACCGGTTCGACCTATACGACAACCAAGAACCGCCGCAATACGCCGGATCGTCTCGAACTGTTGAAATTCGACCCCGTGCTACGCAGGCGCGTGATGTTCCGGGAGGTCCGCTGACATGGCCAAACGCAGTCTCATCGCCAAGCAACGGCAACGCGAACGCATAGTCGCGGCATACGCCGAACGGCGGGCGGCATACCGGCACGATTCGGTCAACCCGCATCTCAGCCCGGAAGCGCGCGCGGAAGCAATGCGCCGGCTGCACGCACTTCCCCGTGACGCCAGCCCCACGCGGTTGCGTAACCGTGACGCCATTGACGGCCGGCCTCGGGCATTCAACCGGCGATTCGGTCTGTCACGCATCAATCTGCGCGACAAAGCCCATCGCGGCGAACTGCCCGGCGTCGTGAAATCAAGCTGGTAGAAGCCTTCCGGGCACGCACCGCCGCCCACCGATCCGGCGATTCCCAATCAGTCTCCGATCAACCCCAAATAACCGACAGGAGAACCATGAAACCAGATATCCACCCGGCATACGGGCCGGTCGTATTCCGCGACCAAACCACGGGCGAGACCTTCCTGACCCGCTCCACGCTCGCGGGGCAGGCCGAGCGGCTGCCCTCCATCACCTGGACCGACGGGGCCACCTACCCGCTGGTCAACGCGGATGTGACCAGCGCGTCCCACCCGTTCTACACCGGCAAGGCCGTCGTCCTCGATTCCGCGGGGCAAGTGCAGCGATTCCGCAGACGGTACGGGCAATACGGCCTCGCCGGCGATCAAACCCGCAACGGCACCACGAGCGACGGCGGTGACGCCGACAGCAACGGCAGCAACGACAATGCCAGCGGCAACACCACCAGCAAGAAAGGCGCACGCCCATGAAAGTCAAGTCATCCGTACGTTCCCTCCTGCGCAAAGACGGCTCAACCCTCGTGCGCCGACGCGGGCACATCTACGTCATCAATAAGAAGAACCCCCGATGGAAAGCGAGGCAAGGCTGATGGCCACGCCGAAATATCGCATGTCACGCTCGCGAACCCGTTCACGGCGAGCGCACTGGAAAGCCAAGCCCGAACAGCCCATTGAAGTGACGATGCCCGACGGGACCGTACTGCAGGTGCCGCAGCGACTCGCAGCGGCGGCACGACGCGGGTATCTGCTGCGCTGATTGCGCCCACCCGCTTGTCCGCTCGCCTTCTCGAACCGGTTACGTTTACACCCGCCCAGCGCAACCGGTTTGGGAAGGCGGAAGTCGCCAAGATACGAAAAATCGCGGCACCAAGCCGGTACCGCGATAGCGAGAGCGGATGACGGGAGTCGAACCCGCCTCTGAAGCTTGGGAAGCTTCCATTCTACCGATGAACTACATCCGCAGTTGCACAGCAAAGCCACACATACAAGTAAGCACTCTACCACAGCGAGCCGATTTGTGCATCCTGTCCGCGCGGGACCATGTCAGCCGGCATTTCATCATCAACGCTTCACCAGCCGGCACCACGTGGCCAATCCAAGACTTGCCGCGAACCGACCTCACTGCTATGCTGTACAGTATTCTGTACAGCACCTGATGCAGGAACGCCAGGAAAGGACGAAGATGGTCACCGCAGTCGCCTACACGAACTTCCGCAAAGATCTGAAATCCTACATGCGCCGGGTCAACGATGACGCGGATATGCTGCTGGTGACGAACAAGGATGAACATGACAACGTTGTCGTCATGAGCGCTTCCGATTACGATTCCCTCATGGAAACGCTCCGGGTGTACCAGAATCAGTATCTGCGCAACAAAGTTCAACGCGGCATGGAGCAGATTCGCGAAGGGGCAGCCGTCCAGCACGACATCACCAAGGATTGACCCATGCTCCGTTGGACGGATGACGCCTGGGAAGATTACCTGTATTGGCAGTCCCAAGACAAGCGCACGCTGAAGCGAATCAACGCCCTCATCCGGGACGCGCAACGCTCGCCGTTCGAGGGCATCGGCAAGCCGGAGCCGCTGAAATCCGGCCTCGAAAGCATATGGAGCAGACGTATCGATTCAGCGAATCGACTGATTTACATGGTCGCGGACGGCGACCTGTGCATCCTGTCCGCGCGGGACCACTACCCGGGACGCTGACGGCGCCGCCGAACCCTCAGGACTAGCGTTGAACCAACGCTTGTTGAAACAACACTTGCTGAAACAGCACGACACTTGGAGGGACATATGGACAAAGGCCTGTTCATCGCGCAAATTGCGCTCAGCGCACTGCTGATTGTCTTCGGCGTCAGGGACCACAACGCTCTGATTATCATCATCGCGGCAGCCGGCATGGTTCTTGACATCGTCGGTTGGTGGTGGCAGTCCCGTACGAAACGGCAGTAGCACGGTACGGCTCGTCCGACTGGTCGCCTTCGCGTTCGCCTTGTCGGCCACCTGACAGCTCGCACGGCAGTTTCGCCTGATTGTTCGCCTGCCGGTCGAGTGGCCGTCATCCGGCGTGCACACCCGGGCGGTACAGTGTTTCTAGCGATATGCGCGCTCTCGTTCCACTCCGACGCACTTTCCGCACACCTGTCCAGACCGAGTACCGGACACCGGACAACGTGCGTCGAACAAGACCGCGCGCCCAGCAACCCTAGAGGAGAGCCCAAGCCATGCCGAACCGCACCACCGACGCCGCCGCCAACCCGCTCCTCGGCCACGCGATTTCGCATGGCGGCACGGTAATCGGCCTACTCGCGATTGTGCTGTGGGGCTTCATGGCAGGTCTGGTGCGACTCGTCGCGGACGCGTTCGGTGCGACCCTCGGATCAGCCCTGATTTACACGGTCGGTGGCATTCTGCTCATACTCACCCGACGCCCGAAACCGCTCTCCCAAGCGCCCCGACGCTATCTGCTGCTCGGCGGCCTCATGTTCGTCACATACGAAGCCTCGATTTCCCTGTCCATCGGGCTCGCCACCACCGCCGAACAATCCGTTGAAGTCAGCCTTGTCAACTACCTGTGGCCGACCCTGCTGGTCCTGTTCACGGCGGCGCTGTCCAAACGGCGAGGCGCGGTCTGGCAGGCGTTGCCGGGAGCCATCATCGCGACCGTCGGCGTGGCGATGGCGGTTGGCGGCAACAGTCTGGACGTACAGTCTGCGCTGCGCAATATCGCGTCGAATCCATTGCCGTTCGCACTCGCCTTCGCCGGGGCGCTGATTTGGTCGGTGTACGCGGCCATCTCGCCGACGATGTCCGACGGGTATGACGGCACGACGATTTTCTTCTGCTGCGTGGCCGTCGCGCTGTGGGTCATCCATTTTGCGTCCGGCGACGGGCTTCCCACGCAGGCTCCCGGACTCGGCGGGTATCTGGCGCTGATTGCATGCGCGGTGTCGATTGCCGGCGGATACGCGTGCTGGGGGTACGGCATGCTGCACGGCAACATGGAAACACTGGCGATCGGATCCTATGCGACGCCGGTGTTCTCGACCGCATCCAGCACCCTGCTGTTGGGTGTCGCGCTTGGGCTGCCGTTCTGGATTGGCGTGGTGCTTGTGGTCACTGGCTCGCTGCTCAACGTGTGGTTCTCGCGACGAGCGCGGGCGCGGGCTGAACGGGTGCCGGGGACGACGAACGCTGCTGACGCGACGGATTCAGCTGGCGCGGCGAGCACGGCTGACCGGCAGTGAGTGAGCATTTGCTCACACAACGGCACCTGGGCGAACCCAAATCAGCCAACCCCCGGCAGCTGCAGGTCATCGTGTGAAGATTGATTCACACAACGACACCCCCGAACAGCCAAAATCAATTCGCCTGCGACCTCCGACCGCCACCGTGCGAGGATTCGCTCACATACTGGCGCCCATGTCACTCCAATCAGCCCGATTTCAGCCAGACACGGGCCATCGTGTGAGGATTCGCTCACACAATGGCCGACGCAACCACTTGAATCAGCCAATCCGACAGTCTCAACCGCCACCGTGTGAGCATCGACTCACATACTGACACCTGACAGACAAAAATCAGCTAGCCCCCACACCCTCCCCCGGCATCGTGTGAGGATCCACTCACACAGTGGCACCCACACCATTCTCATCAGCCCGATTCCGGTCGGTCACAGGTCATCGTGCGAGGATTCGCTCACACAATGGCTGCAGACGGCAACAACCACAGCCGACTGCAATCACCGCAGGCAGCGCGCACAGCCAAACTCACACCAGAATGCCGTCAAGGTGGTCGACCTCGTGCTGGATGATCTGCGCAACCCATCCGGCGTAGCTGGTCACATGCCTGTGGAAGGCGTCATCCTGCCAGGCGACGGTGATGTTTTCGTAGCGCTTGACCCGCGTCACGCCTTCCAGCGACAGGCACCCCTCCTTCGTGAGGTACATGCCGGAACGCTTGATGATGACCGGGTTGACCATAACAACGTCTTTTTCGCCCATCGTGACAATGATGATGCGCGTCAGACTGCCGATCATGTTGCCGGCCATGCCAACACAATCGTCATGGTGTGCGGCGAGAGTGTCGCGCAGGTCCGCGATAACCGCCGCGTCGTCCGCTGTCGCGGGCGCTGATTTCCGGGCGAGGAACGTCCTGTCCTTCACGATGTCACGCTGCATGATATCTCCTGTCCAAAGCCTTGTGCCGATTGGCGTTTGCCATCATACCGGCAGCCGCCGATGCGATTCGCGCGCCGACACAAAACCGCGCCCGACGCACTCGCGCCACTCACCGCGCGGGATCGCACAACCGGTACACACACCACACGAGAACGGGTGTCAACACCAGCGACGTGCACACGTCGGTCGGGTAATGCACGCCGTAAATCACGCGGGATAGCGCGACAACGAACGGCACGATGACCAGGATGACCGTCAGCACGGTCCGCAGAACACGCCAGA